>CAZECE010000056.1:0-27407 GCA_964510525.1 uncultured Pseudomonadales bacterium | reverse complement strand
GGCGGTTTTGGCGTTGGAAGTTACCCCCCAAATCACGCCGGATGGTCGTATCATTATGGAATTGCAAGTGAATCAAGATACGGTTGGCGAGATTTTTAATAACGTGCCTTCCATTGATACCAATGAAATTACTACCATGGTGTTAGTCGATGATGGTGAAACAGTAGTGTTAGGCGGTGTTTTTCGCAACAGGGTCATTAACAGTGTGGTGAAAACGCCGTTCTTTGGTGATTTGCCGATGATTGGTCGGTTGTTTAAGAAAACAGTGGTTAGCGATAGTAAGCAAGAACTGCTTGTTTTTATAACACCTAAAATCGTCAAAGGTGTCCTTGCTCAACAATAGGCCCTGAGAATCGACCTTGGAAAGACTCTAAAATTTTAGGTTTTAAGATGTATTGCTTTTTCCTAGAGAACAGCGCATCTTAGGCGCTGTCTCGAAATCAAGTGCGCAATGTCCATGTCAGATTGTATTTTTTTAGTAGGCCCGATGGCGGCGGGAAAGAGTTCTGTGGGTCGCCAGTTAGCTGAGCAGCTGAGTTTTCGTTTTGTCGATAGTGATCAGGAGATTGAGTCTCGGTGTGGCGCCGATGTGTCTTGGATTTTTGATGTCGAAGGCGAAGCCGGTTTTCGTCGACGCGAGACAGCGGTTCTGGAAGAGTTAAGCCAAGCGGCTAAGATCGTCATTGCGACTGGAGGCGGCGCCATATTATCGCCTCAGAATAGGGCGTTAATGGCCGAGCGAGGCATCGTCGTGTACTTGCAAGCACCGTTAGAGGTGTTGGTGGCGCGCACGGAGAAGGACAAAAAACGTCCGTTGTTGCAGCAGGGCGATCGGCGCCAAATTTTGGCTGACTTGTTGGATGTCCGTGGCCCACTGTATGAAGAGGTCGCCCACATTACGGTCAGTACCGAGCATTGTAATATGCGTCAAACGCTGACTGATATTACAAGCCAGCTCTCGCCATTCTTAGCTTCCGCAGTATAATCCCTTCTGATTTGAATCAATTGAACGATGAACTGGGCTGACTGTCATGCCAACTTTGAGTGTAGATTTGGGGGATCGAGCTTACCCCATTTGGATTGAGGCAACGTTACAGGCGTCGCTGTCATTACTGAGTGCCAATATGACCAAAATGCTTGGGTCTCAGGTCATGGTTGTGTCCAGTGGCCCGGTGGCAGCGTATTATTTAGAGTCGGTTTGTTCGGCCTTGCAAGCGCCGGATCGTCAGCTGGATGTGGTGACCATCCCTGATGGCGAATCTCATAAAACGCTCTCTACCGTAGAAAGTATTTTAGATGCCCTGTTGCAACATAATCACGACAGAAAAACCACCTTGGTGGCCTTAGGGGGGGGCGTTACGGGCGATATCGTTGGTTTTGCGGCGGCGGTGTATCAAAGAGGGGTGAATTTTATCCAAATTCCAACCACGCTGTTGGCCCAGGTAGATTCGTCCGTTGGGGGTAAAACGGGGGTGAATCATCCGCTCGGTAAAAATATGATTGGGGCGTTTCATCAGCCACAAGCGGTGTTAATGGGCTTGGATGTTCTACACACGTTATCGGATCGTCACTATTGTGCGGGTTTGGCCGAAGTGGTGAAGTACGGTTTGATCTATGATGCTGACTTTTTTGCTTGGTTAGAAGAGAACGCCGCCGGCTTATTGGTAAAGCAAACCGACTTGCTGGAAAAAGCGATCTTACGTTCTTGTGAGATCAAAGCGGCGGTGGTGGCTGAGGATGAAAAAGAGTCTGGGATTCGCGCTATTTTGAACTTAGGCCATACCTTTGGCCATGCCTTAGAGGCCGGTTTGGGCTATGGCGAGATGCTGCATGGCGAGGCTGTGGCTGTAGGGATGTTGATGGCGGTGGAGCTGTCTCACCTCCTTGGGTATGTGCCCGTGTCGTTGGTTGATCGAACCCATCGTTTATTGGTAGCCCTGGCATTGCCAGTAACCTTTTCACATGAATTAGCCGTCGCGGACGTCATTGCGCTGATGCAGAGAGATAAGAAAGTGCAGAATAAACAGCTGAGGTTGGTGTTGCTGAAAGCCTGTGGTGAGGCGTTTATTGCCACAGAGTTTGAAGAGCACTTGCTTGATTTGGTTATCAGTAATCGGCAAAATGCCCTTTCGGAAACGGGTACCCCTTAATCTTCAGGCGGCCTTTCACGACTGGCCTGGTGAATCTTGAAACGACACAATACGAGACTCTGAATGGTTACTTCTTCATCTCATTCGGTGGCCGATGAGGCCACGATGCTTCCTTCCTTGCCCATTCAAAAAGCACCTCAGCTGATGGGAGGTGATATAGTGAAAGACCAGGCGGCAAAGAACCCTGTCGCAAAAAGTGAAACCGCAAAGAGTCAGAGGTCGTTTGAATCTGAGATGTTTGTTTCGCCTTGGCGCCAAACCGTGATTGATACCATTCGTAATCTGGTGATTTTAGATCAGCCGTTGGTACTGGTCACAGGCCCGCAAGGAGCGGGTAAGACCTGTATTTATAACTATTTGTCGGGTTGTTTTGCTCGCCAAGATCAGGCATTGCTGTGCTGGGCTTTACGCCCTAACAGCCGCGGAGGGCTGCTAGAGTCGTTGTTACGACAAATCGATGTTGCAACCCAAGGCTACGAGGGTGGCTTAGACTTGGCTAATGAATCCTTGCTACAGGCGCGTTCTGCTGAGCTGGAAGAGCCTGAGCTGGAAGAGACGGTGTCGGTCGAAGCTGTGGCAAAAGCCTTGGTTCAGTTGTCCAGTCAAACAGCCGGTGTTCGGGTGATGATTGATAACGCCCAGTTTTTATCGTCCAGTGATGTGGCGCAATTATTGGGTGTGATTGATGCGACGGATTTTGAAAGCATCCAGTTTGTTCTTTTTGCAGAAAAAGCCTTAGTGGATGTTTTTTTATTGGACTCTGTAAAAGATTGGTACCAAGCTTATGGTGAGGTGGTTGAGATTCCGCCTTTTAATTTGAAAGAAACCAGCCAGTTTATTGAGTATTGTTTTTTGCAAAAAGGCATAACGCCCCCTAAATTTCCGCTAGAAAAGATGAAGGCCGTGCATTCCAAAACGTCAGGCCTACCGGGTAATATGGTGACTTGGTTTAACGACCATCAATTTCGTCGCCGGCAAAGCGTGTTTCATTGGCGTTATTGGCGAGGTTTATTGTCTTCTGGTGCGGCTTCATGGGCGTTGGCTTTAGGGTTAATGGCTTTGTTATTAACCACCTTATTGAACAGTTTTTTCAGCCCGCATCAGGATTCGATGGATGTATATGAAAACACGACCGCTCAGCCAAGCGCAGAAAAACAGGTGGTGTTTGAGTTTTCATCAACGGATCCAAACCCATCAAACCAGGCGGAAGCCGTTCAAACTGTCCATAACCCTCAAACTGTCCAGAACGCTCAGGCAGTTCAAGGCGCTCAAGCTGTCCAGAACCCTCAAACAGTGCACAAAAAGGCGGTTCCTGTTGTCAGCGATCCCAGTATGATCAGTCAGTTGATTGCCGAAACTTTGGCTGTTTCTGAGCCGCCTGAAGCGCTTTCAGTGCCTGAAGTGCCAGAACAAGTGTCTGTGGTCGTGGCTGAAGCTGTCGAACGACCGGTAAATAAAGTAACTTCTGCAAAAAAACTAGATTCTACAGAAAAAGTAGTTCCCATAAAGAAAGTTACCATGGCCGTGTCCAAGAGCGAGAAATGGCAACAAACCTTAGCGGCCGAAAAAACCAAAATGCAACAACAAAAGACTCAATTAATCGAAGTGTTAAAAGAAGACCCCAGCCATTATACCTTGCAAATCATGGGGGCTCGTGATGAGGGCAAGGTGAAAGCCTTTATCAGTCAGCACAGTCAGCAGAGTAAACACGCCGATAAACTCAACTACTTTCAAACGCGGCATCAAGGCAAACCCTGGTACGTGGTGGTGTACGGGGATTTCGGTTCTCAAACCGACGCGAAACAGGCCGCACGAGGCTTGACGGGCAGTTTGGCCAGTACGCGGCCCTGGGTGCGTCAGTTTGCGCATATTCAGCGCCAGATATCGGAGCAGCCGTGAACGCCCTGTATGATCCTTCAGATGTTCGAGATCAGTGCGGCTTTGGGCTAGTCGCGCATCAACAGGGGCAGGCCAGCCACCGCTTATTGCAGGTGGCATTAGAATCCCTGACTTGCATGACTCATCGAGGTGGCATTGCAGCGGATGGTCGAACCGGTGATGGCTGTGGTTTATCGTTAAATTTACCCACCGATTTTTTTTTCCAGCAGCTGAACGCCCTTGGGGTCACGCCCTCTGAGCAACTGAAAGCGACGCCCGCAAAATTAGCCGTTGGCATGTTTTTTTTACACCCTGATAAAACCCAGCAAGAGGCGGCCAAAGAGCGCATTCAAGAGCTGATTGAGCAGCATGGTTTAATCAGTTTGGTCTGGCGTGAAGTGCCCATTAATGCCCAAGTGTGCGGACCCATCGCTCAGCAGTCTTTGCCCACCATCATGCAGTTGCTTATTGATGGCAGTGCCTGTTTGAGTGTCGAAGAGTTGAATCGCAAACTCTATTGCGTCCGGCGTTATGCGGAAACTTCGATCACGGACGATGACTATTTTTATGTGGCGAGCTTGTCGGCTTCGGTGGTTGTGTATAAAGCCTTGGTGATGCCAGAAGATTTGCCTCGGTTTTATTTGGATTTAAACGATGAGTCTTTGGCTACGTCCATAGTGGTGTTCCATCAACGGTTTTCGACCAACACGCTGCCTAAATGGCCTTTGGCGCAGCCGTTTCGTTATTTGGCGCACAATGGCGAAATCAACACCATTCGAGGCAATCGCCAATGGTCCATTGCGCGCACCCCAAAATTCCAAACGGAATTATTGCCCGGGCTAGGGACGGTAGGCTCCTTGGTCAATCAAGAGGGCTCTGATTCGTCCGCGTTGGATAATATGTTGGATGTGCTTTTAAACGGTGGCATGGATCTGTTTAAGGCTACACGCATCTTGTTGCCGCCTGCTTGGCAAAATGTGGATCATATGGATGCCAAAGCAAGAGCGTTTTATGAGTATAACTCCATGCACATGGAACCCTGGGATGGTCCAGCGGGCATTGTGCTAACGGACGGTCGTTACGCCATGTGTATGTTGGATCGCAATGGCTTGCGTCCGGCGCGCTGGGTGCTGACCAAGGATGACTTTATTACCGTAGCGTCAGAAATCGGTACCTTTGGCTATCAACCTGAAGACGTGGTCGCGAAAGGGCGAGTTGGGCCTGGCCAGGTGTTGGTCGTCGATACGCAAGCGGGTGAGTTACTGCACACGAAAGACATTGAAGACCGTTTAAAGCAACAACACCCTTACCGCGCTTGGTTAAAGCAGCATGCGTTTCGCATTCAGGCTAAGTTTGTCGATGAAACCGAAGCTGTTGACCCGATGTCCGCTGCTGAGCTCAATGTGTTCCAAAAGTTTTTTATGGTCAGCCAGGAAGAGCGTCGTCAGGTGTTAATGCCAATGGCAGAAATGGGGCAAGAAGCGACAGGGTCGATGGGCGATGATACGCCGACTGCCGTGTTGTCGCGGCAAATCCGCCCGTTAGCGGACTACTGTCGGCAACAGTTTGCGCAAGTGACCAACCCACCGATTGATCCATTACGCGAAGCCATCGTGATGTCGTTGGAATCCTGCTTGGGTAAAGAGCGCAATGTGTTTGATGAGTCGCCTGAGCGTGCCAGGCGAGTGATTTTAAAGTCGCCCATATTATCGCGCAGCAAGTTTTTGCAAATCACTCAGCTGGATGACGCGCATTATCAGTCGGAAAGCATTGATCTTTATTTTGATCCGGCTAAAAAAGATTTGCGTACCGCGATCACTAAATTATGCGATCGGGTCGAAGCTGCTGTGCGTTCGGGCAAAGTCATTTTGGTGTTGAGTGATCGGCATCTAGAAAAAGGGCAGCTGCCCATACCGGCGTTATTAGCAACAGGTGCGGTGCATCACCGTTTGGTGGCGACCGGTTTGCGCTGTGATTCCAATATTATTGTACAAACGGCTTGTGCTCGCGATGCTCACCAATGTGCGACGTTAATAGGCGTCGGCGCGACTGCAGTTTACCCGTATTTGGCCTATCAAATCGTCGATGATTTGGTGCGTCAGAACGAGGTGGCGTTGTCTCAGGTTGAGGCGTTGCGTCAGTACCGTAAAGCCATTTCCAAAGGGCTGTTGAAAATTCTCTCCAAAATGGGCATTTCCTCGATTGCGTCTTATCGGGGGGCACAGTTGTTTGAGTTGGTCGGCCTTGGGCGTGAAGTTTCCGAGCAGTGTTTTGATGGGGCTGTCTCGCGCATTGATGGCATGAACTACGATGACATTCAAAGTGAGCAGCAAACCTTGTCCGACTTTGCCTGGAGCTCGCGAAAAATGGTTTCTGCTGGCGGCTTGATTAAGTATGTGCATGGCGGTGAGTACCATGCGTTTAATCCGGATGTGGTGGTGTCGTTACAGCAAGCGGTCAATACCGGTGATGCTTCGGCCTATCAGGATTACGTGGCGGCGGTTGAAGATCGCGGCGTGGCTTACTTACGAGATTTATTGGCCGTTTCCGAGTCGAAACAAACCTTGCCGATTGAGCAAGTCGAGGCCATCGACCAATTAACCTCTCGGTTTGATTCTGCAGGCATGTCGTTAGGGGCCTTGTCTCCCGAAGCGCACGAAACGCTCGCGATGGCGATGAACCAGTTAGGTGCGCGCTCGAATTCAGGCGAAGGCGGTGAAGACCCGGCGCGTTTTAACACGATCAAAAACAGCAAAATCAAGCAAATTGCGTCAGGGCGCTTTGGGGTGACTCCAGCGTACTTGATGAGTGCGGAAGTTCTGCAAATTAAAATTGCCCAAGGAGCAAAGCCAGGCGAAGGCGGTCAGTTGCCGGGTGGTAAAGTCAATGCGTTGATTGCGCGTCTGCGTTATTCGGTACCCGGGGTGACCTTGATTTCACCACCGCCGCATCACGACATTTATTCGATCGAAGATTTAGCCCAGCTCATTTACGATTTAAAACAAATCAACCCCAAAGCCTTGGTGTCAGTCAAGCTGGTCTCTGCGCCCGGGATCGGGACCATTGCCGCCGGTGTGGTCAAAGCCTACGCCGATTTGATTACCGTGTCCGGGTATGACGGTGGCACGGCGGCCAGTCCGTTGACGTCGATTCGATATGCGGGCTCACCTTGGGAGCTGGGTTTAAGTGAAGTGCAACAAACGCTGCGCGCCAATGGCTTGCGGGGCAAGGTGCGTTTACAGGTTGATGGTGGGATTAAAACCGGTCTTGATGTGATCAAAGCGGCTATTTTGGGGGCTGAGAGTTTTGGTTTTGGTACCACTCCTATGGTCGCGATGGGCTGTAAGTATTTGCGTATCTGTCATTTAAACAACTGCGCTACCGGTGTTGCAACGCAACAAGTGCAGTTGCGCTCGGATCATTTTCACGGTGATGTTGAAAAAGTAACGCGCTTTTTTCAGTTTATTGCCGAAGACACGCGACATTGGTTAGCTCGCTTAGGATTTGATTCTTTAGAAGCGATCATCGGTCAGACGCAGTTGTTAAAAGTGGTGGAGGGGGTAACGCCGAAACAAAACCGTTTGGATTTGTCGGGTTTGTTGGCGCAACCGGCCGTCACCGCGGAAGAGCCGTATTTTTGTCAGCAAGCCCGCAATGACCCTTACGATCAAGGTGCCTTGGCGCAACGCATTGCAACGGATGTGCTGCCTGCCATTGAGTCGGGTCAAGGTGGACGATTTGATTACCCAATCCAAAATTGCGATCGCTCAGTTGGGGCACACTTATCGGGAGTGATTGCGGCTCAACATGGCAATCTCGGCATGGAATCCAATCCAGTTGAGTTGCATTATAAAGGCACAGCCGGGCAAAGTTTTGCGGTTTGGAATGCTGGAGGGTTGCATCAATTTGTGGAGGGTGACGCCAACGATTATGTTGCTAAAGGCATGGCGGGAGGCAAGGTGGTGTTGTTCCCGCCGAAACAAAGCCGTTTTGAATCCCAGAAAACCGCGATCATTGGCAATACCTGTTTGTATGGCGCCACCGGCGGTAAATTGTTTGCAGCCGGTCGTGCTGGTGAACGCTTTGCGATCCGCAATTCAGGCGCCACGGCTGTGGTGGAAGGTGCGGGTGACCACTGTTGTGAATACATGACAGGTGGGGTCGTCGTGGTGTTGGGGCCAACCGGCTATAATTTTGGAGCGGGCATGACGGGAGGTGTTGCGTATGTGTTGGATACCGACAAGGTGTTCATGGATCGCTACAATCGAGAATTAATCGACATTACTCGCATTAGAAAAGAAGCCATGGAGGCGTATCAACACCATTTAGAAGAGATCATTCGTGAGTACGTGCAAGATACTCAGAGTCAATGGGGGCGGTCTTTGTTAGAAGAATTTGATGATCATGTGCGAGATTTTTGGTTGATCAAACCTAAAGCAGCCAGTCTGGATGGCTTGCTGCAGCAGTCGGTGGCGAGACCTGAATAATGACTTCAAAAACAACTAATAACCCCTTTCATTTCTTAGAGACCCCGCGTCAAGACCCGGCATTACGTGCTTTACATAAAAGGCAGTCGGAATTTATTGAGATTTACGAGCTACCAACAGCCACATCAGCCGCTTCGCAGTCAGACCGATGCCTAGATTGTGGTAACCCGTATTGCGAATGGGCTTGCCCGGTACACAACTACATTCCCAATTGGCTTAAGTTGGTGAATGAAGGTCGTATCATTGAAGCGGCGGAACTCTGTCATCAGACCAATAGCCTGCCAGAAGTCTGTGGGCGTGTGTGTCCGCAAGACCGTCTGTGTGAAGGTGCTTGTACGTTAAATGATGATTTTGGCGCGGTGACCATTGGCTCGGTTGAAAAATACATTACGGACACCGCCTTTCAGCAAGGCTGGCGACCCGATTTATCCGCCGTTGAAAAAACTGCGTTTAAAGTAGCGGTGGTTGGGGCAGGTCCTGCGGGATTGGCGTGTGCTGATGTTTTGGTGCGTAACGGTGTGACGCCTCATGTCTACGATCGCTACCCCGAAATCGGTGGCCTGCTGACGTTTGGTATTCCTGAATTTAAATTAGAAAAACGCATCATGCAGCAGCGGCGTGAAATCTTTACGGAAATGGGCATTGAGTTTTATTTGAATGTCGAGATTGGTCGCGATAAAGCCTTTGAAGCCTTGATCGCTGACTATGATGCGGTCTTTATTGGCATGGGAACCTACCAAGCGCTCACCGGGAATTTTAAAGGCGAAGGTTTGCCAGGTGTGTATCCCGCACTCGATTATTTGATTGGGCAGGTGAGCCACAACCAAGGGTATCACCAAACCAAGCAACCGCTGATTGATCTGCAAGGTAAGCGGGTTGTGGTCTTAGGTGGCGGGGATACCGCAATGGACTGTAACCGCACCGCGATTCGTCAAGGCGCGAAGTCAGTGACCTGTGTTTATCGGCGTGATGAAACCAATATGCCGGGATCGCGTCGTGAAGTGAAAAATGCCCGAGAAGAAGGGGTGAACTTTTTATTTAACCGTCAGCCGGTTGGGATTGTGGGTGACGACACAGCCCACGCCGTACGATTCATTGAAACTCAATTGGGCGACGCCGATGCGGCGGGTCGACGACGCCCTGAACCGGTTGCTGGTAGTGAGCATGAGATTGAAGCGGATGCGGTAATCATCGCTTTTGGTTTTCAGCCTGATCCGCCAAGTTGGATCAGTGAGGCTGGTATTCAATTGGATACTAGAGGCCGTGTGCTGGCCGCTGAACAGCAAAATTTTGCGTTTCAAACCAGCAATCCTAAAATTTTTGCCGGTGGTGACATGGTTCGGGGTGCCGACTTAGTGGTGACGGCCATATGGGAAGGACGTCAAGCGGCTCTAGGCATGTTGGATTTTCTTAACGTATAAGCTTTGAAAAAAGAGAGATTTGGTGGTGATTAAAAACGATAATTTTTTAAGGGCTTTAAAACGTCAGGCGGTTGATCGAACCCCGGTGTGGTTGATGCGGCAAGCTGGTCGTTATCTACCCGAGTATCGGCAAACGCGATCGCAAGCCGGCGACTTTTTAACGTTATGCAAAAGCCCTGCGTTAGCGCGTGAAGTGACGCTACAGCCCTTGAAGCGGTTTGATCTGGATGCCGCGATTTTATTCTCCGATATTCTGACCATTCCCGATGCGATGGGGCTTGGGTTGTATTTCAGCGCTGGCGAAGGCCCGAAGTTTAAAAAAACGGTGCGCTCTGCGAGTGATCTCGCGACTTTACCCGAACTCAATATAGAGCGCGATTTAAGTTATGTGTTTGAAGCGGTCGATCACATTAAAACGGGTTTGGAAAATCGAGTGCCTTTAATTGGTTTTTCGGGCAGCCCTTGGACCTTGGCGGCTTACATGGTGGAAGGCCGAGGCAGTCGGGATTTTGCGACATTAAAGCAATGGTTGTACACGGACCCTAATGGATTAGAAAAATTGTTATCCTTGTTGTCGGATGCGGTGTCTGAGTATTTGTTATTGCAGATTAAGGCGGGCGTGAATGCGGTTCAGATCTTTGATACCTGGGGTGGGTTATTATCTTCTCATCTCTACCCTCAGTTTTCTTTAGCCCCGATGCAACACGTGGTCTCCAAAATTAAAGAGACTCATCCAGATATTCCGGTCATTTTATTTACCAAAGGCGGTGGCCAATGGTTACCTGCGATGGCTCAAAGTGGTGCCGATGCGTTGGGCGTGGATTGGATGACGGACTTGAAGCCCGCTTTTCAGCAGGTGGGTGCGAAAGTAGCGCTTCAGGGTAATTTAGATCCCTCGGTTTTGTTGGGGTCCTCTGAGCGATTGCAAGCTGAAGTGCAGCGCATCTTGTCAGCGGCTGAAGGCTTTAATGGTCATGTGTTTAATCTGGGCCATGGCATCACCCCCCAGGCGAACCCTGAACGGGTGGCTGAGCTGGTGGGTTTGGTGCATCAGGGGTAAGTGCTTCAACCAAGAGGCATATCCTGAAGCCAGTTTTCAGCTTTTTTCACCGCGACGCCAGCCGAATTGGAGCGTTCTTCGGTCAGGTGGTTCACTAACTGTACCTGTCGAGCGTTCGGAAGCTGTTTCGCAAAAACGCTAAAATGTTTTGAAATGTTGGCTTGTTTATTTTTGACTTCAATCATACACAACTGATCGTCAACTTGGGTTAAAAAATCAATTTCATGGCCTGATTTGTCCCGTAAATAATGCAGCCCAGCTGTCAGGCCTTCGACATCAACCTGGTGGTGACAGGCTTTTAACAGCGCAGACGCGACGATGTTTTCGAATCGTATGCCTTCGTCTCCTCGAACTAAGGCCGCATTATAAAAATAGTATTTGGGCATTTTGGTGATGCTGCGAGCGATGTTTTTGGAATAGGGGGGGGGGCGCGAAAAACGATGTACAGTCTTTCCAGCAGTTCCAGCCAATGTTTGACGGTTTTATAGCTGACCTGAAGATCTTCGGCCAAAGAGGAATAAGAGCATGGGCTGCTGACCCGATCGCGTAATAACTCAATGAGCACTCGCAGTTTGGTAATGTCGGTAATGGACATCAGGCCTAAAAAATCTTCTCGCAGAATCACGTCCAAGTGCGCCTTTTCCCATCGCCGATAAAACTTGATGTCATTTTCTAAAAAAGGTTCAGGAAATCCGGAAAACTGCAGGAGTCTGTCCAACAAAGCTCTGGGTTCTTGAGAGGGATCTGCTTGCATCAATTCTTTCAGGTCTAAAGGGTGTAAGCGGTAGGCAAAAAATCGACCAGCCAGAGAGTCCCCCACATTGGTAAAGGTTTCCAGTCTCGCACTACCGGTGATCATTAATCGAGGCCTTACGCCTTCGACATCAAAAATGCCTTTAATCCAGGCTTTCCAACGATTCATTTTGTGGATCTCATCAAAAATGACCAGATCAACGTCTCGCGACCATTCTTTTTTCAATAAAATCTGAGCATGCTCGCTGAGGTCGTAACTGAGGTACTGGGCTTTTTCGAATAACGCGCGGGAAATCGTGG
The DNA here is from genome assembly GCA_964510525.1 of uncultured Pseudomonadales bacterium. Lineage (GTDB taxonomy): Bacteria > Pseudomonadota > Gammaproteobacteria > Pseudomonadales > JANQJO01 > CAZECE01. Next base: position 15,358 of record CAZECE010000056.1, on the reverse strand, counting down.
TTTTCCCTACCTGGCGCGGGCCTGAGAGAAGCACGACTTTTTTGTCCAAATCCCTTTTGATACTGTGTTGGATCAGTTGAATGAGGCGGCAGATATTGCCAAGCAACGTGCGTTTTCGGATTTAGAAAAACAAGGGCTAATTCAGGGTTTTGAGTACACTTATGAGTTGGCTTGGAAAACATTGAAGGATTTTTTAGAGTACCGTGGCCAAACAGAGATTCTTGGATCCAAAGACGCCTTTCGCAAAGCGTTTTCGTTAGGAGTACTGGAGGAGGGAGAGGTATGGATGGATATGATTAAAAGTCGAAATAGAACTGCTCATACCTATAACAAACAGACGGCCGAAGAGATCGTAACGGCTATTTTGGATGATTATGCTATCGCTTTTAACGAGCTTGAGAAGTTTCTGGCTGGGCAATGAGCTGGATGAGCTTTTATTGCCTTATGAAATCGATTTATCTATTAAATCTCACATTCGAAACGAGGAGTTGCTTGAGCACATTGAGCGCGTTGGGCAAATCTTTTGGGAGCGGGCCCCAGAGTAAAGGCGACCCGCTGTTAAATTAGGTGATATTACGCCTTCTCATTTTCCTTTTTTTTCTGTGTCACAAAGCCCGCTTGATCACTGTCACGGAAGTAGCCTTGCGTACCATGGGCACTGATGGCTTCGGCTATGCGTCTAAGAGCAACAGCGTAGGCAGCGCTACGGAGGTTCATTTGCTCGTTAATATGAATGTCCCACATTTCTTTGAAAGCGGAATTCAAGGTTTGATGCAGGCGTTCACGCACTTCTTCTAACGTCCAACGATAGCCTTGTAAGTTCTGCACCCACTCAAAGTAGCTGACCACGACGCCGCCGGCGTTGGCCAAAACATCGGGCATGACTTCAATGCTGCGTTGTTCCAGGATGGCGCTGGCTTCGCTGGTAATAGGGCCGTTGGCCACTTCAACGATATAAGGTGCTTTGATGCGCTCCGCGTTCTCCGAAGTGATGACGCTTTCTAATGCGGCGGGCACCAAGATATCAACGTCGAGCTCCAGTAAATCTTCGTTGCTGATTTTTTGGTGATTTTGATCTTCACAGACGGAGCCTTTGCAATACACAGCTTTCAAGCTTTTGGTCTCTTGCTTGTATTGATAAATAGCTTCAATATCTAAGCCTTCTTCGGAGTAGATGCCGCCTTTGGAATCACTGACGGCCACAATTTTGTAGCCTTGCTGGTGCATCAAGCGCGCCATGTGATAACCCGCATTGCCAAAGCCTTGCATCGCAACACGCATGTTACGTGGGTTCCATTTTTTTTGTTTTTCCCAAAAATCGTGAATCAAAAACGCCCCACGGCCGGTGGCTTCTTCACGTCCCAAGCTGCCCCCTAATACGATGGGCTTACCGGTAATAACGGCTGGGTTCTTCTCTTTTTTCATGAACTCATATTCGTCACACATCCAACCCATGATGCGCGCATTAGTGTAGACGTCGGGTGCGGGGATGTCTCGTTTGGGGCCGACCACATTGGCCATCGCTCGCATGTAAGCGCGAGATAAACGCTCGAGCTCCATGCGTGAGAGTTTTTTAGGATCGACTTCAACGCCACCTTTACCGCCGCCATAAGGAATGTTCACTAACGCACATTTGATTGTCATCCACAAAGCCAGCGCTTTTACTTCGTCAACTGTAACACTTGGATGAAAGCGGATGCCGCCTTTGGTGGGGCCTAAGATGGAGCTAAAGCGTGAACGATGACCGACAAAAACCTGTGTGCTGCCATCGTCCATGCGGATGGGTAGAGCGGCGGTCATGGTTTCTTGTGGGTAGCTTAATAATTGTAATATTTCTTCACTGACGCCAGCCATTTGGCCTAGGGCATTAAGTTGTTTTACGGCATCTTCAAATACGTTCATAGGGTTGGGTCCATACAGGTAGTGATTTTTATATTATCGACGGGTTCTTTCTGGAAAAAGAATGTAAGCGAAAAACCATTTTAGTGCAATAGATGATCAGCTTTGCTCGGCATTTTTTACTAATTTTGTCGGTGCTTTTCTGTATTTTTGAAAGTTTGTTCAGTGTATTTGACAAATAATTATTGTCAAATACACTGAACAAAAATATTCGTGCGCTATTTCATGCGTTATGCGGTTGAAGACATGATTGGTTTAGAAGAAATACTTTCTTATTGGAGCTTTTGGGATGAGGCCCCACCCGGCTCCATTCGACGACAAGTTTCACTTCCAGTGTCACTGTCTAACAAGCTGGCCCTAGTGATTCAGGGGGTTAGGCGGTGCGGTAAGTCTACTTTATTGGCTCAAATTATGGGGCATTATGAGTTGGATCCGAAAGCCTGTGTGTTTATCAATTTCGAAGATTCGCGATTGATAGGACATCTGACTCCAGAGTTATTGACGGCTATTGTACAGTTTTTTCGGGATAGGCATGGAAAAACAAAGCCTCTTTATTTTTTTCTCGATGAGATTCAAGAAATTAAAGGATGGGAAAAGTGGGTCCATACTCAGCTGGAGCGCCCTACGCAAAATTATTTTATTCTAACGGGTTCGAATGCAACCTTACTGTCGAGTGAGTTGGGCTCTTCGCTGACAGGGCGAAACATTGTGGTGGAGCTTTTTCCATTTGATTATCAGGAGTATTGCGAGAGTGAATTGAATCATGGGCCAGAAAGCTATTTGCAGCAAGGTGGATTCCCGCTAGTACTTGAGTACTCGCAGCCACTTGAATTATTGCAGCGTTACTTTGATGAAATTATTGAGAAAGACGTGCGAGTTCGGCTTAATGCTGGGAACAGCTTGCCGATCAAGAAAGTCATTAAAATGTTATTTGAATCGGTAGGCTCTGAAATGAGTTTGCGTAAAATTGCAGGCTCTATTGGTTTGGGTGTTGATACGGTGCGCGCCTATATCGATGCCTGTGAAATGGCGTATTTGATTTATAAATGCCCCTTTTTTAGTTATTCGGAGCGCAAAAGAGCACCCAGAAACATTAAATATTATCCAGTTGATACGGGATTGAGGCGTGCAGTGGTGACAAAAGCCGGGGCGGATTTTGGAAAGGACTTAGAGGCCGCCACGTACTTGAGTTTGCGTCAGCGTACGTCTTCGATTTGTTATTGGAAAGATAAATCCGAGGTTGATTTCGTTGTGCAGAGCCAAGAAGGCTTGGTGCCGATTCAAGTGAGTTTAGGTGAACCCCATGATAGGCACCATGAAGCGATCGCGTCATTTTATGCGCGCTTTCCTGATGCAGCTAATCCAATGTATGTGTCTCTAGAGGATCTGCAGCAAAATTTTCGTTGCTTTGATGAGCTAGACCTTATCTAAATAAACCAGATTTTGATGATATTACACGTTCTTAGGATTCAACCGATTTGGGATCTGACCAAGCACAACACCTGTTTTAGGGTCGAGGATCAAATAAGTGGATTTATAGCGTCCGTGGTATGGCACCCAAACGATGGTTTCTTCTGTATAGCCTGTTTTTTCTAACCATTTGTCGATAGACGGGGTTAAGTCAGGGTACTTGGTTTTGATTTCAGCAACCGAGACGCCGCCTTCTTTTGCCACCTTATGTGCATGATCCGCGTATTTCGCAAAATGATCAGGGCGACCATGCAGTGGACCTTCTCCGGTTTGTCGTCTTCTAAGGGCTTTGCGCTCTTCGGGGTCTTCAGGAAAAGGAATGTAAATGTATCTGGGGTAGGTGTTTGGGTAGTCTTCGAGAGCGCGGGAATCCGTACCTGCAAAGTCAAAAGTGCCTTGGGAGATGGATAAGAAACGGTTGTCGGAAAACACCACACCCAGGGGGCGCTCTTTATAAACAATCCCCATGCCAATAACGAGGCAACTGATTTGCAACAGGCCAATTAATGCGAGATCGACTTTGAGGTGTTTTTTACCTTGCTTGTAAACGACAAGTGTTAGCACTGGCCCTAAGACCAAATCGACACCGATCAGTAATCGTAAGGCTTCCCAGCCGCCATCTGAGTTAAATAAGTATTGAGGAAACCAGAAGCGAACCATCAAGGTTAACAGGACGACGAAAATCACAAAGCTAATGGCAAAGTGAATCGAGAAGGCTTGGAGTCTGGGAGGCCATTGTCTAAATGAGGTTAACAAATTAAACGAAGCAATCATGAGTTCTGATAATACATTGGTTTAGTTAAGTTAATGCCATTCAAATAATGCTATTCAAAGCGCAGCCGATAGGCTTGAAGATTAGTTTAGACCGGTTTTGCGGATCAGCACAGGCCAATAATGATCTCGCCAGCGGATTAAACTGGCTAATTCATCGAGCACTAGGTTGAAATGGTCTGCTGCCCAGTCGTGGGTATGTATTGAGGCGTGGGTCTGTGTTGAGACATGAGTTTGTGTTGAGGCATGAGTTTGTGTTGAGGCATGGCGCTGATCCGTTAACTGGTCTTCCAAAGCCGCCAGGGCATCCTGCAAATACAGCGCCCCGCAGTACTGGCAAGCACCATGAAACTTGTGTACCTGCTCAACGAGGGCTTGTTTGCTTTGGGTCGACCAAAGCGTTTGCAGTGTTTGTTGTTGGCATTCGAGTTCACTGAGAAACGCTTGTAATAAACTCTGCGCTCGATCAGGGCGCTGGCCGCTGATTTCCCAGCTGGCGCTGATATCGATGGGGTATTCCTGATGCAGCTGGCCATACAATGTTAAGAGTTTCCGCAGCGTGTTTTCACACACCGGCGAGGTGATCACCGTGTTTGCACCGTATTTGAGCAGTTGTTGGGTGGACGCTTGCAGGGTGGTCTCGGCGGGATTTGTCTGGACTCGATTGATGAGAGCGATAATGGGAGTGTTTGGATGGTTGTGCTCGTTGGCCCTGAGCTGCGCGAGTATTTTTTGGTGAGCTAGGGTCAATTGATCAAGCACCAAAAAAATCAAATCAATCGGTTGATCTTGGTAGGACTTGTGTTGACACAACTCGATCAGCTCAGACTGTTGATGGCTCGATGTGACCAAAACGTGCAAACTTTCCAATTGCTCGCAAAGAAAATAAACCTCCTCAGCCTGATCTTGATCACCAAAACACAACACGTTAATAGGGTGAATTTTTTTGGCTTGGGTTTCAAATAGGCTGGCTGATTGGTTTGGATTGGGCATCAGGTCACTGTATTAATCAGGGTTCAGAGTTGTTGGGTGAGCAGGCTTACCGCATAATGCAGCCAGTGATCAGACCCATCAGTGCAGTCATTGTTTAGAGCTTAGCATATGAGTGATTTTCGAACGCTTGAGGCCTTTGTTGGCACCACTCCCTTAGTCCGTTTGCAGCGCTTAGCGCATGACACGAATAGCCAAGTGTGGTGCAAATTGGAAGGTAATAATCCAGCAGGCTCGGTTAAAGATAGGCCTGCTTTAAATATGATCAAGGCGGCTGAGTCGCGGGGTGAAATAAAACCCGGTGATACCTTGATTGAAGCCACCAGTGGTAACACGGGCATTGCCTTGGCGATGGTGGCCGCCATGCGCGGTTATCGCATGGTATTGATTATGCCTGAGCACATGAGCATGGAGCGACGGGCTGCCATGGCTGCTTATGGGGCTGACTTGGTGTTGGTCTCCAAGCAAGGCGGTATGGAAGAAGCGCGAGACTTGGCGCTGAGTATGCAGTCTGAAGGCAAAGGCCGTGTGCTGGATCAATTCAATAATGAGGACAACTGGAAGGCCCACTTCCACTCAACGGGTCCTGAAATTTGGCAAGACACGGCAGGCAAGATCACTCATTTTGTGAGCTCGATGGGCACGACAGGTACCATCATGGGCGTGTCTCGGTATTTGAAATCACAAAACCCGGAGATTGAGATTGTTGGCTTGCAGCCAGCTGAAGGCGCGTCGATTCCAGGGATTCGTCGCTGGCCAGAAGCGTATTTGCCAAAGATTTTTGATCGATCTCGCGTGGACCGCGTGATTGACATCGAGCAGCAAGAGGCTGAGAACACGATGCGTCAATTGGCTGCTACAGAGGGCATCTTTGCTGGTGTTTCCTCGGGTGGGTCAGTATGGGCGGCGTTGAAAATTGCCAAAGAACAGCCGGGCTCTCATATCGTGTGTATTGTGTGTGATCGTGGAGATCGTTATTTGTCGACGGGGGTGTATGACCCCGATAAGACGCAGTGAATAGGGAAGCCTGAGAGGTAGGAGGTCTTATATGAATGTCTTTGTGTTTGATATTGAAACGGTGCCCGATATCGAAGCAGGCAAAAAGCTCTATAAGCTACCGGATATTGAGCCCGAAAAAGTGGCCGATGTTATGTTTGCGGACCGTCGCAGTCAGGTAGGCCATAACTTTTTAAAACTGCATTGTCATAAGATTGTGGCGATATCTGTGGTGTTTCGTCATGCCGATCAGCTAAAAGTGTGGTCTTTAGGGGCCGAGCAGGCCGGCGAGAAAGAAATTTTGGAGCGCTTTTTCAGTGGCATCAGCCGGTATCAGCCAACCTTGGTTTCTTGGAACGGCAGTGGGTTTGATTTACCGGTTTTAAATTATAGGGCGATGCTGCATAAGATCAGCGCTGAGGCCTATTGGGATTTAGGTGAGCACGATCAAGGCGCTCGTTGGAACAATTACATCAGCCGTTACCATTTAAAGCATACCGATTTGATGGATATTTTGGCCCTGTATCAGCAGCGCGCCTTTGTGCCGCTGGATGAGATGGCCACGATGCTGGGGTATCCCGGTAAAATGGGCATGAGTGGCAGCAAAGTATGGGAAACGTATTTAGCGGGTGATCTGAAAGCGATTCGAGATTACTGTGAAACCGATGTTCTCAATACCTACTTGGTGTATTTGCACTTTCTATTGCTCAGAGGCCAATTGGATCGACCGGGCTTCGATCAAGAAATTGAACGCGTACAAAGCTTTTTACAGCAGCACTCTGAAGCCGAGCATTTTGCTGAATTTTTAGACATCTGGTTGGCCGGTGCTGAGGATGAAGTGGATTTGAGTGCGCAAGAGGAGGTTGAGTAGTGGGGCGGCGTAGACGTCAATTTGTACCTCCAGAGCCGGTTGAGCTCACGATAGAAGGTTTGTCTCATGAAGGGCGAGGCATTGCTCGGGTTGAAGGCAAGACCATTTTTGTAGAAGGTGCTTTGCCAAACGAAAAAGTGGTGGCCCAAGTCCAGCGCCGCAAAAAGCAGTTTGAAGAAGCAAAAGTGTTAGAGGTGTTGCAAGCGGCACCCGATCGAGTAACGCCCCCTTGTGAACACGCCAGTCTGTGTGGCGGCTGTTCTCTGCAACATATGGCGCCTAATGCTCAATTAACTCACAAAGAAAACGTACTGAAAGAACAATTGCTGCATTTCGGCGCGGGCTTGCCAGAACAGGGGTTGCTGCCGCCGATTGAGTGTCAAGAACCTCATTATCGACGCAAAGCACGATTAGCCTGTAAATTTGTGATTAAAAAAGACCAAGTATTGGTGGGGTTTCGGGAAAAGCACAGTCACTTTGTCGCTAACCTCGATCGATGCGAAGTCTTGCATCACAAAGTGGGCAGCCAGCTTTCGGCTCTAAAAGACTTAGTCGTACAAATGCAGGCAAAAGCCGAAATTCCGCAGATCGAAGTGGCGGTGGGCGATAAACACGTCGCCTTGGTGGTTCGGCATCTAAAGCCCTTAACCCCTGAAGATTGGCAGCTGTGGTTGGATTATTGCCAGTCGCAGCAATTTTATTTGTATTTGCAACCGGGAGGTTTGGCTTCACTCGAGTTGGTCTGGTCGCCGCAAACCCAGCAAGTACACAACCCAGGTTTAAAAAGCTGGGAGCCTTTGGAGTATGCGATCAACGCTTTAGGCATACGTTATGAATTTCACCCTTTAGACTTTGTACAAGTCAACGCAGAGATCAATGAAAAACTGATTGAACGAGCGTTAAGTTTATTAAAGCTAGAAAAAGATGAGACCGTGTTGGATTTGTTTTGTGGTTTAGGCAATTTCAGTCTGCCCATGGCGCAGCAAGCTGGAACGGTTATTGGCGTTGAGGGCAGTGACGAGCTGGTGGTTCGCGCGCAAAACAATGCCGCCTTGAATCAGCTGAGCAATGCGACCTTTCATGCCGCCGATTTGTATCGACCGGAATTAAGTAAACACCATCAAAGCGATCCTTGGTGGCGTCAGGTGGATGCTGTGTTAGTGGACCCTCCTCGATCGGGCGCGGAAGCGGTTTTATCTTTTATTACAGACGTAGCGCAGCCAACGCGTATGGTGTACGTAGCCTGCAGTACCGCGACTTTAGCACGAGATTTAAAAGTGTTATCAGAGTCGGGTTACCAGCTTAAAGCGGTGGGCATAGCTGATATGTTTCCGCACACGGCGCATGTTGAGAGTATCGCGTATTTGGAGCGACTGTAGCATGGTAATTTTAAGTAGGCTGATTTTAGTAGAGTGACTTTATTATGGTAAAAGTCAAAACGTCGGTATCTCAAACCTTGCCAAAAGAGCTGGACCTCACGGCTTGGTTGGATGAGTTAGCTGACAAGGTTCACGAGTTTGATCGCCCTAAAATGCAGCTGGCTTGTGAGTGGGTTCGCGAGCTTGAAAAAGAAAATTTGGCCTTGGCGTCGCACAGTTGGGGCGCGCTGGGTGGGTGTTTTCGTATCGCCGTGGAGATGGCGACTATCTTGGTCGAACTGGACATTGATGGTCCTGGCATATTGGCCGCTGTTTTGTATCGTGCCGTGCGAGAAGAGTTGCTTTCTCTTGATAAAGTTCGCCAAACATTTGGCGATACCGTGGCTACCTTGATTCAAGGGGTGTTGCAAATGGCGGTGTTTGGTCAGACGGCGGATTCACTGACCGGGGCTGTGTTGGGGCAGTCCAGCGAGCAAAGACAAAAGATTCGCAAAATGTTGGTCGCAATGGTCGAAGATGTCCGTGTGGCTTTGATTAAGTTGGCCGAGCGTACGTCGGCTATTCGAGCCGTGAAAGTCACTGATGAAGTGAATCGCATGCGCGTTGCGAGAGAGGTATTTGATATTTATGCCCCATTGGCACACCGTCTGGGTGTTGGTCATTTGAAATGGGAACTGGAAGATTTGTCGTTCCGTTATTTGTACGCGGATCAATACAAGCAGATTGCACGCTTGATTGATGAGAAGCGCGTCGAGCGCGAAGCTTATGTCGAACAGGTCACGACCGAATTACAGCAAGCCCTGCAAGGCGCAGGTATCGTGGCTGAGGTGTCGGGTCGTGCCAAACACATTTACAGCATCTGGCGTAAAATGCAAAAAAAGAACGTCGATTTTTATCAAATTTACGACATTCGTGCGGTGCGTGTGTTGGTGGATCAGGTGGTCAATTGTTACGGTGCTTTGGGGATTGTGCATGGGTTGTGGCATCACATTCCAAAAGAGTTTGATGATTACATTGCCACGCCGAAAGAAAATGGGTATCGCTCGTTGCACACGGCGGTGTTGGGGCCTGAAAGTAAGGTGTTAGAAGTACAAATACGCACGCACCAAATGCACGAAGAAGCCGAGTTGGGGGTCTGTGCCCATTGGCATTATAAAGAAGGCACATTGGCCGCTGAAAGTGCCTATGAAAACAAATTGGCCTGGTTGCGCCAAGTACTCGAATGGCAAGAAGACCTGGGTAATGAAGATGTTCAAGAACTGGTGACGGAGCTGCGTCAAGACGTGGTCGATGAACGGGTTTATGTCTTTACGCCGGAAGGTCATGTGGTGGATATGGCGGTTGGGGCCACTCCATTAGATTTTGCGTATCATGTGCATACGGAAGTCGGGCACCGGTGTCGGGGTGCTAAAGTGAATGGCCGCATGGTCTCGTTAAAACATGAATTATTGACCGGCGATCGGGTTGAGATCTTAACGTCAAAAAATAACAGTCCGAGTCGTGATTGGCTCAATCCGCATTTGCATTTTGTCAAAACTTCGCGAGCGAAAGCAAAAATTCAGCAATGGTTTAAGTTACAGGATCAAGACCGTAATTTAGATGAAGGTCGTTTGTTGATTGAACGAGAGCTGTCGCGGTTGCGTTTACCAACACCGGAGTGGTCTAAAATTGTCAGTGCGTTAAAGCTCACCAGCGAGGAAGAGTTATTTGTTGGTTTAGGATCGAGTAATTTGCGAGTGGGGCAGGTGCTCAATGTAATCCAAACGCTCAGCAAAGAAGAAGCCAAAGAGGTGGCCTTTGATGTCGCCGAACCGCGTTTGCGTCGTAATCCCGTGGTGCGTTCTGAGCATGGTTTGGTGGTTGAGGGTGTTTCTAATCTCAAAATTCACTTAGCGGGCTGTTGTCAGCCGGTGCCTGGAGATGATATTGCGGGTTATGTCTCGTTAGGGCGAGGAGTCAGTGTTCATCGTATGGGTTGCAGTGAATTGCAACTTCTGCAAGAGCAGCACCCAGATCGCATTCTAACGGCGGATTGGCAGCTAGAAGCCGACAGTCGCTATCCAGTGAACATCGAAATTTTAGCCACCGATCGTTCGGGACTGCTGCGGGATGTCAGTACGACCCTGGCGAATATGAACATTAATGTGGTGCATGTGTTGACGGATTCGATCGAAAAAAGCCAAACAGCGCGCATGCGATTGACCATAGAGATCATGAGCTTAAGTCAGCTAGGCAGCCTGCTAACTCGGTTGAGCCAACTGCCGGGTGTCTTTGAGGTGGGGCGTCAGGTTTAGACTCAGCTAAAATAATAATAAGAACACGAAGCGAGCTCTGATCAGACGTTTAAGACGGTCAGTGGCTTGTGAGAGGGGGTATCTAAGCCGATGAAGGCAATGGATGAAGGCAATGAAAGTCGCGTTCAAGCTGGCAGATAACACAAACGATAAAGGTACGGGCTTTGCTGGGAGCCTACACGCTGGCAGCGTACTATCGGCGTTAGAGCTCTTTGATATTCATTTTGGCAAGCAGCAGCCGGCGCAGGATTCCTTGTTGCATTCACATGTGTTTTTCAAACGACCCATTACGGATGATTACGTCATTGAAGCGAGTTTAGGTGAGCCGGGAGAACTGGGAGAGCCAAACGTTCGATGTTTTATCTCAGATCAAGAAGGCTTGAAAGTACGTTCGATACATGAATGGTGTGATCGCCAAGAATCGAATATTCATAAGGTCAGCTCATCTTTAGGTCAAAACATAGAGGCGCTGCCTAACATTCTCTCCACCATTCAAAAGCACTTTCCAATCTACTCTCGTCTCTCAATTGATGCGTTGCGACTTTATGAAAAAGGTTTGATGATAGAGCAGAAGCCTCACTCAAAAAGCGCTTCGGATCAACGCACGTATTTAATGGAAAATACAGTGTTGGCTTATTTAGCCGCGTGGTCACTGGGCAGTGCCTATGGGCAAAGGGTTGGTGAAGTGGACGTGTTGGTCTCGAAAGCCCAAACATGGATTAATTTAGAAAATTTAGAAGATGGTGCAAAACGAATACCTGTGATCGCAATACCTGAAACACGTCAACATATTGATACCTTGAAGGCCGATCTCAAAAACACGGGCAAAGCCAAAATAGAATTAAAAGCATTAGCAGGGCCTGTGTTGTTGCATGGCTTGTTTCATGTAAGATTAAAGTCAGTTACGTTCGGAGACGGGCATGTCGCGCGGTAAATCAAACAGCCGGTTGGTTTTTTCGACCGATCAAGGGCTAATAAAAGAAGCTAAGAACCAGGCCCAGACCATACACCAGGGGGCTGCCGATGGCTGCGTGCGTATTCGCTTAGATACCAAGGGCCGTAAAGGCAAGGGCGTGACATTAATCGAAGGTGTCCCAGGTGATGATGCCAGCCTTAAAAGCTTGGCAAAGTCCTTGAAGCAGCTGTGTGGCTCGGGCGGGTCTGTTAAATCAGGGATCATTGAGCTGCAAGGCGATTGCCGAGCAGTGGTAAAGCACTATTTCGAAGAGCAAGGCACTCAAGTCAAGTGATGGAGCTAAAGGCTTCTTGGCCTAGCCGTTTATTTTTATAAGTTATTGATTTCTATAGCCTGTTCATTGGTGGACTTTTTGTTTGCAGTTTGTAATACTGGTATTACTCTTACTTTAAAGCGGGAGAGTTTCGTGCTTATTACTTCAAAAGGTCAAATTACCATTCCTAAAGAATTCCGTGAGGCACTGGGTTTGCTTCCTCACACGGACGTTGAGTTTGAGCGAGTAGGCAATGAGTTGCGTGTTCGAAAGGCGACTAAATCCATTCGCGGAAAGATGCTACTTGAGGCGATGACGGGTAAAAGCACCGTTACGATGAGCACCGACGAAATCATGAACCTAACACGCAAAAAATAATGCCTATATTGGTTGATAGCAATGTGTTGTTAGACGTATTTACAGAAGACAGTGATTGGTTCGATTGGTCTTCCACCACGCTTGCTGAATCGGCTGAAAATGACCTTCTGTACATAAATCCCATTATTTACTCGGAAATTTCTGTTGGCTTCAATCGAATTGAAGAGCTAGAGAGTGCATTGCCGTCTGATTATATTTATCGAGATGAACTGCCTTATGAATCAGCATTTCTTGCAGGCAAATGTTTTTTAAAATACCGAAGGGCCGGTGGTGAGAAGCGATCTCCATTACCTGATTTTTATATTGGAGCACATGCTGCTGTGAAGGGGTGGCGTATTCTGACTCGTGACAAAGGAAGGTACAAAACGTACTTCCCAACACTGGATGTTATATCGCCTTAAGGAACGAAACAGACCCGTTTTATAAGCGTTATTCCATTTCCAGCGATTTTTTCCGCGCCGTGCGATGGCGTTCTCGACTCTCAACATCAATGTAGCGATCGGTGATCGCACTTGAACTGTGGCCTGCATCGTCTCGAACGTGTTCTCTGGGCCGGGTTTTGACGTCTTCTGAAATGCCGGTATGCCTCAGCCAATGCACAGTGGCGGCACGCAAGTTATCGGCTTCATCCGGTAAGTTTTGCTCGCGCAAGCGGTATTCCGCTTGGTCAAAACACAGTTGCACTACTTCGCGTAAATAGGTGGTGCTGGTGATTGCGCCTTTACCACGAACTTTGGGTAGCAACGGAAAGGTATCGCCTGGGCTGGGCAGTGCGCTCATGTTTAAATGCCGTCGCCAGCGTTTTAAGGCTTCGAGCATGTCGTCGCTGACGGCAATGTCGCGGCTTTTATTGCCTTTACCCAGAGTATGAAACCACCACAGCCCATCCGAGTCTCGCGCAAAATCACCCATCTGCGGCTCCCATCGCTCACTGGCTGCCAACTCTGAAATACGCAAATACATCGAATACAAACAACTCATGATGAACAGGGTGCGCTCGTGCATATCTGCATCATCTTGAGCGAGCTGTTTGGCCGTCGAAATCAAGGTATCCCACTGCATCCCGTTTAAACGTCGTACTTGGCGTTGCGATTGTTGTCGGGTGAAGAACTTGTTTTTTTGTCGAATCAATGCGACCGGATTTGTCGCGACATAGGCATCTTGATGCAGATAACTGAAAAAACTGCTTAAGATCGCCAAAATTTCACGCACGGCTGTGTTCGATAGCTGGAAATCCTCGACCTTCGGCACGACACCGTTTTTACGTTGTGTTTTACTGACACTGACGACAAAAGGGCGCCACTCTGGGTTTGGTAAGCGCTCGCCCTGGGGGGTATTCAAAAATCGAGGCGCTTTCTTCAGCCCGATCCAAGTCTTGGGTGGATCTTGGCAAAACCCCATAAAAGTTTCGAGGTCTTGGCGTGTTAACGTGGCTAAGGATCGATTGGCCACAAACCAAGCCCACTGCAGCAAACGCTCCAGCTCGCGCCGATACGCATTGAGTGTCGCTTTGCTGCCTTGGTAAGCCAGTAGAAACTCGTGTGAGATGCTAAAGTCGTTGTGTTGAATTGGCGCAAGCGAGGCACGCGGTATTTGCTCCAACAAGTACGGTAGGCCATCAAATAACGCTTGTGGTGGTGTACTTTGAGTTGCAGGCATTCCGTGCCCCACGCGCTCCTGAGGGTTTTTACTTTCTACCGGTGTGCTTTGGTCTTAGTGGCCGCGGGACGACGTTTGCGCTGGTAAGGGCGCTCGCTATCATTGGATTTTTTCGTACCTGACTTTTTATATCCAGCACTTTTTTTCGCTCCCGTTTTTTTAGCGCCACTTTTCTTAAAGTCCGGTTTTTGAAATCGGCTGGTATTGGGCGCTCGCTTTTTCGGGCGTTTCGTTCGTTCAGTCGGTTCACTTTGTGGTTTGCGTTGTTTTTTCAGCAGTAAAGGCGTTGGGCCTTGCAGTAATTTAGCGAGGGCCGCGGCAATATCCAGTGGATCAGCACCACTGTCGTTGTGCAGCTCTTGGATCAAATTCGAGAAGAAGGTTAAATCTTCAGTGGCCAAGGTTTGGCTGATTTTGTCTTTGAAGTTACGAATGCGTCTTTGGTTGATGTCTTCGGTGGACGGTAACGTCATGCGGTTGATGCGTTTGCCGGTGGCTTTTTCAATGGCGTTCAGCATGCGCATTTCACGTTTCGCGACAAACAAGATCGCCGTACCTTCGCGCCCTGCACGACCCGTGCGACCAATTCTGTGAACATAGGATTCGGTGTCATAGGGCACGTCATAGTTGATTACATGGCTGATACGATCCACGTCCAGTCCTCGAGCGGCGACGTCTGTGGCCACTAAGATATCGATTTTCGATTGCTTGAGTCGATCAATGGTTTTTTCGCGCAGCGCCTGAGTAATATCGCCATTCAGGGCGGCCGTCCGATACCCGCGGGCTTGAAGTTTTTCGGCCAGCTCAGTGGTGCTGGCTTTGGTGCGTGCAAAGATGATAGTGCCGTCAGTTTCACCGAGTTCCAGTATGCGAGTGAGGGCATCCAGTTTATGAGTATTTTCAACCAACCAATACTGTTGCTGAATGCGCTCAGCGGTGGTGGTCGCGGTTTTAATTTTAATGTGTTCGGGGTTGTTCAGATGTTTATTGGCAACCTTGGCAATTTCTTTGGGCATGGTCGCTGAGAACAGGGCAATTTGGCGCTGTTCGGGCGTATGCTCCAAAATCCACTCAACATCATCGATAAAACCCATGCGCAGCATTTCATCGGCTTCGTCCAGGACCACGGCCTGCAGACCGCCGAGCTTCAGGGTTCCTTTGCGCATGTGATCCATCAGGCGGCCGGGGGTTCCGACGACAACCTGTACACCGCGTTTGAGCTGGCGGATTTGACCGCTGTATTCCTGGCCGCCGTATACAGGCAGTACATGAAATCCTTTGATGTGCGACGCGTAATGCTGAAACGCTTCGGCCACTTGAATGGCCAGTTCACGAGTCGGCGTGAGCGTAAGGACCTGGACGCCCTTGTTCTGCACGTTAATCCCGGACAGTAACGGCAATGCGAAGGCTGCGGTCTTGCCG
>CAZECE010000055.1:0-32069 GCA_964510525.1 uncultured Pseudomonadales bacterium | reverse complement strand
AAGTATTACCGGTTATAAAACCGTTTTGAATCGAAATGTCTTGGGCTTGACTATTGGCGGATGTGAAAAGTAGCATTAAAAAAAGTATTTTTTCAATGAGCGTCATTATATCTTCCTTAATAAATGTCAGTTAATTTCACAGTGACTATTTGGTTTTGCAATAGTTATTTTCTTACTCGTAACCAATGATGAAGCAACCTTTAACATTGACGTAATTCTTTGGTTCGAAGAATGAGCTAATGCGCTTAACCACATGCTCAAATATTTTGGTCTTGCCGCCATTATTGGTTTGCCTGATTACTGGAACCACCAGTAGAAGATAGTCAGCTTCCTTACAAATATGACATTTCCAAATGTCTAGTAGGTCCATATTATTCGTGGTGGTTTTACCACGCTCAACTTCCATAATGAGACCCGATTTATTTAATTGAATGTAGTAATCTGGCCGAAGTTGAGATGTTGCGTAAGTTGAGAACAACCCTTTTTTTTCGCTACTCATCCCTAGTTCATTACATTTTGGCAATATGATGTCTTGGATTTGATGGCTTTTGGCGTTTACTTGATGAGTAGAACTTAGTTGCTTGGATACCTCAGGTAAACACATATACTCAAATATCTCATTGGCAATTTCATGGGCTTTTAAAAATTCAGGTTCTTTTATTTCTTTAGAATATTCGTGATATTTCATGATTACCAACCGAATTACACTTGAATTATTTACCAGTGTAGTTACCATTTCGCCAATATTTTATATCCAGATGAACGCGTGATACTTTTTCTTTAGTAGAGGTTTTTGCCGCAGCTGTTTGATATTTTGCGCTTATTTCGGGCGTTAGTGATTTTATTGATTTCCATCTAGGAACCTCTTTAGAATGCAGTCTGTATATTTCTTTTGCCACGTAGCTATCGAGTGGAACCTCAAACAATTTTTCTAAATCTGAAATTTTATACTTATCGCAAAGATAAGAGTTGTATAGACAGTCTCGAAGGAATAGATTTATGGCTTTTCGTGCAGCTCCCCAGTTCTTATTTGCTTTCTGTGGAAAACTTTTTTTTAAATTGTTTGTATGCTCGTCTAAGTATTTTTTAAAAGATTTCTCTGAAGATATTTTCGCTAACTTCTTAAGCTCCATATTTTGTAAATATTCTCTGGATACAGCAATAACGCCAGGTGCACCTTGATTGCGCAAAGATGATTTTCCGATGGAAAGATAAGCGGTTCGGTGTTGGAGCAATCTTAGGTATTCTCTCTTCATGTATTTTTCACTCTTTCAGCACATCCTTAATATCCTGAACGAGATTCTCAATCACTAGCCGTCGTTGTTGCGGTTTCAACTGACTCAGCAATCGTTGAGCATCCAGCAATTTCGGGTTAACTGTTAACAGGTCCATCGGCGGCACACCTAGCAACTCATTCGCATCAAGCTTCAATACCTCACAGAGTACCACAATCATCTCGCCATGAAGCCTGACCATACCAGATTCCAAATCGTTTATGGTGGACTGATATACATTCTTCTCGAGCCTTTCATTCAATAGCTCAGCAAGGCCAGTCTGGGTGAGTCCGCGTTCTTTGCGCGTTGCCTTTAACTTAGCGGCAATCCGTTTCTCAGTATCAGTGATGGTTCGTCTGATGGTCGCCATGACCTGAATATCCTTTGTCGTCCGTGATAGTTAACCTAGAGAGCTGGTCGTTTTTAAGACTTCTATTAGCCTGAATCCGTCTTTAGAATGGGTTGTTTTACCGATATTCTCTATTTTTGAGATATTTAATAACAATAGGTTATACAGTAAAAAAGATAAAGCCATGAATAATAACGATGAAATCACATTCAGTGAGAGTGCCGCAGAGGGCTCTCAGGAAGCAATAAACCGAGTGGTCTCTTATTATCAGGAGGCGCTTAAATCTTCGCCTGTAGCCATTGAGTACCTCAGGTCTAGAGGGTTCGACGATGCTGAGATGCTAGAGCATTTCGGGGTGGGCTACAGCAATCGGACTCTAAGTTCAGTGTTGCCAGATAAAAAGTCGAAGGCTGGAGGTAAGCTCAGAGAGGAACTTCAAACGCTCGGTATCTTCAGAGAATCAGGCCATGAGCACTTCAATGGTTCGATAACAGTGCCGGTCTTCGATGCCAAGAATCAGCTCGTGCAAATCTATGGTCGTAAGGTGCTAGGCAAGCGGCTGAAGAAAGGAACCGCTCAGCACCTCACATTGCCGATTAAATCGAGTGGCATCTTAAATGCGAGTGCGGTCAGTAAAGAGTTCCCACTGATAGTGACGGATTCGGTTTTTGATGCGATGAGTTTTTGGGTGTCAGGGTTCAGGAATGTGATTGCTGTTCCGGATGCTCAGCTCATTCCAGATTACATCAAGGGTGCTGGCTTCAAAGCCGTGATATTAGCGGTTAAGGCTGACACGGAGTCAATCAAAAAGAGCATGTCAGGGGCTGGTATATCGGTATCAGTGGCGTCTTTTTCTAATGGTTGTGACGCCAATGATGTATTGCAAAAAGGCGGTACAGAGGCGCTGAAAGCCTTGGTTAAAGAGGCTGAATCTAGCCTCAATGGTTCTAGCAATGCCGATAACATGCGGGTCACGAGCAAAGAGATTATCTTTAAATTCGGTGAGCAGTATTACCGTGTTCGAGGTCTCGATAACAACCGAACCTATGAGGTGTTGAAGGTGAATATCTCAGCTGAGTCCAATGACCGGATGTTCGTGGATACCCTAGACCTCTATGCCGCCAAAAACCGCCATCAGTTTATAAAAGCCACCGCTGAAGAATTCAATCTCGAAGAAAATATCATTAAAAGGGACATCGGTCGGGTCATCACTAAGCTCGAGGGCATTCGCGATAAGACACTGGACCAGACTCAGGAGACCACTGAACCAGAACCAATGACTCAATCTGACCAAGAACAGGCTCTGGCCTTATTAAAGCAACCCGATTTGCTTCAACAGATACTGAAAGACCTCGATACTTGTGGCCTTGTCGGCGAAGAGACGAATAAACTCGTCACTTACATCGCTTTATCGTCTAGAAAACTCAGAAGGCCACTCGCAATCCTGATTCAAAGCACTTCAGCGGCGGGTAAATCCAGCCTGATGGAAGCGGTTCTAGAGCTAATGCCAGATGAAGACCGTGTTCAGTACTCAGCGATGACAGGTCAAAGCCTGTATTACATGGGACGTGACAGCCTGAGGCGGAAGGTCCTGGCTATCTCAGAAGAGGATGGTATTGGGAACTCATATGGTCTGAAATTGCTTCAGTCCGAGGGGCGGGTCTCACTGTCCAGTACCACTAAAGACGCGAACTCTGGCGATACCGTTACCAAAACCTACCAGGTCGAGGGACCAGTGATGCTGATAATGACCACCACTTCCATTGATATCGATGAAGAGTTGGTAAATCGTTGCTTGGTACTCACGGTAAATGAATCTAGAGGCCAAACCGAGGCCATACATGGCTACCAGAGGTTCAAGAGAACGCTTCAAGGCTTAGAGGCGACGAATGCAAAGCTCAATAGGGTTCAGTTGCACCGGAATGCACAAAGGCTCTTGCGGCCACTGATGGTCATCAACCCGTATGCTGAACAGTTGACGTTCTTGAGCACTAGAACTCGAGCCAGAAGAGACCATGAGAAGTACCTCACGCTTATCGACAGCATCGCTTTTTTGCATCAATACCAGCGGGAAGTTAAGACAATGGTCAGAAATGGTGAGACCATTGAGTACATCGAAGTTCAAATCAATGATATCCGGATTGCGAATGAGCTTGCACATGAGGTGCTAGGTCGGTCACTCGATGAGTTGCCGCCGCAAACGCGGAATCTGTTAAATCTGATTCAGGAAATGGTACGGGAAGCCTGTCAGCGGGATGAGATTCTGTACTCTGACTTCCGATTCAGCCGGAAAGACATTAGAGATTTCACTCAGTGGAGTGATGCCCAGTTAAAAACGCATTGTGGAAGATTAACCGACCTCGAATATTTGTATATCCACTCTGGCGGCCATGGTAATCCTCTAGTGTACGAGTTGTTGTGCGATGCATCCGTACCTCAGAAAGCGCAATTAATGGGTCTCATCGATACCAAGAACCTGAACCCGTCTGACCGGTATGGGTCGAGTATGGCCTAAGTTTGGGGGGTGTCTGGGTACTGAAATCAGCACTTCTAATTCAATAACAAGCACTTAGCCTGAGTGGTCTGGTATTTAATGAAAATGGCACACAGGCGAAGAGCGGGAATTTGCATCGTACATCCAAATAATAACAACAGGAGCACCGCCATGAACGATAACAACACCATGACCTCATACCTAGAAGAATACCAAGAGGCAATGCGTATTCGACACTTCAGTGAAGCGACTGTGTATGGCCGGACAGTGTCGATTCGGAGGTTCATTAGCTGGTGCGAGACTAGAGACCTCACCACACCTCAGCAAATCGATGTGGACGTGATAGAGAGTTACCAGCGGCACCTGTATTACTTCAAGAAAGAAGGCACAGATAAGCCCTTGAGCCATGCCTTTCAGCGGAGCCTGTTATCGGCGGTTAAACAGTTCTTTAAATATCTCGCCAGAAAGAAAGTGATTCTGTTCAACCCACTTTCTGAGATAGACCTTCCAAAGGAACGCCAGACGTTGCCACAACAGGTACTGACGGTTGATGAAGTGAATAAATTACTTGAACAGCCGAATGTGGGTACGCCTTTTGGCATCAGAAATAGAGCGATACTGGAGTTACTTTATTCAACGGCGATACGGAGGCTCGAATGCATCCGTCTAGAAGTGCATGACCTCGACCTGAATCGTGAGACGGTATTTATCAAACAGGGGAAAGGTGGCAAAGACCGGATACTTCCAGTTGGGAAGCGGGCTATTCATTGGCTAGAGCGGTACATAAATGAGGTTCGACCCTTCCATAGTTTCGGTCAGGAGAAGGCTCGACTGTTTCTGAATCAGTTCGGTAAGCCAATGACGAAGGGGTACCTCAGCGACATGGTGAGCCAGAACATCAAGAAGGCGGGTATCAGTAAGGCCGGTACATCTTGCCATGCTCTACGTCATTCGGCCGCTACTCACATGCTTGATAATCAGTGCGACATCCGGTTTATTCAAGCAATGCTCGGCCACGCTGAGCTGAATACGACTCAGATTTATACGAAGGTGAGTATTGAGAAATTGAGGCAGGTTCATCGGCGGACGCACCCGAGTGGTGGGAATTGATTACGTGGGAAGGTATCATTCGATTTGTTTAGCTAACTTGAAGCCGTTATGAATGAAAAGGATTTTGAAAAATATTGTTTTTTGAGGTTGCACTCGGTTGATATGGATACCGCTCGGCATACTCTGAAGATGCTCAAAAGATATAGGAAGAACGATATAAAAGTTGTCATGTTGCGTGATATAGCGGTCACGTATGCGCGTCCGTTTGTTTCTAATAAAGGGATTCACATACCCAAGCACACCCTCTCTGAAAAACAACATGTACCAAAAACGCTCAAGCATGTTCACAAAAGACTCTTAGAATTAAGGAACAGCCAGCTTGCTCACACGGATATTTCATTTCATAAGCCAAAAGTGATGAGGTGGAAGGGAGATAAGTATGATACGTACCCGATTTCTTTAAAGTCGTTTGATTATCTAGGGTTGCTAAGGCAAATAAATGAGATTGAAAACCTCATAAATGCTGTTGAAGCTAGTCTTTGTGATGAGATTAAAAGTTACGAATCTCAGTTTTAGTAATTACCAGATTCATGGTTGTGGATTAGAGTGAAAATGCCGAAGTTAAAATTAGGGACATATTCATGGAAGAACAAAGCATCGATGGTAAGAAGATAGTACAGATTTCAACTTGCGTGACTGGATGGAACGAGACCCACGCGGCCAGTTATTTATTGACAGCGTTATGTGAGGATGGCCAAGTATACATCTACAGACATGAGCAACTGGACAGAGAGCTGAGCGAAGCTTCAGACAGAGTAATGGGAGACAGGAACAGTCGAGCACCGTTGATTTATGGTGGACAGTGGTTCAGATTGAGCGATACGGATAGCATTCCAACTGATTCATGAGCAACCAGTTGAGGGCTATGAATAGTCTGTTAGAATAATGAGTGCATCGTACTTAAGTGGCTATTTTTAGCGGAGAAAAGCACTAGAGAAAGCCTTGGTAGGGCTGAACAGACGCACTGGCGGTTGCTTTACATGGGCGCTCGGTATTATGACCCTGTGATTGGTCGGTTCTTGTCGATGGACCCTGTGGAATTTACCGAGGCGAATCCAGCATCGTTTAATAGGTATGCTTACGCTAACAACAACCCTTACATGTACTTTGACCCTGATGGCCAATTTCCTCTGGTATTAGCCGCACCAGCAATACCACCATTGGTAAAAAGTCTTGGAATTGCCGCTGGTGGACTGGCTATTGGTGGGATAATAGGAGATAGCATCAATGACAGCCTTGGAGAAAGAAATAAGAATCTTATCTTTAGTGATTCGAATGGTAATGATTCAAATCAGAGCCAGCCTGATGGTGGGCAAGATAACCAGTCTCAGAAGCCTGACCCTAAAAAGCCACAGGATAAAAAACTTACTACTGGAGAAATTAAGCGATTAGAGAAAGGTGGTTATCATCCTCATGATTTAAAACCAAGGAAGAAAGGTTCTAGATATGATTTATTCAAAGATAAGAAAGGTGAAGTGTTTGTGAAGCCCAAAAAAGGTAATGGTCCAGGTGACTCAACAGGCTTGAACATTAATGATTTTTAGGAATTCTATTTATGGAAACAGTCGTGAGGTTGGTTGTTACAAGTGATACTTTGAACTCAGAAGATATCACGTCGAGAGTTGGCGTATCTGGTACTCGCACATGGAATGTGGGTGATGTTCGGTTAGGTACTAAAATCAAAGAAAAAGAAAACGGCTGGTTGCTAAACTCTTCTGTGGAAAAGGCCTCTGAATTGGAAGAGCACATTGAGAGCATCAAGTCTTTGGTAAGTGGTTTTGAGGATAATTTTAAGAAGTTTGCATCAATTGAAGGTAATGATGTTGAGTTATCTGTAGTTCTTTATTTCTCAGATAGGCCACCACTGGGATTGGAGTCGGAAGATATCACTTGGCTGTATAAAATTGGTGCCTCAGTGGATATAGATTTATATCCCATGCCTTCAGAAGATGATTCATAGGCTCATTTTTTCAGAATATAAGCACCGTATACAACGAACTGATTTAAGAGGAGAAAGACACTAGAGAAAGGGTTTGTTAGCCCAAAAGGTCATAGGGCTGTTTGCTTTACATGGGGGCTCGGTATTATGACCCTGTGATTGGCCGGTTCCTGAGTATGGACCCGGTTGAGTTCCTGGAGAGCAATCCGGCGAGTTTTAATCGGTATGCGTATGCGAACAATAATCCGTATATGTATTATGACCCGGATGGGGAGTTGCCGATATTGTTGGCTCCGGCTGTTGCTAAGGGGCTTAGCGTCATTGGAGCTGGCCTAGCGGGTTATTCAGCTGGTTCTAATATCAACAGTGTAATTACTGGAGAGAAAAGTGCTGGGCAAGCGGCTGTAGATGCTGGTGTTGGGATTGCAACTGGTGCTGCTTTTGGTGTTGGTGGTAAGGCTGTTTCGAAGCTGGTGCCTGATAATGTTATTGACCCCAAAAGAATTAAACATATTTTCAGAGATAAAGAGGGCCATCTACCAGACACACCAGAGAATAGAGATTTGCTCAAGAAGGTTGCTGATAATCCTTCAACAACACTTGGTAATGATAAATTTGGTAACACTTGGTCTGCTAAAACAAGGTCAGATGGCTCTCAAGTTTGGACACAGACCAGAGGTAGTAAGATTATTAATGGTGGCTTAAATCAGAAACCAAGAGATTTCAACTCAACAACTGGTTTATCATCAGCTCAGAAAAAGAGGTAGCTTAATTTATGCCAAAAGATGAAGAGTTTTTGACAGTACAAGAAGCATATCAGGCTATGTATGCTTATTTAGAAAACTTGTATGAAATGACTGAATCTGATGATTTGGCTGGGTTCTTGGGTGGTATGTCTCAGTTAGATGATGGTAAACCTGCTGATGCTGCTGTTTGGAGTGATTGGCTAGAGGCAGTTGCAAAGACCAAAGGGAAGACCAACTGATTGGCAGGTTGAGATATTTTAAATATGGATTTTGATATAATTGCTAAATTAATTGCCCCTCTATTCACAGCCATAATTGGTTTTGTCGCTAAGCAGTATATTGAGTTTAAACCGAACCTGGTTATTTATTTACTGCATACTTCTGCAATACCTCTAAAAGATGAAAAAAATGAAAAAGGGATTACAGTCAATACTCACAGTGTGGTTGTCAGAAATATTGGCAAAAAAACTGCTCACAATGTAAGGATTGGGCATGCTCACTTACCTAAGGCTTATCAGCTATTCCCTCAACTAATACACAAAGTTGAGCAAGGTTTGGATGATAGTTCTGAGATTATTCTTCCAACTCTTGTTCCGGGAGAGCAGGTGACCATTTCATATTTGTATTTTCCACCTGATACATACAATATTGTTAATTCATACTGCAAGTCTGATGAGGTAAGTGCTAAAACCCTTAGCATGATACCTGCTCCCCAATTAGGAAAATTTCAGCTTGCTGTTTTCTGGCTTCTAATATTTATTGGTGCCTCAACAGTTGTTTATTTTACAGTATTGTTATTTCTAAATTGGCTAGGTGTGTTGTGACAC
This sequence comes from uncultured Pseudomonadales bacterium, assembly GCA_964510525.1. Lineage (GTDB taxonomy): Bacteria > Pseudomonadota > Gammaproteobacteria > Pseudomonadales > JANQJO01 > CAZECE01. Next base: position 23,330 of record CAZECE010000055.1, on the reverse strand, counting down.
TTCCCTGTGTCCCAACCAATCCCTTATTTGGTGAATTCAAATTCAAGACCTTTCCCATCAAGGTCAGTCAGCTTCAGGGCTCTAGACCCTTGGCTGTTGTTGAATTGGTAGAGTTGCTCAAGGTGGGTGTCATTGAGGGAATCAAAGACCTCACCTGAACAGAAGACAAGGTTGGTATCAGCCAGTTGGTCACAGAGGTGGTTGGGTGACTCAAGATGCTGAATACCAGCACTGAACTTAAGATGGTGGTTATGAAACCACACAGTCTTGTTGTACAGGGCTTGATTGTAGATGACCAGAACCTTGCCTTGTCTCTGTTGTGGGCTGACAGAGGCCACATAGCATTGCTCATAGGCAAAGTAGGCAGCTAGGGTGTCAAAGCCATTATCAAAGGGTAGAAAGAAAAACACGGTTATGACTTACAAATGTGATTTTTCTGATTCAATTATCAGTTGTTCTCGTTGAATTTTTGTTAAAAATTGTTCGGTAGTATTGAACCTCCAAAATAGCGCATATATAGTAATCAGCTCTTTGATAATTAAACTCTTAAAAGTAGTTGAGTTGGAAATGTCACTAAAAAAACTTCTTCGAATTAAAGCTATTGATTTTGTTCAGCTGATTTTTCTTTTTCCTGTTTTGGTTGCTTTATCTTCATGTGGAGGAGATAGTGCTGGTGGATCCATACCTGAGCTGGGTATATCGCCAGAGCGATCTATTGCCGATGCAGGTTTAATGGCCTGTATTGAAGAGGGGTTTGAGGATGAGGAAGTTGATTATTCAGCAATAACGTATCTCAGTTGCAATGATGGAATTGATTCATTAGTCGGTTTGTCTATGTTAGAAAATCTGGAATCATTATCTTTATATGATGCAAGCGGGCAATTGTTTTCAAATATGTCAGGCGAAATACTGCCAAAATTAGAGGGGCTCTCAATACAAACATGCTTTCAATGTGAGGCGAGTATTTTGGGGATGAGTGCTATTAGTTTCCCTGCGCTCAAAACCCTTCGGCTTCAAGGCAATCTCACTTCAGTCGATTGGAAAGAGCTAGCAAACCTTCGGGTATTGGAGTCATTATATATCGATACCGATCAAGGTACCTTGCATGTCTGGAAATCCATTCAGTTACCGGCACTTTTAAATCTTCAAATTTCTCAAAATAATACATTTGGCTTTAAAGTATTAGGACAACTTTCTGCCCCTTCCCTTAAAACTTTAAGTTTATCTGTTGCGAATATCTTAGATATGCCGAAGTTATCTGAAACGAATTGGATTGCATTAGAGCAGATTGATATTAATGATACTCAATTGAAGGATATTGCTTGGCTTGATGGTGCGAACTTATCCAAATTGAAGTCTCTAGAGTTAGAGAATAATTTAATTTCAGATATCACACCATTAGGAACAGTAAATTTTCCTGTTATATCCAGTGTCAATCTGAGTGGTAATAGAATTACTTCTACTAGAGGTATTGAAGGCCTGAATCAGGCGAGTTTAAAGTTTCTAGATCTAAGTGGTAATGCCATTTTAGATCTAGATGGTTTTTCTGATAGAAATTTTAGCGTGCTTTCTTATTTCACATTGTCAAATAATAACATCACAACATTGACGCCTATGAGTGGAGCACAGTTTCCTATTCTTGGATACTTCGACGTTACCAATAACAATTTGGCAGATGTAAATGGAATTGCAGATATTAGTTTACCTTTAATAACACAGTTAGATTTTAGTTATAACAAAATAACAGATCTCACTGGCCTGAGTGACTTTTTAAATGAGAATGTATGGTACATTAATTTATCTAATAATCTGATTGCTGATCTTAGTGTGCTCAATGGCATATCAGTACCTGCGTTATCGAGTTTTGATATTTCTCACAATCTTTTGAAGGATCTAAGTGGCCTTAATTTAATTCCAATGCCTGGTCTTAGGACACTGAGTGTGGACAATAATCCATTGAGTACATTGGAAGGAATAGAAAATGTTACTTGGCCTGAGCTTGAAAGCCTTTATATTGCAGGTACAAATTTGGCCGACATTTCTGCATTAAAGACTTCTAATATCCCTAATTTAAAGAGCATAGAGTTCTTAAGAGGAAATTTATCGGAAGTCGATATGATGACTTTCATAAATTTTCCATTACTCACCGATATCGATTTTTCAGATAATCAGCTAAGTGCACTCACCAATTTAAATCAGATACCTATTCCACAAATAAAAGATCTTGATCTTTCTAATAATAATTTTATTCTTTTGACAGGGTTTGAATTTTTATCATCTACTAATATTGATGATTTGAATTTGTCCAGTAATCCCATATCAGATATCTCTCCGTTGAGTAATCTAGTGTTTCTATATTTATTGAGTATTTATGATATACCAGATGAAACTTGTCAGGCAGTAATCGATGGAGCGCTTGATGTTTTGATTAACACGAATATCAGTGGTTGCCGTTAAGACTTATAGAATATCAATCGGTTTACCTCTTTGATGTTTGACCCCTTTGTTGTTTCTGTAAAAAGAAAAAAAGGGGTCAAGTTGATTTTAAAAAGAAAAAAAGGGGTCAAGTTGATTTTATGCTTTTGAAAAGCGGGTAAATGATTTATTGTTCGAATCAATATGCCTAGACCTACTCGAATTCAATACGAAAACGCTTTTTACCATGTAATGAATCGTGGCCGTGGACGTTGTACGATTTTTCATGGTGATGATTATTACCGTGCGTTTTTGGACACCGTTGCAGAAGCGCATAAACGTTTCTCTGCCAAAGTGCATGCCTATTGCTTAATGTCTAATCACTATCATTTGCTGGTTGAAACACCTCTAGCGAATTTAGACCGAATCATGCGGCACATCAATGGTGTTTACACTCAGCGCTATAATCGCCTTAAAAAAACGGACGGCCCATTATTTCGAGGGCGTTATAAAGCCATTTTGGTCGATGAGGATGCTTATTTGTTGCAGCTAAGTCGTTATATTCATCGTAATCCCGCAGAAGCGAAAGGGGTAAGCGATCATGTTTTGGATGATTATCAATGGTCAAGCTATCGTGCTTATATCAACAAAGCCTCCCCAGAACCTTGGTTAAATCGAGAAAAAATTTATGGCATGCTGGGTACGCATCAAAAATACAGCCGCTATCATGCCTTTGTTGCTTCAGGAGTTGATGAAGATATTAAACGGTTTTACTCAAAAGGAAATGTGGCAACTGTATTGGGAGATAAGGACTTTAAATCAGACATTCATGAACAAAAAGATGCTTTTCAGATTTTGAACGATACAACGCCGTCTGTACTTCAGAGTGCGTCGATTGATGAAATTCTATCAGCTGTTGCCCAAGTTTTCGATGTGCCTTTAGATTCTATTCGAGAGCGGAGTTTAGGCAGGCAGGAAAAAAATATACCTCGGAAATTGGCCATGTATTATTGTTTTGAAAAAGCTGGTGTTTCGTTAGGAGAGATTGCAAAGATATTTGGCTTGAAAGGGGCTAGTAGTGTTTCGAGCGCGTTACATACGATAAAGAAAAGAATAGCATCTGGGGAATTAAGTGAGGTAATGAATAGAATGTCCGAAATGTGTCAATGAAACTATAAGGTATCCTGACCCCTTATTCTTATTTTTTTTCTTATTTTGATCCCTTATTTTTCTTATTTCTTTTAGTTGTCTCTATCCAACAGTCATAATCACCTCCTTTTTTGAAGATGCAGGTTAATTGAAAGATGGTGCGGTTTTTAGCTGCCGCACTAGGGTACATTTTTGCATTACAGCTAACATAATATCCTAGTGGTGCCCTGAGCTATCCGTCGGGCTGGGCTATAAAAGACAAAACACGCTCAACATTAATGAGGTGGTCGCTTATAAAACTATCCAAACCATGGCATACCCGCTTCCTGCTTTGATCTAATATGAATGATCCTAATTTTTTGAGATCTGCTTTAGTGATGTGTTCTTCAGTTCGATTACAGAGAGTGATTACAAATTGCCTGTTCGTTTTTTTTTCGATTTTATAGATGACCTTAAAACGACTGGGGATGGTTTCTCCATTTCTTAGTTTTATTTCCAAAAAGCCGTGAAACTGATCTGATTTTTCATCTAAAGAGGTGATTTGCACTTTGGAGAGCCTCGCTTCGTATTGGTCACTCGTCAAGGTTCTTGTTGAGATATGACGCTCCGGATTAGAGGCGCATAAGCCACTCACACACAAAGCGCCCAGATGGCCAAGTAACTGCAGGGATTCCATAGGAATATCTTCCCCAGGCGTGTGCTTGGTGTAATGGTATGCAGCGAGTCTTTCCACTGACGTTGACCCGTCGTTAAATTTTCTGCTCAACTTATTATAGTTGGGTGAGACAAACGAGCCCAAGAAGGTTTGCAGGGTATCTCGAGGTAAAAGGGTAGGAATATTTACGAAATGACCAAAGTCAGTATATTTGAGTCTGAGTTGTTTTGCTTTTCTCGGTTTAGGGCGAACTATTGACCAGGATGGGTCTTGGTTCTGTGTGGCTAAGACTCGTTCTTCATGTTGTTCATTGGCTGAATCCCGCTGCGCCTCTTGGCGAATATCGGAACGCGTCAGGTCAATGGACTCATCATCAGATGAGTCTTGTTCATCGGTGATGTAGTAAACTAAAGGGGGCTCTGTATTTTTTTGTTCCGAAGGGCGTACGGCCTTGGTTGTTTTGTTTTGAACAGCTTGATTTTTAGCTTTCTGTTGAATAGCCCTGCTTTTTTTCTTATTTGATTTTGACCGTACAGCGCTTTGTTTCACTTTGTTTTTAAATGTTTGGGCTGTCTCAAATGAGATGCCTCGATCTTCTTGTGAATTTTGTATAGACAATAGCGTAGCTGCATGTAGCGCTTTCCAAATTTCAAGAAAGGCAGGCTCTGTTTCTATGTCATCCAGCTCGGAAAGTGCATCTTTGAGCTTTTCTGTTTCCTCGCCTGCGGCCTCTCTACTTAACTGCTGAATTTTGATTAATATTTCTGAGATTGAGATTTCGCAGCTTGTAAATAACTTTCTAAGACCCTTAATTTCCTTAATTTGTTCAGCGTAATCCTGGTTTAACGGATTGGCTGGGGTCGATCTGCTATTCAGTTGATCACCGAAATTAGCTCCAATTAACTGAGCAAGTGTTATTCTGGGCAAAGTAAATCTTACGGTTTGATCGTTAACCTCCAAGTTATATAAGTTATCTTTTATATTGTTTATTGCAGTAAAGGCTTTTAGATAAAGTTCATAGTTTGATTGTAACGTTGCATCACTGGATTGACTCAGCTTTTTTTGTTTGGTGTTATAAGTTTTGATTTTATTTTTGAGAATATTCGTTTGCTCCTTAAGCTTTTGCGTGATTTTATTAGATTGAGATTCCAGTTTCGAACCTGAAGAATCAACCGTTTCAATATACAATTGGGAAGTTCTAAGATAGGCTTCATAAAAGGTAAATAACTCAGAGAAGCCTTCTCCCGCTCTATCGAATATTTCAGCTGTTGATGACTTGACTGTGTAATATAGAATGACGTTGTTCAGCTCACGCTGAATGTCTGGCCTGTCATAAAAAAAAGCATTGCCTAACAAGAGAATGAATAAATCTGGATGGAAAATATCTTGAACAATACCCTCTTTATCGTATTGTTTATCACCAGAGAGTATTTTCAGTAAATCCATTTTAATATTAGCAAGCATGCCCTTTATTTCTTTGAATTCATCATTCGGTACCTTTTTGGAGTAGCAGGCTAGTTGTAGTGAGTCCTCCATTGTACTAATAAATCCAAAAACGACACACAAGCGTTGATCTGATTCCATTTCTTCTTTAGCGGCAGTTTGAGCCCATTGTTCGATAATATCTATGTTTAATATTTTGTCTAAATGTCTCGAAGGGTATGTAAGTATTCCAGATTGAATATTTTCGAAGACTTGCAAGGGAACAGCAGTCTTTAGGGAATGCCAATTAATGCTTAAAGTAATACCTTTTACCATCTGAATGCTGGGCTTTATGGGCACGGCTGAAAAAGAGTTATGAGGATAGTCTTTAGATTTGACTGGTTGTGTAGAGCTGAAACATTCTGGGAGAATAGGGCATGTTGAGTAGGTTATTTCAATATGGTTTAAATGATTTTGTTGAGCGGCAGCATGAAAATTACCGGGCTGCTGATGATTGAATACAGAAGTGTGCCCACCCTTTTCCCTGATATGACTCAATGGTGTATCAGATTTTGAAGGTTCTTGTTGATTTAATCTTTCGTAGTTTTGCTTTATATTCTCGGTGATAAATTTCAACATAAACAGCACTTCTCGATTAGATTTATTATTGTTATTGGGTGTAATTTCAAACTTTTACAGATGTATAAGACGCTGGTTTTTAGCCCAGTTTTTGTTTGAAATGCAGTTATTTACTCGTATTGGGGTTTTTCTTCTTAATTTTTTTACTTGGTGGGATTGCAGTGCTATCTAAAGCTCCCCGGCATCTGTAATTGGTGGGAGAGGGGCTTTGATCGAAAACAGTTTTGCATAGCCATCAGGTTTATCAAACATGGCTGGGAGTACGTTGTCAGGCGCTAGTCCATTATCAGTGTAGTGTGGGTAGTCTAGGGTGGTATCAGTTACAATCTCTTTGTCTTTTGCGAACTGGAGTATGGATTTTTCGAGTATCATTCTAGTTGCCATTCCGCCTTCATCCCCTTCGAACGGAAAAACTGACGATAAAAAATATTTATACAGAAAGAACAGTTGTTTGAATTTTTGATTGCTGTTCTTCGGCAAATTTAAAATAGTATCTGATATCAAATCTATTTTCTCGCTTACCAGATCCGAGGATTCTCTTAGTATGATATTGGGTTCCCTTGGAAAAAAAATCTGACCATATCTGTGTACCATCAAAGATGAGTATCTTGGCACTTCATCATGACAATTAATGATAGCAGCTCTGTCAGCTAGATAAGACTGACGAGCTAATTTATTAACATAACTATTTTCTTCATATATGGTCAAAGGATAATGTTGGTCATCTTCTTTTATGCCGATTTCGATGGCCCGGAAGTGTTCGTTATCCCCGCCGCCATTACGAAAGATTGTTCTTTCTAGTTGGCTTTTTTCAACGTTTTCTACAAGCATGTACAGGGTGATGGGCGTATTGTCTTTTATTTCAATTGTTACCTCAGAAAAGCCCAAAGGTAATTTTGAAAGGGTTGTATATTCAAGAGATAAGATATCGAAAAGTATAGATATATCATTCTGCTTGCAACCTTGGTTTCCACCAGGATTTCTCATGTTGTTCTGCATTTTACAATGAGTGAAAAGAGTTAAGAATTTTCTTATTGGTTTTTCAAATGCACTTTTTTCATTTAAGCAATTTAAAACGTCGGTCTGATCTGACAAGTATTGAAAAAATTTATTAGTCTCCTCTTCAATAAGTTTTAGATGAGCTGGATTATCCTTGTCAAAATTAGGACGAATTTCCGGGTTGTAATCAGGTCGGTGGTCTCTATTGCGCTGATGCTCCTCATTAACACTGTTTTTCAATTGATCTAAGCTTTCTGGGCTAAATTGGGCACGAGCCAGTTGAGTACTAACTGCTAATAACGAAACGACAGTTCCTGCTAGTTTCATAAAAATGTTCTCTTGTTGAGACTTCTAATGTTAATGTGGAGTCGAATGCTGTGTACGAAAAAAATAGACAGCGTTGGTATTTCGGTAATTTAAATCTCAAGAAAATATCATAGATGGGGAGAGTTTTGAAGTGGTTATGGTCAGTTATAAAGGTTGCGTTAATCTTTTGCCGATCCTGACGGGTATGCGTGATGCAGTACTCAGCGTGTTTGGCTTTTTTGGCTTTCCGGTCTATGCAAAGATCTACTTATAGAATCGTTGAGATGAAGCAATTTTAGGTATTATTCACATTTTTGTTTTTTTGATGTCCTGCTATTCTCTCGTTTACTGCATTAAAAGATGCATTTTAGTGCCTCTTATTGGGTATCGTCTTGAGTACCGTCACTTTCAATTTAGAAATTAAAAAGGAATTAATCAGATGGATTTGGTAAAAAATACGGCTAGATCACTTGCGAAGCCTAAAACGATTGTGCCAAAAAAAAGTGGAAGAATGGTATCAACCATCAAATATGCGTCTTCTAAAACGCTCGCCGTGACCAGCGAAGATCATGTGTTATTGATGCGAATCAAATCCGTTTTCGATCTGATGGCCGAGCTTGCCTATGAGAATGGTGAGTTAGAAGCCTATGTTAAGGTAATTCTTGAGGATGGGTTTGATAAGCCCTTGGTGGAACTTTTTAAAAGTATGGATAAGCTTGCACAGCTTACCAGCATTTTTGCGGCTTCTGGATTTATTGATCAGTTGGCGCGTATGTCAGACTCTGAGTCGAAGTTGGCAACAACAGGTATGCAAGCCTTTCTGGGCAGTGCCAGTAAAGTGGGTAATATTGCCAATCAAGCTCGCAATGGTGCCCAAAAAATTCTTGATCTGTGGATGAATGGAAATCAGTTTGGTATTGCAAACCAGGCTGGCGCACTCTCTGATGATGATAAGGCCGTACAGGCAGGTAAAGATTTAATGGCCGGCGGGGCAACGGTTGCTGCACTTTATACGGCTGCAACCGCAACGGCACCGGTGCCGTTTCTTGCGGCTATATTTGTGGCTACTGGCGGGATTGTTTATTTTTACGGTCGGCTTTCCATCCCGAGGCCCGATGAAGACAATGGTGCACCTCTGATACCGATATGGATTGTTTCGGCAGGTCGTTTAGGGGGGCATGAGGAGTCTAATATTGAACGGGCGATTCAAATCGCCGTAGGAGGGGATGTCAGTGAGCCTCTTGAGCTAGTACCATTGAAAAAGGGAGAATCGATTCATCAGTACGGAATAAAGTTAAAAGGTGATGGTTCTGATCGTGAGCCGATTCGAAACTATATGGATCCTGATCTTTTTGCCTATGCCCTGCGGACGCTTAACGGCGATATTGATCCGGTCGGGTTTGAGATTACATCCTATTTAAAATTATCGGTTTAATATGAGATTAAAGTCATAAGGTATCAATTTCGGCATAAAATTGATACCGAAACTGAATCGAACGTTACCGCCGTCTGGTATTATTAGCGTTCCGGAGGTTGGCATCTTCTGCGGATCGTTTTTTGGAGTTCGAGTGACTGTTTGAGGAATAGTCGCTAGGTGCTGGGTTGGATTCTATTGCATCTGGTTTAAATCGAAACTCCCCATTATTTACGTCGACATAAGTCCCCGTGTTTTTAATGGTTAAGTTCCCATGGGTATTGTAGGCTTCATACTGTCCTCGACCGGTGAATCCCCACTGCCCATTGCCTTGGTTCCCCCAAGTCCCTGTGATTTTTTTAGTTAAGAAGCCATTGGCATTGTAGGCTTCCTTAACTCCTTGGCCGGTTAACCCCCACTGTCCATGGCTTATATTCCCCCATGTCCCCGTAAGTCTTTTAGTCAAATGACCGCCATTGTCATTGATATTGGTATTGTAGGATTCATAAACTCCTTGACCGGTGAGTCCCCACCGTCCAGTGCTTATATTCCCCCACGTCCCCGTAATTTTATGAGTTAAGAGGCCTTCGGTATTGTAAAGTTCTCTAACAGCTGGCCCAGTGAATCTTGATAAAGCTATATCCCACTGACCTGAATCTTTTTTGAAAAGACCGTTTGACGAGTTTTTTAAGCGTTGTATTTGATGAATAACCTTTAATTTGGGTTCTAAATTTGGGTTCTCAGCAGACAAAATTTGTAACGATATAGTGTCTTTTTCCAAACGGATAAAAGCCGTATTGGGGAGCAGGTTTTCTTTGTAAAAAAGTCCAATGAGGTGTCCTTTTTTTCCAAGAAACCAACCATCTTTACCAATCAAGCCTCGTTGGGTAGATTGCAATTGAGGTGTTTTCGCCGCGGTGAGAAATCTTCCTAATAAAAAGGGGGCATTTTTTTTTGACAGAAAACACTCTTCAGGGAGTTGATTGGGATCGGAGTATGCTTGTTGCTGCCAAGATTGTGGTTCTGAATGCTCAGGGAAAAACGCTGCGGTGATGAGGGATAGGTGTTCAAGTGAGGGTAGGTTGTTGGATTTCTTTAATAGAAGGCTATCTGTCAGGTCTATGAAAGATTGAATAACGGGTAGCGTTTTAACCTCTTTTTCTAACAGCTTCTTTAGAGGTGAATTATCGTCAATAAAGTCGTTGCGGATGAACGCTTGATTTTGTTGAAGTCTATCATTTAATGTCTTGGACAATGTGTGCATATGTCTTACCTGACTTATTATGGTTGGCGTTTGCTGATATTAAATAGTCGCCGATTTTTTGTTATTTGGGGTTAATAGTTGCATATAGCTTCCTGAAATAAGTTCCTGATCACGGGTATTGTGGCTAGTTTTAGGTGTTAGTCACTCGATCAAAATAGTATTCTGTAGATCCAAGCGTTGTACTGATTTTCAAAGTGCAATATAGGCTGATGGCGTTTACTCACACAATAATATAGGAAATTAAAGGATGATTAAATTATTGGATACAGGTATCGAAAATGGTATTGGGTTCGTAATCTCTGGAAAAATTACTAGAGACGAAACCGCTCAAATTTTTGATCTTGCTCGAGAGAAGGTGGAAAAACATGGGCGTGTCGTTGTTCTAGAGAAAATAGAATCGTTCGATGGTTTTGATCTGAAGGCTATCTACGATGAAATTAAGTATTTGTACGAAGTTGGAATATCCAGTTTTACCAAAGTAGCGGTTGTTACCGATACTAAATGGATTGAAGTAGCTGCTAGATTAGAAGATAAAATATTTAGAAATATAGATATCGAAACATTTCCGCTGGATGCACAAGACAAGGCGATTGAATTTTTACGTAAGTAGGGTTGCAAAGGGTAGAGCTTAATTTCGAACAAGGCCTAACTCTTTAAGCAAGCTTGATCCTTCAATCTTGTTCTCTTGAGATCGGTTTCCATAATAATCACGATGCGTTTGAGAACCAGTGCTGTTTTCAAGCAAAAATTTTAACGTAAACTCTTTTTCAGAAAAGCCTTCTTTCTTTGTAAATGGAAAGTCAAAAACATAACTTTTTCTGAAATTATGAAGTGATACAATACCATCAAATTTCATGGGTTTATTGGAGTCAGCACTACCTTGGCTAAGCTTCCCAAATAAATAAACGTTGCAGTGCTCTGGAAATTCACGTGAGTTTCTCAGAGGCGTTAACTTTAAAAAACTCAATTTTTTAACTGCGCCTTTATTTATATAAGCGATGCTTTTCTTAGTTTCTGTTCGCCAATGAGAAAAAAAGTGACGCTCCGATTTCACATTGGTACCATTTAAATTTCCATAAATATTTTTGATGCCTGGAAAATTCTTTGCATTAAACAGTGAGATGAAGGTTTCATTGTCAATGTGATTGAATGCACTCTCTATTACAGTTCTTTCTTCTGAAGTCAGTGCGGTTAGTAGGTGTTTGATGGCAATGCCAGGACCATCAACAAAACCCTTAATACTTAAGTGTATCTGCGTTGTGATTGGGATGATGGGAGAATCTGCGTATTCTGATACGGCATTTTTCGCTTCTTTGTTAATTTCTCTAAGAATGAGGAGACTTTTGAAGGGTGCGCTTCTTAAAGTGGTTTCAGAGGCGGCCCCACTTTGTAAATGGCTAGGCGTTGGTTGAAAGTGACTGGCTAACGGTACGAAGGTCGCGAGGAATTGACTAAAGTCCTTTGCCGTCAGTTGGCTCTTAGTGGCGCGGTTGTTTGGTGTTTGTGAAGCAGTGGTAGGCTGTGTGTCCATAATATTTATCAGTTAATTAGAGTTGTCAGTAAGAGTTTTGGTCAAACACTTGATGTGCGTACACTATCAGGGGTTGTTTAAAAAACAAACTTTAATTTTGTAACCGTTGGGTTTCATGCACTAAGGTTTTTAACCCTTTTTTAAGCCGGTGTAGGTTGAAGTAGAGGCAATTTTTTTTGAGTCTTAAAAAGTCGCTGCAGTGGCTCATCAATACATCTTTGTAAGAAGATACTCAAGACGACAACTCCAAGTGCTGCTATCGCATTCCATTGGCCCCAGTCTGCCAAGTTTGGAAAACCAATTAAAGTGCGTACGATGGCGCTGAAGGCCATCAGTGTTTTCATTCGGTTGTAGAGAATAGAAAAGAATGGTGAGATAAGATAAATCATAAATTGGATTGAAAGGTACCAAGCGACAATATTAAACCCGATTTGGTCTAACCAGCCCCATGAGTGTGTCAGCGTAAGATGTCCGATAAGGTATTTTAAGTCCAGACCCGCATGGGTGACGTGAGGAAAGTTATGCAGCAGATGGAGATTGATCGGGGCAAATAAAAGTAAGATGACAATATGCAGTGGGTAGATGCGCTTGAGGCGTTTGGTTTGGAAGCTCAGGTAACGAGCGGGTGTGAGTAAGTTGGTATCCTTATAGTGATATAGAAATACGAAGATGCTGAGCATAAAGAAGAACTCAACACCAACATAGCCTTTTGCGATGATGAAACTGGTGGTTGTAAAGCCCATCATGCTCTTAGGTTCCATAAAAACGCTGAATGCGGCTAGATGAAAAAGCACGATATAGATGGCAAATAGGCCTCTCATGCTATCTAATGCACAGAAAGTGTGTTTTACGGGTGGCTTGTCCATGAAGATTCCATTCCTTGGTAAAAGGGAACAAAAATAGTAAACACCCGCTGAGTAAAGTGTGATAATGAATAGTGCTAATCAATAGCTAACTTTTACACCTGATAATCGATTCGAGTTTGTTGAAAGGTGGTCAGTTAATACATTCAGCGGTTTATTTCTCTTCGATGATTTGTTTTTCTGAATGAGTTTGAAATAATAATCAGAATCTCTTGATCAATCATAAGGCCTGTGTATAATTTTGAGCCAATTTAAACTCTGACAATATAAAGAATAAAGGGGTTACAATTTATGAGTGCTGTTCAAATTATTAAAAGTCTTCAACGCTCGTTGGTTTTTTTTATCATTTTTGCATCCCCCTACTTAAACGCAGTTGAGTGCAATTCAAAATCGCCGGAATTGCTTGCTAAAGGCGAGAAGGTCTATTTTGATGGTTTTGAACCTCATGATTTGAGTTCGACTGAAGAGAGAACTTTAAAAAAATTGATAGCGGACTTAAAAGGTGATTGGAAAGGTGAGATGGAACAAGTCACTTGTATCGGTTCGTCGAACAATACAAGGATTCATAATGAGCCGAGTGAAATCAAGGTATCTATTTCCGAAAATTTGCATGGTGCCTTGGTTCTTAACATTCAAAAATATTTGATTAAGAAGAAAATAAAAAGATTTGAAAAACACGATATCCTGTTGGATAGCCGCCTCATGGTAGCAGCAAGTATTGAGAAGAGCACCGCGAAGGGAGTAGCAAAATTCAGAAGAAGAATCGCCTTAGGACAGAGTGCATTAATTGAATCTATTTATGACATTTCACGTGTAGGAAAGAAATTAATAATCAACGAAATCCGCTATTTAAACGGCCACTTTTCAGAAAAAATACTCATCACCCTCACTGAAAAATAGCATTGATTAAGCACACCTAGAAAAGCAACTATTGAGATTGCGAACGCTTTGCCAGGGCTTCATTCAGCGTATCCCGAATACGCTTCGAAGGCTCGGATCTCACATGCTCTCTGAGGATCGGCTCAAAATCCACGTGCTCGTGTAAGTGTGAGGCCACAAAGTTGGCCATCTCGAAGCGGGCGCGTTCGTTAGTTTCAACTTTCATCGTGTTCGCGATTAATGCCATTTTATCGGATGTAATGTCGGGTAAGGACGTCAATGATCTTGCAATGGCGCCACGAACATCAGCGCTCGATTCCGTTTTAAACTGCTCAACCAAACGCTCTGCACTGCGCTCATCACCGATTTGGCTCAAGGAGAGGGCGGCTGCTCGGCGGACCTCGGCGTCCGCGTCGGTAATAAATTCCGTTAGGTTACTGGCCATGTTGGGGTCTCGGGTATTACCTATCGCAAAGACGTAGTCAGCTCGACGCTCAGGATTCGATGCTGAGATCACACCGCTTAATAAAGACTGATTAATCGCTGTTGTTCTAGCTTGCTGGCTCGTGTCCTCGGTGCTGCCAAGCTGGCTGCTGGCACTGCCCAATGCCAATATGGCGGTCGAGGCCACTTGGGGGTGTTCGTGTTGGGTGGTGGCTTGCAGGGCTTCAATGGTTGCGGGGCTGGGATTTTGGGTGCCGGCTAACGCAACGGTGGCTCTGAGTTGATCTTTGATATCCCACTCACTGTTATGCGGATCTGCGTTTTGCATCACGTCACTTAAAGCCGCTTGAGCGGCATCGGTAGAGGCCAGTTCCAAGGCAAGGTACAAGTCCGCTCGGGTTCGATCAGCAAAGTTTTGAGCGTTCAATTGCTCAAGCAAAAAGCCCGGCATTTTGCTGTCGGCGCGCAGTAAATCCCGAATGGTGTGAATCAATTGGCTGCGGCCTTGTGAGGCGGCATCGAGCATGGGCAGCTCGGTTAATAAACGGCGCTTGGCCTCAGCGAAAGACAGCCGTTTGAGGGCTTTGTTTTCATCGGGCGATGTGGGCTTGGCTTGGGTGGCGGTAAAGAACCAATCGATCCCCCCATCTGAAACCTTTGTGTCGACTAAAGTTAGGGAAGCCTGGCTTTGTACTTTCAGTGCTGGGCCGTTGGTATCGCCGGAGATCAGGGATTCGGTGAGTGTCATCGATGAGACCCAATTGCTGTTCGCCGTCAGCTCGATGCGCTCATCGGATTGAATCTCAGCAGTGCCCATCATCGAATGCGCATCGGTGGCTTGAAAGTTGGATTTTACTTTGTTGAGCGTACGGGGTGAGAGGCGGGTATAATTGGCTTGATAGGTACCGGATGCATGAGGTTCTGTGTGCTGCCAAGTCATGTCCGCGTCATCTGGGCTGTTCGTAACCTGGAACGTACGAATCAAATTTTCGAGAACCTCACGGTCTTCCGACTCTAATTCGATCGGGAACTCGAATGTTTCTGGTAGCCCACCGTTGATAAAGGTCACTCGGAATGGATGGGCGAGTGCTTGGGAGGCTTCTAAATCCTGATGGGCTCCGATCATAAGCGACGCTTCTAGGAGCTTCATCCCAATCACATGAGCGACTTGATCAGCCACGTTTTTGATCTCGAGCGGTTTCACTAGGAGCTTTCCAGTCAACTGGGTGTGCACGCTTTGCGCTTGGGATGTTCCTGAGACCTGAGAGGTGCCTGAGCCCTGAGAGGTGCCTGAGACCTGAGAGGTGCCTGAGACCTGTGGGTTGATTGTTGCAGGTTGAGAGCTCATACCCGCAAGTCGCATTTCTGCTTGGCTTTCGATTTGGTACAGTTGGGTTTGAGCAAAGGGCCAAGCAATGTGTTGGATGGGATCTGATGCCGTATTGGAAGGGATAGAGTTGTTGTCTGAAATCCCTGCTTTGGGCTGCGACCTGGACTGTAGTGAGGATTGCAGCGTGGATTGCGACGTGCGAGTGTCCGTCGTGTTAAAGGCAATAAAAATAAACAGCGCGCAGGGGATCAGGCCGAGCAAGAACCCCCAGCGCTTGAGGTGTTGTCGTGTATTAGGGGACAAAGTACAAAGGCTCGCCGCTGTTAGGAATCACGACAGAGAGCTGTGCGTTCGGGTTTTCGTAAATGACGTCTTTAAACCGGAACAGCGCTTTGGATTTCCATATGTTTTTCGTGGCTTTGACTTTGGCAAAACCCGGGCACGGAATTTTAATCAACCCGACCTTACACTTTTTGATTTTGGGCACGGTGTATTGTGCGAAGAGGTTGAGCTTACCTTGGGGGCCCGTGAAGATGTTGCGTACTACAGGGCCTTGAGAGATGATGAACTCAATCGGCTCAGAGGGCTGGTTTTCAAGGTACTCGATTTCAACACCATTGAAAAACTCGATGCGCTCATCGAGCAGAGTCAGCACACCTTCAACACCGACAATAACCGGTAAGCGTCGACTGCCAATGCCGGCGTACATAACGCCTTCAAGATTGGCAAAAGGGCCGCCGGCAATGCCCAAGCGATAACCGGCCGGGTGGTCTTCTCGAAACGAAAAAGGTTTGAAATCAACGCCAAGGTTACCTGATACGTAAGCGCCTGCACTCAGCGGAATGGGGCCGACAAAAATGGTCGATTCCGCAATGCCTTTTTTCTTAGGGTCTGGCATTTCTTTAGAAAAAGACAGCTCATCTAATTTAAAGCTGATATCGGTATTACCGGGTATTTCGACAACCCGCGTGAGCACCTGACCGATGTGGCTGATTTCGATGCGAAAGCTATTGTCATCTTCGGCGGGTTTGCCAGGATAGTCAGGCACGAGTTGAGCGCTGACATCGACATCTAAGAAACTGGATTTTACGCCAAAAATCGTCACCGGCAGTTTGGCATGGATGGTCTCTTTATACCCTTGTACGTCCGCACTCGAGGTACCACCAAAATCGATGCCGAACTTGAAGGCAGAGCCGCCGGATTGAGTTTTAAAGCCGTTGCTGGTCATCAGCGGATTGGAAGGTGTTGAAAATTTGGGACTGTATCCGCCTGCGGTGATTGTGGGAGGAGAGGTGCCAAGGGGGGGGAGGGTAATCACCAGTGGCGCGCAGCTTTCGTTGTCGTCGGGTGATAAATCGGAGCTTGTGGTGCTGGCCAGACGCACTTGCAAACAGATTTCAAAACTCATCACCGCCATGGCATCGCTTTCATCACCGGAAATGTTATTAGTTGGTAAGTTGCGTAAAAAGGCGCGCAAGCTGCTGATTGCGGCGGGGTTTAAATCGGGTGGGGGCAGGCTGGGTGAATTGCTCAACGTTCCCGCCGTGAGGTGCCCATAGCGCATTTCAAACGCCATGATGCTGCCGAGTTTTCCGGGGAAGTAAAAATTGATGAACGAAGCATCTTGTTCCACGCCATTTAACACCACGGCCGGCGTTTCGGTGTCATCCGTTTCACGGGTCACCAGCTGCGGTTCGAACGTGCCCAAAGGCAGCCATTCTTCGGTACCACCTGAACTGTTACCACTGGGATCCACGCCGTAGGCATTCATATAGCGTTCTTCTGCGGTGTTCCATAAGTACAAAGGCACATCGTGTTGTGTGCCGACGTCCGAACGCATTAAGCGCAGCGTGGCAAAGGCCTCGATATCGATGGTTTGGTCCGCTTCAAGTCCATCGGCACCAACGGTCAGCGTGGCGGCTGCATCGGCGTTATACACGTTGTCTTCGGTGAGGTCGGTGCTTGGATCGAAATCAGTGGTTTTGATCTCGAGGGAAGCTCGATCGAGTTCGAGTTCGGAGATGAAGATGTTTGGGTTCAGGGGGAGGCTCAGCATCGTGGAGAGGGCGGCTGAGTTGTCGTCCTCATCGGTTTCAAAAAACTCATCGGCTGGATCAACGATGGCGACAATGTTGTACTCCCCGGCAGTATCCACGCTCGAGGGTATGTTGACGTCCAATGGGAAGGTTTCTTCTGTGGTCGAGAGTTTCTCAATGATGTTACTGCCAATTGGGGTTTGTGCTACCTCGGCTTCTGGGTCGTCGGTCGGCTCCATGATGAACAAAGACACGCTGACGTTTTCAGCGGGTTTGTCGCTCATCAGGCTGATTTCGGCCTGAATCGGGAAGCCAATTTCGGGGTTGGGGGTGATTAGGGTGAGCGCGGTGGCGGTTAAGTTAATCTCGGGATCTTGGTTAATCGCACGGGGGTCTCCATCGCTGCCATCACCGGAACCACCACCGCCACCGCAGCCAAATAAGGTCAAAGAACAGCACAAAAGGCTCAATAAGCCAAAAAAACGGGTCCGAGTAGTCGCGAGCGGCATGGCGAAGGTCTCCAAAAATGAGGGGCTATGATACCAGGTATCGGAAAGGCTGGGAGTTGCGAAGAGTGTGAAAAAAGTCAGCTAATCATATGCGCTTCGCATAGGGTACTTTTTTGCCGTTCTTTTTTTAACCGATTAATGATTTCTTGTTGTTTATCTAGAGGACAGTCAAAAAAATTAAAGCCACTAAAATTATCATCTGAACTGTCTTTTTCCTCTTTAAGTGAAATTATTTTTTCTAGAACACTAATAAGTAATTGCTGATTTTTATTGTCCTGAAGGTGGAAGCAATCGGAATCGATTTTACCTTTAGGATCAATAACTTGATTTGCAAATGCTAAATAATCTTGAGGGTTCAACTGAGGGAATAACGCGTCGCGAACTGATTTCATTGTATCTGCTATCGCATCATGGACTCTGCCGATGATAATGCCTGTAGTGGGCCCTGCTTTTGACAACAGACTCAAGTGCTCGCTGTTGTCAGGAACGCTGTCATTGGATGCGTCTTGAGCTTGTAGGCTATTCAGGCTATTAGGGGGAGTTGGTATGCAGTTGTTGTTTTTCTGAATCATGGGAAGTAACTCTGTATTTTGCCAAAGTGCCCACCTTATAGCATTTAATACAATGAATTGCATGTGTTTTGATCTAGGGGGTGTTGAATATGACGAGTTGAATATGACGAGTTGAAGCTGACTTGTTGGGGATGAGTGTTACAAGATGATTCAGCATTTAGTTTGTATTGATTCGGTTTGGTTAATTTTTGTTGCTTTATTTTTGATCATTAGTATAATATTTAATCTCTTGAGTCGAGTGCGGCAGACAACCATTAACTAATTAAGTGGAATAAAAACGATGAATCCAACGACCAATCCAACCTCATTCAATGCCAATTTAATAAATCCTAATGCTGGAAATCTAAGAGGAAAAAGTTTAACTCGATTAGCTGAGGTGCATGCTAATACATTAATGCAGCAAACAAACTCAGTTGATACTCCAACAATCCAAAATGCGCGACAACTTTCTTCTCAGGATGCCCGAAACAGCAGTTCAAAAGGGCTCCAGTTTCTCGCTAATATGTCTATTATTCGTAGCGAATCCCCTGATCAGGACGTTCGAAATAGTGATTCAAAAGGACTCACAATGCTCGCTGATATTGTTGTTAACGAAAATAATCAGGTAAAGAGAGTAAGCTTCGAAACGCCTTTTAGTTCTGACGAAATAAAGCAGTTTATTGAGTCTGACGTTAAAAATAACATATATAGTATTACCAAAGATCGTAAGAACGTATTAATAGAAATGGCATCAAGTAAATTAGTTATCGATAAAGTTATTAAATATGCTCCTAAAGTTTCTGGAAACTCTAATCTAAAAAATCGCGACTTGCGTAGATTGGTCAGAATAATTCAAAGAAGTTGTATTAATCATAATGGGTGTTTCAAAAAAACTAAAAGCTTAGATACGTTTAAAAAACATCCTCATCACATTAAAATGGCAGTAAAAGCAGCCTTTTCAATTAAAGAGAGAGTAGGTTCATTTCCTCATTATGTTTCTAAAAATGCGTTTAACAATGCTTTTAAAATTGCTTGATAGTTTGTGCAGTTGATGATTATTGGTAGACAAAAATGCGACATAAACAAAAATTCTAATAACTTTTTATCCGATGCATCTGCTCGATCTGATACACAAGTTCAACCGGACTCTGAAAAAGGATTTCAAAACCTTTCACAAGATATTAAGTTTGAATTGATATCCTCCCTATCTGCTCGTGAGGTATTAAATATAATGCGCTCGCATCCTGCGAGTATAGTTGAAACAGTGAGTCAATTACCGCCAAACTTATTACTCCGAATTAATACGAACAGCCCAGAAGCTAATGTTTTTTATAAAGGAACTGACGGTCGATTAGGCGTTTATTTGGCTAAATCAAATGATGAAACGCCATTGATAACAGCCATACAAAATGATGAAGTTGTTATTGCCGAGGCATTAATTAAAGCGAAAAAGAATATTCATCTTGAGGGAGAATATAGCGGTACCCCCTTGATTGAGGCTGCAAAAAAAGACCACCATTGTTTGGTAAACGAATTACTAATACAGGGCGCGGATATCAATCAAGCGGATGACTCTGGAATGACGGCCTTGATTGCGGCGGCTAGTAAAGGCAAAGTAAAAACGTTGGCTAAATTACTTGAGAAGGGGGCCTGTGTTGATCAGGCTGATAAAAATGGAGTAACTGCTTTAATTTCGGCAGTGAGGGTAAATCTAAATGAAGCAGTGCCTGTACTTATTGAAAAGGGCGCTGATATCAATCAAGCGAATGCAGATGGAGAGACGGCCTTGATGATGGCAGCTCGTAAAGGCAATGCAGAAACGGTGGCTAAGTTACTTGAGAAGGGGGCTGCATTTGATCAGGTTGATCATAATAACGCGACTGCTTTAATTATGGCTGCGAGGGAAGGTCATCATGAAGTAGTGTCTGTACTTATTGATCAGGGCTCTGATATTTCCCATGAAGACGACTTTAAAATGAATGCATTTAAGGCGGCTGTTTATAATAGACATCCAAAAACGGTTGCAATATTAAAAGCTGCCTCTTCAAGAGCAACTTAAGGTTTTTAAGTATTAGGTTTTTAAGTATTCAACAAGGACAAAACGCTTTCCGCGCTGGCGTTGGCTTGGGCTTGTACGGCAATTGCGGCATTCTCTAACAGTAACGAACGATTGAGTTTGACGGACTCCGCGGCATAATCGGTGTCTTCAATTCGGCTTTGGCTGGAGCTTACAGAGACCAACCGATCCGATAAATTATCGACAGCAGAGCTGAGCCGGTTGCTCACGGCGCCATAAGAGCTGCGGCTGTTTGACGTTACATCCAGCAATGAATCAATGCGGCTAATGGCATCGTTGGCACCGGCTTGGGTGCTGAGGTCGATGTCATTCAGGCCAGCGCCACTGAGCTGTGCAGTGACCGATTGTGTCGAGAACGCTATTTTGTTGCTTTCGCCACCGCCCAGTTGCACATCAAAGGATTGATCTTCACTTAAAATGTTGCGACCGTTAAAGGAGGTGGTTTCTAAGACTCGATTGATTTCAGCTTTGATTTGGTTGGCTTCTGAAGCAATGGCCGAGCGGTCTCTATCAGACAAAATGCCATTAGCGCTTTGCACGGATAATTCGCGCAGCCGTTGCAGGCCATCTTGAATGCCGGAAACCGCACTGTCGGCGGTGTCTAATACGGAAATGGTATCAGAGGCATTGCGAACACCGACGTTAAATTCTCTGGATATGGCTTCCAAACGACTGACGATGGCTAAGCCCGCGGCATCGTCTTTGGCGGAGTTGATTTTTTTTCCTGTGGTGAGACGAATGGCCGATTCGTTAATTTGATTCTGGAGTTTGCTGAACTGTTCAGTATTGTTGACCGACAAAATGCCAATGCTCATAAACCCCACGCCCCCGATCCAAATTCATCTTAAGGAATAACCCCAGTACTTGAAGAATAATGTCAGTATAGAGTGTATGGCCAAAAAAATACGACGGAACCGGTTTTTGGGCGCCGTATTTTTGGCGTAATCGCTCAGTATGACTGGCTTATTGATGTTAACCGAATGAATTTGTTGTGATCTTTATCATTCAAAATAATAAAAAAAACTTCATTTTTTTCGAGCCTGGATAACACAATACACAGTGCATATACTTGTTTAAGCCCATCACCATTTTCAGGGAATGAAAGTAATGCCAGCAAGGAGCCAGTCTATTTTAAGCAAATTGATGCTGGCATTTGCGGTTTTTATGTTATTGCTTGTTGGTAGCACTCATCGTGTTTTTCTAACCACTTCAAATACCTCTAATCATATTGATGACATCTATCAAGGTCCTATGCAGGCTATTCAGTTGCTTGGCCAGTCTCGGGTGGCGTTATTGCAATGGCGGTCTGCATGGCCGCAGGCAGATGTAGGTACGTTTAATTCAAACGAGCTGCATGCTCGTTTTGAAGACGTTAAAGCTCACATTAAAAAAGTCAGCACGCTCTCCTCAACCTCAAATCAGCAAAGCGAGTCGTTGAGTGAATTGGATGTTGTGATTTCGGATCTGGAATCCATGATGCAATCCGCTAACATGATGCAATCTGCTAAAAAGATGGCTGCTCCAGTTCAATATGTTCGACAAAATCAAACTAAGTTGAACGCGTTATTGGAACAAGCGGATTCGGTGTTGTTAGAGCTGATTGCGGTTGAGAACAGTCGTGCCCAAGCGTACGTCGCCAGTGGCGAGGCGGCCTTTTCAACAATTAGACAGGCCAGCATTCTCACCAACTTGATTGCCTTGGTGGTGATGGGGATGATGGCGCTGATGCTGCTTTTTACCGTGGTGCAGCCGCTTAATCGGTTAGCAAAAGCGGCCAGTGCGATTGGCGATGGTAATTTTAATGTACGATTGCCAAAAGCTTTAGTGAATGAAATCGACGTTTTAACCGATGCGTTTACTGAGATGAAGGAAAATATTTATCAAAATAAACAGGCACTCGAAACGACGGTGGCTTCTCGAACGCGTGAGTTAAAAGAAGCCAAAGAAGTGGCGGAAGAAGCCAATGAG
Source organism: uncultured Pseudomonadales bacterium (assembly GCA_964510525.1). Classification (GTDB taxonomy): domain Bacteria; phylum Pseudomonadota; class Gammaproteobacteria; order Pseudomonadales; family JANQJO01; genus CAZECE01. The sequence continues at coordinate 879 of CAZECE010000055.1, read as the reverse complement.
CTGAAATCTGAATTCATTGCCAATGTGTCGCACGAATTACGGACCCCAATGCACGCGATCCTGGGCTTTGCAAACGCGGGTATCAAGCGCAGTGATCAATGGGATCTGGGTCGTCATCGAAAAAACCTGCAAGACATTGTGAACAGTGGCGAACGTTTAATGGCCTTGGTTAATGATTTATTGGATTTATGTAAGCTGGAATCAGGTAAATCGGAATATGAGTTTCAGCCCACGGATGTTGTCACCTTATTCGAAAAAACGATTCAAAGTTTTGATCCTTTGTTATTGGAAAAAGAGCTGGTCGTTGAGTGGGTTGCGTCTGAAAACGAATTGTTAATTGAGTGCGATGAAAAAAAGTTAACCCAAGTTGCCTGGAATATTCTGTCCAATGCCGTGAAATTTTCACCGATTCGAGGCGTCATTCAAATATCCATCCAATGCAAAAAAATGCCCTTTGGCCGGCGTAAGACAGATACTGACAATGTAGAGGGCGTGTGGATTTCTGTATCGGATCAAGGTGTTGGTATTCCGGAAGATGAGTGCAGCAGTATTTTTGATAAGTTTTTTCAAAGCAGCAAAACCAAATCGGGTACCGCTGGTACGGGGCTGGGATTGGCGATTTGTAAAGAGATCATCGGGTTTCACGTCGGTAGAATTTATGCGCAGAACTTAGAGCCTTGCGGCTCACAGTTTGTGATTGAGCTGCCAAAAGACTCGCCTAAGTCAAATAAACCTAAGTTAAACACACCTGAGTCAAACACACCTGAGTCAAACACACCTGAGTCAAACACACCTGAGTCAAACACACCTGAGTCAAACACACCTGAGTCAAACACACCTGAGTCAAACACACCTGAGTCAAACACACCTGAGTCAAAC
>CAZECE010000054.1:0-3926 GCA_964510525.1 uncultured Pseudomonadales bacterium | reverse complement strand
GGTTAGGCTTTCATTTTGATTGATTTGGGTGCGGTCTACGCGGGCCATTAGATCGGCCCAGCTGTAAGAGCTGCACAGGTTCAAAGTGATTAACATGAACCAGAAAACGTGGGTCTTGAAAAGGCTTGGCATTGTTTTTTCCTGAGTCATTAGTTCGGCGCTACCAATAAGGTTCTGATTGATTTTGTGGGTTACGTTGATTTCGATCATTTTGGCGCTGTTGTGATTGTAGCAAAAACTTGCGTCTTAACAGTCCGCTGGGATCATCTGGGACCTGCTGTAACCATTGCATTAAGGCTTGTTGTTGCTCTTGGTTTTGTTCTTCATCCGATGGTTGTTGTCTCATGAGAGCTTGCTGATCAGGATTTTCTTCTTCAGTGTTTTCCTCACCTTGTTGGTTTTGTTGGGCCATGGCCTGTTCTTCTGAGTTGGGTTCTTCTTCGGATTCATCACTTGTTGTTGCTTGTTGTGATGCTTCATTTTGCTCTGAATTTTCGTCAGCTTCCGATTTTTGTTGAGCTTGTTCAGATTGCTCTCCTTGCTGGCCTTCTTGACTCTGCTGGTTTTGCTGGCCCTGGCTTTGCTGACTTTGGTCCGATTGTTGGTTTTGGTCGGATTGCTGACTCTGTTGATCTTGGCTCTGTTGATCTTGGTTCTGTTGATTTTGGCCCTGTTGATTTTGGCCCTGTTGATTTTGCTGCTGCTGTTGTTCGAGTAACGATTCCAATAATGCTTTATTATGCAAAGCACGCTCATGATCTGGGTTTTCTGCTAGCACTTCATCATAGAGTGCAATGGCTTGTTCAAATTGTCGGGCGTGCGCCATGGTGGTGGCCTGATTGTAACGGGTTTGGGTGTTACTGGAATCAGACTCTACTTGTTGGAAATATTCCAGCGACTGTTCAAAGTTGTTTTGATGGTAGGCGGCTAAGGCTTTTCGCTCTGGGGAGGTAAAGCCGGCTTCAGCGTTTTTGTAGTCTTCCTGTTCATAGGCTTCTTGAGCCAGTTGATCGGCTCGTTTCCAAACGGTTTGCCATAAGGAGAACGGTTTTTCTGTTGTGTTGTTTTCAGTTTCTTGAGCATGAACGGCAGGGGGCATGCCCTGACTGAGTATAAACAGTGTGGTGGGCAGTAATATGGGTAAGCAAAAAATCAAGCCGCGTCGAAATTGCCATGCGACCCAAGGTAATATCAGTAGAATCAACCAAGGTCCCATGTCTTCCCATTGGTCGAATTGTTTTTCAATGGAGGAGTCTAAATCGTCTGGATTTAATAAGTCGAGGTGTAAGGGGGGAGGCAATAGCGTCTGGATGTCTTTGTCGGTGACCTGTAATGTTTGATACAACCCATTGGACTCCGTGGCCAGTTGTTGCAACATCATGACGGGCAGTTTAGGCAGCACGGTTTTACCTTCGGCGTCCTTTACAAAAGTCCCATTGGGTAGGGGAATGGGGGCGCCTTGTTCGGTACCAATCCCTAAAACGGAGAGTTGGTAACCGTGGCGCTGGATGTGTCGGCTGATTAAGCGCCTGTCTTTCGGTTTGATTCCATCCGTCATCAACAAAATACGGCCTTGAGTCAGTGAGGCTTGTTTGAAAAGATTGGTGGCCATTTCTATGCCGCTGAGCGGTTCGCTGCCAATGACGGGCATGATCAAGGTGTTCAGCGCCGGCAGCATGGCTTCGATGGTGGCGTCATCGTCGGTTAAGGGGGTGACAATGTGTGCGTCTCCGGAGTAAGTGACGAGCCCAACTTGATGCCCTTTTTTTAAAGCCAGGATGTCGCGAATTTTATGTTGCGCACGATCCAATCTGCTGGGTTTTAAGTCTTCAGCGTTCATCGATAGCGATAAATCGAGCACAATCACCAAGGCATCGTTAGGTTTTATCACTGGAATAGGCAATTGTTTCCAGGTTGGGCCAGCCAGTGCCAAAATGGCTAAAAAGCTCATCAGCTGAAACCCAATTGAGTTTGTGAGAATTTTGTTGATTGGTTTGGCTTGTGTTTGTTGCGAGCGTGACTCAATCAGAACATAGGGCAATAAGTGTGGGTCAACCCACTCAGACCATGGACTTTGTTGGGTGTGGATGTGGCGCCAGCGCCAAAAGCCGAAGATCAGCCAAGGGATCAGAGTCAGTAACCACCAGGGTCTAATAAAATGAAAGGCGATGAGTTCGTTCATGACGCACTTCCTAGATGGAGAGTGGGGATTCGCTGCGTCATGCTTAAGAGCAGTAATAAGCTGAGCAATAAGGCTGCTGTGAGCGGCCAATGGAATAAACGTTTTTTCGGTTGCACCACGTCTTTATCGACTTCAATAGGCTCCAATTCATCGATAAATGCATAGATCTTATTGAGCTCTTTGAGATCCTTAGCGCGAAAGTATTGGCCATCGGTGAGTTTGGCGATATCTTTCAGTGTTTGCTCGTCGAGATCAGCGGATGGGTTGACGACTTGGCGCCCTAACCCAAAGAGGCCAGACGTCACCATTTGGTCTGAGCCAACCCCAACAGTATAAATTTTCAAACCGGAAGTGGCAGCTAATTCGGCGGCTTTGCGAGGTTTAATGGCGCCTGCGGTGTTGGCCCCGTCGGTTAATAAGATCAAAACTCGGCTTGCAGAAGCGTGGGCTTGTAAGCGTTTTAAGGCCAAGCCTATGCCATCGCCAATGGCTGTTTGTGGGCCGGCCATGCCTATTTGGGCTTCTTCTAGCAGTTGTTGCACGGTGGTGCGATCAAAGGTGAGTGGGGTTTGCAAATACGCTTGGCTGCCAAAAAGAACCAGGCCAATGCGGTCGTGTTCGCGACGCTTGATAAAATCGCGTAGCACGCTTTTCACTGCGACCAGTCGATCGACCTGTTGATTGTTCAACGAAAAATCGGGGGTTTTCATGCTTTCTGAAATATCGACGGCCAGCATAAGATCGCGACCTGATGAGGGTAGCTCAAGGGGTTCACCGACCCAGGAGGGTTGAGCCGCACTGGTAACCAATAATAACCAAATTAAGCCAAGCAGCAGACTGTGCCACCAAGAGCCGGATCCAATCGCGGTATCACGGTGGCAGTTTTTTGCGTGCTGGAAAAAAGGGACGCGTAAGGCGCTGGTGTGTTGAGTGTCTTTAGGGGTGAGTAGTAACCGAAATAGTATTGGTAGCGGTAATATCATGAAGATCCAGGGTAAATCAAAGCTCAGCATGGTTTACCTCGACATTTTTATCGTACTTGTTATCGTACTTGGGTTGCAGAGTTTTAAAATCGAGTTGTTCAATCCAGTGTCGAGAGAGTTTTATCAAGTGTTTTACATCGGCTTGTTGAGGGTTGTTTTGATAACGTAGTGTCAACAATTCTTCTGGCACTTGTCGGCCAAAACAGGGTTGAGGGAGTGCGTTGTCAAGGAATTCGATCCAAGCGGAGCCGGTCAGTGCGGCCGCTTGTTCACGACCATATAAACCGATAGCGATGCGCTTCATCAGACTCATCACATCGTTAAGGGCTTGGCGAGTGTTTTGGTGTTTTTGAAACTGGGTTTCGATGGAGATCAGTAAGTCAAGGGTTTGCTTTCGGTAGCGGCGTTGTTTGATGATGTTTAGGAGTTTGGGGGTGCCAAAGATCAACAACAGTAATATCCCTGCAGCTAACACCCACCAACCGGCGGCGGGTGGCCAGCTGGAGACTGGCGCCAGTTCTTCGATGGGTTTGAGTTGCGCGAGGGTAGCGGCTATCGGGTCTTCTGTCATGTCGAATGCCTCCCCATTGTCGGCAATAAAGCCTCTTCCGTGCTGCAACTCATAAAGTGTCCGCCGGCATTTTGAATGCAGGTTTTGACGGCTTCAAACTGCCGTGTAAAATCATTGGCGAGCGTGTCGTGGAATTTTTTATCTTGTAAATTTAATTTGAGTTGTTGATCGCCTTCGCCGATGTAATAAG
>CAZECE010000053.1:0-17621 GCA_964510525.1 uncultured Pseudomonadales bacterium | reverse complement strand
CAGGGGCACGGGGGGCGCACGCATTTAATGAGCCCAGCAATGGCGGCCGCTGCTGCTGTGGCGGGGGTGATTTCCGATGTTAGGCAAATGCCTGCGGGCTAGTAAGAGCAAAGATAAGGATTAAAAAAAACGTGAACGTATTTGAAAATTTCACTGGGAAAGTGGCGCCCTTGCCGATTGCCAATATTGATACAGATCAGATCATTCCTAAGCAATATTTAAAGTCGATTCGTCGTACTGGGTTTGGTGAAACCTTATTTGATGGCTGGCGATACTTGGAAGCGGGCGAGCCGGGTCAAGATCACAGTAAGCGTCCGCTGAATTCTGATTTTGTTCTGAATCAGCCGCCCTATACGGATGCCAATATTTTATTAACCGAGGTAAATTTTGGCTGCGGTTCCAGTCGTGAGCATGCCCCTTGGGCTCTTCAGCAATATGGTTTTCGTTGCATCATCGCGCCGAGTTTTGCCGATATTTTTTACAACAACAGTTTTAAAAACGGGTTGCTTTGTATTGTGTTGCCTGAGTCTCAGGTTAGAGCTTTGTTTGAAGCCGAGCAGCAAGCGAGTATTGATAACCCCTTTCAGCTCACGATTGATTTAGCGGCGCAACAAGTCATTGAGCCCAATGGGCAAACACATGGTTTTGAGATTGATGCGTTTCGCAAGCAGTGTTTGCTCGAAGGGTTGGATGATATTGGGTTAACGTTGCAGGCGGCTGATCAGATAAAAGCGTATGAAGCCAAACGTCGCGAAGAAGCGCCTTGGCTTTTTTAAAGAAAAAATGACTGACTGAAGCAGGATAACTGACAATAACAGGATAACTGACAATGACGATAAAGTCTGATCAATGGATTCGGCGCATGGCTGAATCACATGGTTTAATCGAACCCTTTGAGCCTAAGCAAATACGCTCGCGAGAAAGTGGTGAGCGTGTGATTTCCTATGGTACCTCGAGCTACGGTTACGATGTGCGATGCGCTAAAGAATTCAAAGTTTTTACCAACATACGTTCAGCGACGGTGGATCCCAAGGCCTTTGATGAAGGCAGTTTTGTGGATGTGTCTGATGACGTTTGCATCATTCCACCTAATTCTTTTGCCTTAGCCAGAACAGTTGAATACTTTCGTATTCCTCGCAATGTTCTGACCATTTGTTTGGGCAAATCGACCTATGCGCGGTGTGGGATTATTGTGAATGTCACGCCGCTAGAGCCAGAGTGGGAAGGCCATGTGACCTTGGAATTTTCCAACACCACGACCCTGCCGGCAAAAATTTATGCCAATGAAGGTGTGGCGCAGATGTTGTTTTTTGAATCGGATGAAGTTTGTGAAACGTCTTATTTGGATCGTGGTGGTAAATACCAAGGTCAAAAAGGGGTGACCTTGCCGATTGCTTAACCTTTGTTAATCAGGGCAGTAATTTGATTTCTAATGTGCTGAAGTTTTTTGTTAGAAATAGGGCCTATAATGCGCCTAAATAGGGTTTGATTGGCTGTAAATATTTTTTCCTGGTCGAACATAGCTTGTCTTGTTTAAAGAGTCTTCAATAAAGTCATCATTATTTAAAACGATCGCTAAGGGGTCAGCATATTGCTTGCTTGTAATTTGCATGCATATCCAATCATCTTTTCCGGAAAAAGCCAGTACGAGAGCGGGTCTTAATTTTGAAGCAGAAAGGTCGGAAAAAGGGAAAGGAATAAGGATGACTGATCCTACTGTAGGTGTGACCATGCTTCATCCTCTTCGGGTTTTAACCAATCGGCTGATAAGCTCGGTTCTGAGAAAAAAGTGGTTTCTAAATTTTCATTATTTGGCTCATCTAAAATGGTCACAAGCGCTCTACATGCGTTTTTAAATGTAACGGGGTGAGCGAAATGTATCTGACCATCTTTATCAATTGTTGCTTCTAATGTTTTCAGCATAAGCAGCCTTATTTATTAAAATATTGCAAGATATATGGTTGGTAATACAAGATTAGTATAAACCAAAGTTTGTGTTGATTTCGAGTTGAGGGTCTTAAAAATAAATCAACCTGACTTTGTTGTGTTTGATCTGTAGCGCTAATTAAATCAATAGGTTAAAATTTTTATAAAATTTATGGATCAATTTTGCAGTAGGGTTCGTAGTTAAAAATGCAGACTTTAGTTTCTAAAACTTTTCAAACCGCCAAACTTTCGCAACACATTTTACCCAACGCCGTTACGCATTTTCAGCAGTCGTCAGCGTCGACATCAGCTGGTCTGAAGACATCAACTGGTGTGAATTTTAAGGGTGTGATTGATGTTGGTATTAAACCAGACTCTTTGAACATTCAATCTCGCTCTCAGAGATACCCAACATTGGGTAATGGTGGGGTGTCTTATTTGGCGAATATTGGCAATGTTTCTTGGTCGTCCAAACATGTGGCGCAGCTGCAAAACTATATTTGGAAAAATCCTGAGGTTTCAGGTGCCAAGATGGATTTTCTGCCCAAACAACCCGTGCAGCCATTGACTGGCGAGCTGGCCGTTATATCCGATTTGGCCAACACTATGGCGGTGCAATTAGAGGGCGGTCAACAAGGCTTGTTGGCAAAAAATCAATTGCGCAAAGCCGTCATGGCATTGGATGTTAGCTTGATTGATGCTACTCAATCATTGATTTCTGGGTTTAAACAAGCGCGATCAGTAGAGGCGCAGCGAGAGCAGGCGCAGGAAATTCAAAGTTTGTCTGTGTACGCGCAGTGGTTAGTGCGCGGCTTTTTGTTTGAAGGGGTACTTCATGGCGAGCCGACAATTTCGCCTGTCGTGCCCAGTCCGCTGTCGGTTATTTCTGCCATGGCCAATCAAGCGACTGGATTACAACAAAAAGAGTTTGTCTATCACAGCTACACCTTACTCCCAGCTACCTTGCCTGATCGCGTTGGTTCAGATGTCATGAACCTTGATACCCTGGACTTTGACACCTTAGATTACGATAACCCTAACGAGATTTTGCACGCCATCGCGATGATTAAAACGGATTGTGGTTTCAACGATGCGGTTGGTGGTTTGCCTGAGCATAATTTTCGCTTCAACCATGTGTTGATGGAATATCAAATGCGGCAGGTGTTTTCCGGTTATCAAAAAGTGAAGTCTGGCGATTTGTCGGGCTTTGATGACATGATTGAGGGTTATCGGCGTGCGCATAAGGTATTTGAAACCATGTTGGTGAATACGCCGGCGGCGACTTACCCGGATGTGCGTTTGCCCATTCAAGCTGTTGAGGGGCGAACGGGTGTTGCTGAACGTTTGAGTGTGTATCCAGCTCGTATGGCCTCTGAAATTGTCTTTAAGGGTCTTGAAAAAATGCTTAAAGGTGAGGCGGGCGGACAGGCGTTGTTGATGGAGGGGGTGAAGCGCGCAGATCAACAGCTGGCATCGTGGTTTCAAACATCGCCATTTTTTGAGGGGCAGCAATCTTTGTATCCGCCGGAAGGCGTGTTGTACGAGGGCTTGGGTGATGCGACTTTAATGGATGCGTATACCGGTCAACAGTATTTCGGGGAGCGTCCGCCCATGGTTCCGGGTCAAACGGGGGCTAATAGCAGCATGTATAAACTGGCGGATGTGTTTATTAAAGTTGCTGAGTTGCGATCGGCTTATGAGAATGAGCCCGCTTATTTTGAAAAACTCTCTAAGGTGTTGCTGAAGGAGTTGCCTTACACGGAGTTAGGGTCGGATCCAATTGATTCCATGATGCGGGCGTTTGATGTGTTAACCCGACCGGATGTGCATCAACAAACCTTGATTGAAACCTATGAAGAAGTCAGCTCATTGGCGGTTTTCAATCAGCCGACAACAGAGATTAAAGTGAAGTTGTTGCAAATATCGTATTGGGTGGCGAAACATCGTTTGCGTCATGGCGAATACGTGAATAAAGCGATTTTCTCGGTACCCCCTAAGGCCAATCAAAGTCGAGCTGAAGGGACAGGTGGCAGCACCATTCAATTCTTGAAGCGATTTTTTGATGATACCTTAACGCCTGCTCATCGGTTGATTGCCGAATTAAAGGTGGATAAAACGTTGAATGATCAAGATCGTTCGTTGGTATTGTCGATCGAACAAGATCTGCAACGACAGCAGCAAAAAATGACCGCAGTGAATCAAAAAGGCTTAGACCTTTTGCGTCAAGAAGGTAAAAATGAGCAGGCTTCTGTGTCTGTTGAGCGATCGAGCTAGATTATTCTAAGGTCGCTAACAAAACTTTTTTTGCTAAATTAATTTTCGACGCCAAATAGTCACTTCCGCCTCGGTCAGGGTGGTTTTTTTGCATCAGTTGTTTGTGGCGTTGAATGATCTCTTCTTTGCTGGCACCGGGTTTTAAATCTAAAATTTCATAGGCCTCAGCTGTGCTCATGGCCGTAGCCGTTGTGTTGTGAGGGTTCCGCTGGTGTGTGCTGGAGGTTTGATTGGGTTGTTGTCGTCGGTGCCAGTGGCGTAACAGGCCTGGTAGGGCGCGGAGAACCCAGGGCGCTAGTGTTCGAAATACCGGAATCAAGCCAGCTAAGAGTACCCCTAAGATATGCAATTTGCCTGTGATGGCCAGAAGGCCACCTGTGGCTGCGATCAGTAACCCCAGTATTCTCAATGAATGTTTTAAGTCAGGTCGGGCAGGGGCCATCAGGCGTCTGATACAATAAATAATCAGCCCCATACAGACAATGATGACAACAGGTTTCAGCATAATGACGACCGACAAAAACGATGAGGATAATCTATTTAAATCTCAGATGCGAGGTGTGCAACCTTTGGCTGAAACTGGGCGTGTGCATTTTCGGCCCACACCCAAAACAAAGCCCAAAACGAACCCCAAAAATAAACAAAAAAACGGTATCTCAATGATGGATACCGAAGACGCCTATGATGCGTTTGATGCATCATGTGACTGGTCTATGGAGTACCAAACCCCTGTCAGTGGTAGTGAGGTGTTGCGTTTCGTTCGACCCGGTATTCAAACGCGTTTGCTCAAGAAGTTGCGCACCGGGCAGCTGCCCGTAGAAGATGAGCTGGATCTGCATGGCTATAAGCTTGAAGCGGCGCGAGAAGCGTTGCGGTCTTTTTTAAGTGCAGCGGCTCAAAGAGGCTGTCGAGTGGTGTGTGTGATTCACGGTAAAGGGTTGCACAGTGATACAGAAGGTGTTGCTAAGTTAAAAAGCTTTGTGGCGCAATGGTTGAAAGCCTGGCCCTCTGTATTGGCGTTCGTATCGGCACCGGCGCAACTGGGGGGTACTGGAGCCGTGCTGGTCCTGTTAAAGCGTCTATGCTAATTACAGTATGATTAGATAATTTGACTGACCGTTTTATTGACGGTTTTAAAAGAAATAGAAAGTGTTCGATATCTCCATTATGCCAAAAAGCCACGAATCAACATCAGAAACTCAAAAAGCCTCGGGCTTTGTAGCGACACCGAAACAACGTATTTTAAAGTTGGCATCTTTGTCTGCTCGGGTCGCGACGCATACGGCCTCTCGTCATATGAAAGGGTTGTTTCAGTCTTCAGAAGCAAAAGAAGCGTCGTTGAGTGATTTTTATCAACGAATTGGCGATGAAATGGCGGAGACCCTAGGGCAAATGAAAGGGGCTGTAATGAAAGTGGGGCAAATTGCCTCCCAAATGAAGGACATTTTCCCGCCTGAAATTGCCGAAGCGCTGGCCACTTTACAAAATACTTCTCAGCCCATGCCTTTTTCAGTTATTGAAGAACAAATCAAGGCGCAATTGGGTGAGAACGCTGAAGAGCTCTTGCACAGTATGGTACAGGAGCCCCACGCGGCCGCGTCCATCGGGCAGGTACATCGAGCTCAACTCGCCAATGGTGAGCAAGTCATTGTCAAAGTTCAGTACCCTGGCGTTCGGGAAAGTTGCGAAGCCGATTTAAAGCATCTCAGGCAGTTATTCCAACTGGGAGGGCTATTAAAAGTGGATCCCAATGTCATTGAAGCCTTGTTTCAAGAAGTGAAAACTTTGTTGTTTAAAGAGTTGGATTACGCGTCTGAAAGCCAAAACTTAGTCCGATTTCAAGAGTTTTACCAGCAAGATGCCAGTATGGTGATCCCGAGAGTGCATGGGGCTTACAGTACGCAACAGATTTTGACGTTGAGTTATGAAGACGGCATGGGGTTAAATGATGATGCGCTTTCACAGCAGTCGGTTGAGGATCGTAATTGGATTGGCGATCGATTATTTAACATGGTGTGCGAGCAATTATTTCAATTAAAGACCCTCCATGTTGATCCGCACCCAGGCAATTTTGCGTATCGCATCAATGAGTCGGGGGATCGGCAATTAATTATTTATGATTTTGGTGCCATAAAGGACTTGCCAGAGGACATGATTAACCCCTTAAAGGAGCTGGTGCTGGCCTGTTTGGATCGACGCTATGATCAAATTGAGGCGTTGTTAAAGGCTCGAGGTTTGAGGCGGCCGGATACGCCGGCTTTGGATGGAGCGTATTATCATCAGTGGTTGGATATTATTTTGCAGCCTTTTCAGGATCAGGTTTACGATTTTTCCCAAACGGATTTGCATCGTAAGGTGGCTGAAAAAATTCGGAAGTCTGTCTTTCAAGGGTTAAAACTGTTTCAACCGACGCCGGAATCCATTCATTTGGATCGGGTGTTTTCGGGGCATTATTGGAACCTCATTTTGCTCGGGGCCAAACTCAATTTGCATCCCAAATTGATGCCGTATTTACAAAAAGAATCGGGCGGTTCGATTTATGAATAACGCCAGGATTTACCTAGTTATTTTGTAAATCTCTGCTTTAATTGAATTAAGCTGTTTTGACCTTCTACAAGGGTTTGAGGTTTTAGGTATACAGGCGAGCAAACAATATTCAAGACCGTTATCCCAACACTGTTTTTTGGAGCACCTACTATGTGGTTTGGACAAAAAAATATGCCGATGCAGGAAGACAAGTCAGCCGAAATCGAGCAGTACAAACAAAAAATTGCTCAGCTCGAATCTGATTTGGCGCAACATAGATCCTCTCAAGCTGAAAATGACCGCCAACACAGTCAGACCCTCAACAGTGCGAATCAATTTAAGCGCCTTATTTTTGAGGCCAATAACATGACTGAGATGGTTCGTGATTCGATTTCGGATACTGCCACATCGTTAAAAAATCAAGACAGCCAATTGGATGCGACCAACAAATTATTCGATGAAGTCTCTTCTAATCTTGATGAGTCGGTTAAGTCTTTACAAGAGATTGCTTCAGTAGCGAAAACCAGTTACGAAAATGTTTCTGAGTTGAAAGGACTGGCAGAGCAAATTGTGGGTTTCGTTAGCACCATTGCGGCCATTGCAGAACAAACCAACCTGTTAGCACTTAACGCAGCGATCGAAGCGGCTCGTGCCGGAGAGCAAGGTCGGGGATTTGCCGTGGTTGCGGATGAAGTTCGTAACTTGGCGCAAAAAACCAACCAAACGACGGATGAAATCACTCAGCTAGTAGATCAAATCAAACATCAAACGGTGGAGTCTGATAAAAACATCAAGTTAATTGTTGAGCGCAGTCAAGAGCAGGTTGATAACAACGATCAAGCCACGGATTCGGTTAAGGCGTTGGTTGAAAGTGCAGATGGTATGCGCAAAATGATTTCGGTTGCCAGCGATGACTCTTCATTTGATAGTCTGAAACTCGACATTATTGTTTGGAAAAACAATATTTATCGCGCCTACGCGGGAGTGGCAAGCTTACGTTCGGATGAGGTGGCTGACCATGCCTCTAGCCGGGCAGGCCAATGGTACTACCAAGGTGAAGGTCAAAAATACGCTCAGAAACCTGGTTTTAGTAACCTGGAAGAGCCTTTGAGGTCGATGCATACGGCTGGTCGTCGAGCGTTAGAGTCTGTTGAGCAAAGCAAAGAGAGCAGCGCTGTTGAGCACTTGGCTGAAATGGAACGAGCCAGTCATACGATCTTCCAGCAATTGGACCAGCTCGCTTAGAGTTAGCCTCAGTTAGGTTTGCTTAAAAAGCCTTTAAAGGCATTGGTTAAGTCCGCTGGGTAGACCAGGGTTTTGGCGTTTTCAGATGTCGAAAGGTTTTCCAGCGACTCAATGTATTTTTCGCCCAGTAAATACATCACGGATAAATCGTTACCGGATTCAATGGCTTCGTTGGCGAGTTCAATCGAGGTAGCCGAGGCTTTTGCTAATTGTACTTTGGCCGCCGCATCTCTTTTGGAGGCCTCTAAGCGACCGTCTGCTGATAAAATGGCGGCTTGTTTTTCCCCTTCGGCGGTGGTGACCGCAGCACGACGTTGTCGTTCAGCAGCGGCTTGTTCTTCCATAGCGGATTGCATGGTGGGTGAAGGGTTGATGTCTTGGATTTCAACGGTTTTTAACACAATTCCCCAGTCAGCGATGTCATCGGAAATCGATTCTTTTAGTTTTGCTTTGATTTGATCCCGAGAAGATAGTGCGTCATCCAAAGCCATTTCTCCGATAATGGAACGCAGTGAGGTTTGGATCAGGTTTTGAATTGCAATTTGGTAATTTTCAACGCCGTACACTGCTTTTTCAGGGCTGACTATGTTGATGTAGGCGACGGCGTTGGCAATGATGACGGCATTGTCATGCGTGATGACGTCTTGTGAAGGGATGTCTAAGACGATGTCTTTGGTTGTGACTTTGTAGGCCACCGTATCAACGTAAGGGATAATTAAATTCAGGCCGGGGTTGAGTGTGGTGTGGTACTTGCCCAGTCGTTGCACGACGTCTTTTCGCCCTTGAGGAACGGTGCGTACTCCCAGGGCAATGGTTGTGATGGCGACAATGACTAACGCTGAGATAACAATAATACTGGCCATGATGAGTGTCCTTCTTAAGCTGGTGAGTTATGAGTTAACTGGAGAGACGACGAGCGCATTGCCGCTGGTGTCAGAGACTCTGACTTTATCGCCAACGTTGACAGGCGCGTCACAAAAAAAATGCCACTCATCTTCCCCAAGTAAGGGGGCTGGAAAGCGCAATTGCCCGCGCCCTTCATTGTAAGAAAGCACCGTCCCCACTTGGCCACGTAGGGCTTCGAGTGCCATACCAGATTTGGATTTGTCGCGCATTTTAGGGGCAACGAATTTAAACCATGTGATCAAGCAGATTAGCGATAGAGCGCCCCACAGCAACAGTTGCAGTTGTACGCTGAGAGTGAAGAGAAGCAATAGGCTGCCGACAACCATGGCGCTGATGCCGATCCACAACAAAAAGAAGCTGGGTACGAGCATTTCGCCGCCAGCGAGGATAATGCCCAGCAGCATCCAGTGCCACCATTGAATGCTTTCGTTTAACCAAGGTTCCAACGGGAGTCCTCCTTAAAGCGGGTTTGGGTGCTTTAGTTCTCTGGACCCCAAATCGAGTTTGGGGTGACGTGCTTACTGAGCTTTACAGCAGAAGCTGTCAGCTCCAAGTTGTTTCAAACAGATCCGCTTTAAAACCCACGGTCACGTTGTCTTCGCCTTGAGTATCTTTGCCCGTTACGACAGGGCGTTTGATGAGTTTTCCATTTCCGGCTAACAGCTCAATCATCTCAGCTTCAGACATCGACGCTAATTTGTCTTTTAAATTCAGTTCGCGATACACCAAGCCGCTGGTATTGAACCACTTGTTGAGTGGCAAACCGCTTAGGGTGATGAGTCTTTTTAGTTGCGTCTTGCTGGGAGGTTGTTCTGTGATGTCGATGTATTCAAAATCGACATTGGACTCAGTAAGCGCTTTTTCAGCTTTACGGCACGTGGAACACTTTTTATAGCCGAAGAGTGTGAGGCTCACTGGATCCTCGAGAAATAAAAATTAGCTAGTGGATTTGGCTTTGCGCTTGATGGCGCGAATCTTTTTTGCAGAAGGGCGGGAGATACCATGGCTTCCAATGCTGATTTTCCCTTTACGTGTACGTCGATCACCTTTACCCATTCTAATGCTCTACCCTAACTTTTTAGATTTGTATTTTGATCAGAAAACATGGCTCCACAGGCAGGGCTCGAACCTGCGACCCAGCGGTTAACAGCCGCTTGCTCTACCAACTGAGCTACTGTGGAATATCATGCTCTCTTGGAGGGCAGTATACTAGCCGCGGCCATTGCCGAGGTCAAGCACTGCTTTATGGATTCTTTTCACCGCTTCTTCTAACGTTTCGAGGCTGGTGGCATAGGAAAAACGTGCGTATCCAGGCGCACCAAATGCCGATCCGGGCACGATGGCCACATTCGCCGCGGTAATAAAGTGCTCGCAAAGAGCGACGTCACTGTCCAGGCCTGCATTATTGTTCTCAATCAGATCTTTGAAGTTAGCAAAGGCATAAAAGGTGCCGTCACTGGGGGTACAGCTGACCTGAGGGATCTCATTTAATGCTTTTAAGAGATAATCATGACGCGACTTGAAGGCTTCGATCATGGTTTTGATGCACTCTTGCGGGCCATCCAATGCTTCTGTGGCGGCTGCTTGTGAAATGGAGCAGGGGTTTGAGGTGCTTTGTGATTGGATCTTTTTCATCTGCGTGATGATGTCTTTTGGACCACCGGCATAACCAATCCGCCAGCCCGTCATCGAATAGGCTTTCGAAACGCCGCTCAATACAAAGGTGCGCTCATACAGATCGGGGGCGACCATCAGGATGTTACTGAAAGGCTCTTCCGTCCATAATATGTGCTCATACATGTCATCGGTCGCGACAAACACCTGTGGGTATTTGCGGATCACTTCAGCCAGGGCTTCCCATTCTTTTCGTGAGTAGGCGACACCCGTGGGGTTTGAGGGGCTGTTAAAGAAGACCAGCTTGGTTTTATCGGTAATGGCGGCATCCAGCTGCTCGGGGGTGATTTTGAATTGCTGAGTGTGATCAGCGAGTACCACCACGGGCACACCCTCGGCGATTTTGACAATATCCGGATACGAAACCCAATAAGGGGCTGGGATGATGACCTCATCGCCAGGATTGAGTAACGCCAAGGCGAGGTTAAAGATGCTTTGCTTGCCGCCAGAGCTGACCAAAATTTGGTTGGCGGCGTAGTCGATTTGATTGTCGCGTTTGAATTTCTCGACAATGGCGGCCTTTAATTGCGGGGTGCCGTCGACTGGGGTGTATTTGGTTTGGCCGCGGCCAATGGCATCGATGGCGGCTTGTTTGATGTGATCAGGGGTGTCGAAATCCGGCTCGCCGGTGCCCAGGCCAATGATGTCTAATCCTTGAGCACGCAATTCAGCGGCTTTTTGGCTAACGGCCAATGTGGGTGAGGGTTTGATGCTTTGGGCGCGCTTAGAGATAATGTCGGACATTCGTTTCTTCCCTTGGGTAATCAATCTAATAGACAACCGGTAAAACCAATCATTCTTTCAGTATGGATCAATTTCAGTTAGTTTCCGAATTTCAGCCGGCCGGGGATCAGCCCGAGGCCATAAAGCGCTTAGTTAATGGCATAAACGATGGCTTGTCCAGCCAAACTTTGCTGGGGGTAACGGGCTCGGGTAAGACTTTTACCTTGGCCAATGTTGTGTCTCAGCTCAATCGCCCGGTGTTGGTGTTGGCGCCCAACAAAACCCTGGCGGCGCAGCTGTATGGCGAATTCAAAGAGTTTTTCCCGCACAACCACGTTGAGTACTTTGTTTCGTATTACGACTATTATCAGCCCGAGGCCTATGTGCCGGCTTCCGATACCTTTATTGAAAAAGACGCCTCCATTAATGAGCACATCGAGCAGATGCGACTCTCTGCGACCAAAGCCTTGCTGGAATACTCGGATGCGATCATCGTCGCGACCGTTTCGGCCATTTACGGTTTGGGCGATCCGGAAGCCTACTTAAAAATGGTGGTGCATTTGGTGCGGGGGGATACCCTGGATCAGCGTGAGTTTTTGCGCCGGTTAGCGGAGTTGCAGTACACCCGCAATGACATGGATTTTTATCGGGCGACCTATCGGGTGCGTGGCGATGTGGTTGACGTGTTCCCGGCGGAATCCGAAGAGCACGCGGTGCGCATTCAGTGGTTTGATGATGAGATCGAGCGCATTTCAATTTTTGATCCTTTAACCGGCGCAACGCAAGGGGAGGTGCCGCGTTTTACGCTTTACCCAAAATCGCATTACGTGACGCCCCGCGATACGATTTTAGAAGCCATGGAGTCGATTAAAGAAGAGTTGGCGTCTCGGCTAACGTTCTTTCAAGCTGAGAGCAAATTGCTGGAGCATCAACGCTTGAGTGAGCGCACGCGTTATGATTTGGAAATGCTGCAAGAGTTGGGGTATTGCAGCGGCATTGAAAACTACTCGCGACATTTATCACGCCGTGCGCCTGGCGATGCGCCGCCGACGTTATACGATTATTTACCTTCGAATGCCTTGTTGTTGATTGATGAATCTCACGTGACCATTCCACAGTTAGGCGGCATGTACAAAGGGGATCGTTCGCGCAAAGAAAATTTGGTGAATTTTGGGTTTCGTTTGCCTTCGGCGTTGGACAATCGGCCGTTGAAGTTTGAAGAGTGGGAGCGGTTGATGCCGCAATCGATTTTTGTCTCGGCCACCCCGGGTTCTTATGAAGATGAGCACACTCAGCAAACGGTTGAGCAGGTGGTAAGGCCGACGGGGTTATTAGACCCTGAGATTGAGGTGCGCCCGGCGACGACGCAGGTTGATGATTTGTTGTCGGAGATTAATAAACGGGTTGAGTTGGAAGAGCGGGTGATTGTAACCACCCTAACCAAGCGGATGTCGGAGGATTTAACGGAGTTTTTAGCTGAGCACCATGTGCGGGTGCGGTATGTGCATTCGGACATTGATACGGTCGAGCGCATCGAGATCCTGCGCGATTTACGCTTGGGCAAATTTGACGTTTTGATTGGTATTAACTTATTACGCGAGGGCATTGATATCCCCGAAGTTTCTTTGGTGGCGATTTTGGATGCTGACAAAGAAGGCTTTTTGCGCTCGGATCGCTCCTTGATTCAAACCATTGGTCGCGCGGCGCGGAACGCCCAAGGTAAAGCCATTTTGTACGCGGATCGGATGACCGAATCGATGAAGCGAGCGATTGAAGAAACTGAACGGCGCCGTGAAAAACAAATGGCTCACAATGAAGCCATGGGCATGCAACCCCAAACCATCCGCAAAAAAATCACCGACATCATGGAAGGCGCGCATGTACCCGGTTCTGGGCGGGGTAAGAAAAAGCGCGGTAATGAATTTGAAGAGGCCAAGCAGTTGGATCAAGCGGAATCAATGAGCCCAGCGGAGCAGGCCAAAGCCTTGAAGAAGCTTGAACAGGAGATGTTAACTCACGCGAAGAATCTTGAGTTTGAGCAGGCGGCTGAGTTAAGGGACCAGATTCATCAGTTGAAGCAGAGGGTGTTTTTGGGGGGAGGGTAGTTGTTATATCTAATCTAATTCTCAATATAATATGCGTTCAAGTAATATTCAGCCTTCGGCAGAGTACTTAATTGTTAGACAAATATGAGGGCATAGGGTTGTTAAATATAAAGCCGGTATATTTATTATTATTTGTTAATGTTCTTTCATTGGCAGTATTAGTTCTCGAGAGAGCTGGAATGCCAAGCTGGATTAATGCCCTTGTATCGGTAGATGAATTAACGAAAACCTTTCTCGTTAATATTAGCTACGCAATTTTATCGTCTACTATTTTCTATGTGATTGTAGTTTGGTACCCACATGCGAGAAGAAAAAATCATAATTATCGATACATTACTAATAAAATATCGATAATTAATAGTCGTGTAACAACTTTGATTGTTTTGATTAAGGAAAACAGTGATGCGCCTTTGGATAAGGGCTACAGTATACCCGACTCTGATACCATGGATGTGTTATGTAGAGCTATTGATGCTTCAAAAATGAATAGTTCCGTACATCTTGTGGCAGGAAATTGGTTTTCTTATATAAACTCTTTTTCTCAGTCAATTAGATCAGACCTTACATCATTATTTCAGTTTTCTGAGCTTTTGAGTGACGAGCTTTTAGGTGTATTGTCTGAGATTGAGGACGTTGCTAATAATCATTTGAGCTTTAGCATGCCGCCCCCCAATAAAGATATTTGCATTGTGTCGCATGCGGTAAGGGAGTTAGCGTTATTGAGCGATCAGTCGCTTACTATGTTTGAACGCGAATTTAAAGTTTATCAAAAGTATCATGACAGGCGGTATCATAAGCGCCGGCTAGCCTAGCAATCAATGAGGTCTCGATCGATTTAAAAATTAGTTGAGGAGAGATGGTAGCTCTAAATGTGATAAGCAAATTCGTTTTTTATAAACTGAGTATTGCCTCTTTGATTTTAAATGTGGAAACACTCTGGCCTTAAGAGGCCAGCTAGTAGGCTAATTCTCCAAAACAGAATCAAATTGACGTAGCATGAGATCCGTGCTACCGTGATTTAATGATACTGTCTTTTAAAGATAAAGCAACGGAAGATGTCTTCAATGGTCGATCTTCTCGTGCTGCCCGTAAGGTTTGTCCGCAGAGTGTTTGGCGTATTGCTGCTCGTAAACTGGATCAACTAGACTCTGTTTTGGAAATCGGTGAATTAAAAATACCACCGGGAAATCGGTTGGAAGCTTTGTCTGGTAATAGAAAAGGGCAGTTTAGTATTCGAATCAATGATCAGTACCGTATTTGCTTTAAGTGGGCGAAGTCTGGTCCTGAAGAGGTAGAAATAACAGATTATCATTAGAGGTTGATATGCGAATTCCGAGTCATCGTGAGCCAACTCATCCAGGTGAGATGCTCTTAGAAGAGTATTTAATTCCTATGGAAATTACTCAGAGAGATCTTTCTGAAGCGATCCATGTACCGTACCAAAGAGTAAATGAGATTGTTAATGGAAAAAGAGGAATAACACCGAGTACTGCGTTGAGGCTTGGTGTATTTTTTGGGGGCTCTCCTGATTTTTGGTTAAATTTGCAAGTGCGTTGGGACCTTTATCATGCTCAACAAAGCGAAGAGGATGATTTGAAGTCGATAAAAGTTTTCCCTGGTGTGTTGCAGCAGGCCAACAAGTCTCTCAATGGGGTGCCTTTGCGTGGTGCACAATAGTTTGAAAACGCAATTGTTTTAAAAGCAAGTGTATGGCTTGGCGATACAGCTTAATTCAGGTCAAAATAAGGTTTTTGCGAGTACTGAAAAAGACTTCCGTTGCTGTTTATGTTGAAGCTTATGTTGAAGCGGGCCGATTTTATACCGTATCGGTCGCGACATTAGAAAATAGCAACGACTTCTCCCCCAGTATGGCTATCTACACATCTTCGGCTGCAAAGTGGGCCACCTTTCCCGAAGGTGTGCCTAAATACGATACTTTGCCTTCTTGACTCTTTATTCAGTTGAGCCAAAGGAAGCTGGGTAACCACAATTAGATAGACCCTCTTTGTTGTAGGCCACCAAAATCCGTTTTAATTGTTAATTTTTTTTAACATTTGTTGGCACGCTTGATTTCTTAAGGTGCTGTGATAGTTTTGGTTGTTATTTGTTCAATTGTGCTGAGTGCCAAAGTTAAGAGAGAAGATCAACGTTAAGAGAGAGAACAGTGTCTATTAAACAACAGTTTGCAGAAAGTGTTTTAGAATTAGCGGTTGCCTATGAGATGCCGCATTTTAAATTGGATGGGGATGGTAGGTGCTCTATTCGTTATAACGATGAGTTTGACGTTGAATTTTTTGTGAATGATGCTGACGCGATTCAAATGCATGCGTATTTACTCTCTGTTGCTGAGCTGCAAGCCGTTGAAGATGAAGGTTTTGTTTATAAAAAGCTGCTTTGCTGGAATGAATCATCGTGTGATTTAGTTGGGTCTTATTACGCTATCAATGAGGTCAGCCAGCAAATCACGTTCAACTTATCGTTAACAGTGACAGAGCTGGATAGAACGCTCCTAGAAAATATTTTGAATAATTTTTTGGACAAAGCTTCTAACGTCAATGAGCAGTTTAACAATGAGTTTTTAAGGGCTCCAATAACGCGCACTCAAAACGATTTTAATAGTATGAATGGGTTTATTCTCTGCTAAGTAATAGTTAAGTGAATTTTTAGGAGTTAAATAAAAAAATGACAGTTAATTCAGCTTCAACTAGTTCGACACACGTACGTAATGGTCAAACAGATCCGATTAGAAAAATTCCTAAACCATCTACTAAAAACTTTAGTAGCCCTTCTGGTGACTCCAAATCTGCTAAATCAAATTGCCTACCAACTAAGCCAGCCCTACAAAATAATTTAAGAAGCACGAAAAATGGTAAAAGCAAGCTTAAACCTCAAACGGCTCAATCTGGTAAAAACAAGCCTAAACCTCAAACGACTCAAACTGGTAAAAGCAAGCCTAAACCTCCAAAGGTACTGAAAATTCCTGCTGTAACGAAACCTGCTGTAACGAAAACGGAAAGAGCAAATAAAAGTGAAAAAATTAGTGGGGGTAAGAACACTGAAGCAAAAATAGACGATTCTGTTATTTCTACTTTAAATGAGATCAGGGCAGCAGGTGGTAGTAAAAAATTTGAAAACCTATGTGTTGAACATAAACGTTTTATAAAGGAAGATCTTTCCAGTGCTATTAAAAATAATTTTTCTGATCCAGGCATTGACAAACAACAACGCGAAAAAAGTCGCGAAAATAGTAAGGAGGGTAGAAAGCTTAAACTTAAATTTGATGGAATGGATGAAAAGTATGCTTCCCGTGAGTTTAAAAAAATTTTTAAAGACTTTTTACCAATAAAAGAGCTTGAAAAAATAAAATCTGGTAGTAAGTATTTGAGTAAGTTCGCTGATGTTTTTATAGAAGAGCATACAAAACAAATCAGTGTCCTTTTATCAGATGAAAAAGGCTCTAAACTTTGGAAAAAAGATTTGGGTGCTAGTTTTGTAACAAAAGAAAATATGAAAAACAACAAATTAGAACATCATGATTCTATTTATAGAGAAAATATCCTGAAAATGCCACGTTTTGAGTCTGAAAAAAACATCCAAGAGAAAATGTTATTAGTGTATTTATTTGACTTTAATATTTACCTTGATACTAATGAATTTAATGCAGAGAAATCACCAACTCATAGAAAAAATTTGCTTGCATCAGATCTGAAGAGTATTGATAGCAGCACTTTATTTCAACGTGCCGAAGGAGATACAAAGGTGGTGGAATATTATAATACGATCCGCTTGGGTAATTGAAGTAGTCAATTATTCTTGATGAGGCGTCCACTTCAGTCAGGCGTTTTGTGAATTTGCACGTGCACATACTCGGTGTCAGGTGTTTCAGCAATCCTTCCTGAATTTGAAATTACCCACAGCGGCAATCGATGGCATTTTTGCCAATTCTGTTTTTGATCTGTTGATCGTGATTGTCTCCGACCAGTTTGCTAAACATGACGTAACTATTCAGCCCCAGCAAGAAGTTGATCAGCCGTTGAACGCCAGAATGTAACCATCATTCAAAGTTGCCAGTTTAGGTCGAATTAATGAAATCGACCGGATCACCGTTAAAAACAGCCCTTAATGCATCAGAAGCTGATTTTCCCTGTTTACAACAAGAAGAAATATAGCCCCGATTCCGACAAAATATTTTTGCGCCATCCATTGACCTAAAGCACCCTGATATTTTCTGCTGAACCTTGG
>CAZECE010000052.1:0-61636 GCA_964510525.1 uncultured Pseudomonadales bacterium | reverse complement strand
CAAGATTTGTTGCAATCGTCAGTACCTTTTTTATCGGGTACCTTGAATCGAATACACCCTCAGAATCAAGTCTTAATTTGGGCGGAACAAGGCATTGGTGATGAAATCCTATTTTTGCCTTTCTTTGCAGAATTTAAACAGCGTCATTCAAATGCTACATTGGCTTTGAACAAACGTTTAATCCCTTTGGTTTCTCGAGCATATTCAAACTGGTCTATTGTTGAGAGAACAGCGCAGTTAAGTGCAGACGAAGAGGCCCGATTTTCGTCTCATTTACCGTTAGCAGAGCTGCCAAAGCTATTAAATGCCCATTCAATACAATCTCAGGCAGCGTATTTAAAAGTAGACCAAGATCAGGTGAATGCTTTGAAAGCGCAGTATGCCGCAGATATGTGCATTGGTATCAGTTGGCGCGGTGGTAAGGGTAAGCAACAAACTGAACGATCTATATCCATTGATGATTTAGCCGTATTGAAAGCAGCTGTTAAAACCGGTCCAGCATCTGGCAAGAACGTTAAGTGGGTGTCGTTGCAATACGGCATCACTGACGCCGAGAAAGCAGCGTTGCAGGCAGTTTTTGGCGAATCACTTATTATTGATGACAGCGTTAATGGGTTGATTGATTTAGATCGTTTTGCCAGTCAAATTACGGCCATGGACAAGGTGATCAGCGTCGATAATTCGACAGTGCATTTGGCTGGCGCTTTGGGTGTGAATACCTGGGTTTTATTACCCGAAATGCCGGAATGGCGCTGGCCACGTCAGGAGTCTGGTCAAGCCAGCTCTCCCCAGCCAAGTCAATGGTACGACTCCGTTAAGGTTTGGTACAAAGAGGGAGAGAGTTGGGTGGAATTATTATCTCAAGTGGCCACTCATTTGAGTTCTAAAAAATAAAAAGCGTCATTTATTTGGCAATTTTTAAAATCTGATCTTTAATGTTCTTGTTAATCGTCAATTTAGAGTCGATTGACGCTATTTCATGAGCGCCGTGTTCAAAAAGACACGTTGTTGAAAAAAACACGGCGATCAAATGAGAAAGACATTCAAGGATTCGAATATTATGTGGCAATCTGCTCGGGTTTTATTGGTTGATGATCAGGAACATAGACGACACGATCTTGCGGTGATTCTGGACTTTGTGGGGGAAGGCACTTTATCGTTTGATGGTCAGTTTTTCAAAAATTCTTCCTGGCAAGATGCGTTAAAGCAGCAGATGGCCGATGAAGAAACCTGCTTATGTGCCATCTTATCTCATGAATTAGCCGATTTTGATGCTGTTTTTGCTTCGTTAATTGAGTGGGATTCTGCGATTCCAGTCATCGTCACTACTGACTCATTGGAGCAGGCTAAGAAAGCCATGGAAGAGCTGCCCAAAGCGGATCAACCCAATTTAATTGCATGGATGGATTGCCCTCCTAACTACACCAAATTAATGGATACCCTGCATCGCGCACAGGTCTATCGAGATGCCAGTCGCGAAACTAATGAGCGTCAGCATCGCCGTGAAGCGCAACTTTTTAGAAGCTTGGTTGGTACCAGTCGGACTGTTGTTCATGTTCGAGAATTGATGGCACAAGTAGCGGATAAAGATGTGAATGTTTTGATTACGGGCGAATCAGGAACCGGTAAAGAAGTAGTGGCCCGTAATCTTCATTACCATTCGCATCGTCGTCATAAGCCCTTTGTGCCTGTTAATTGTGGTGCTATTCCCGCCGAGTTATTAGAAAGCGAGTTGTTTGGCCATGAAAAAGGCGCTTTTACTGGCGCGGTTTCATCTCGACCGGGTCGTTTTGAAATGGCACAAGGTGGAACCTTATTTTTGGACGAGATTGGTGATATGCCGTTGCATATGCAGGTTAAAATTCTTCGCGTGTTGCAAGAGAAAACCTATGAGCGGGTGGGGGGCACTAAAACTTTTCAAACC
This sequence comes from uncultured Pseudomonadales bacterium, assembly GCA_964510525.1. Lineage (GTDB taxonomy): Bacteria > Pseudomonadota > Gammaproteobacteria > Pseudomonadales > JANQJO01 > CAZECE01. Next base: position 59,712 of record CAZECE010000052.1, on the reverse strand, counting down.
GATGTACGCATTGTGGCTGCCACACATCGTAATTTGGAAGATGCGATTAAAGAAGATAAATTTCGCGAAGATTTATTTTATCGATTAAACGTTTTTCCCATCGAAATGCCTTCATTACGAGAGCGAACAGAGGACATTCCTTTATTGTTAAATGAGCTGATTGCTCGAGTTGAAAATGAAAAGCGTGGTTCCATTCGATTCAATTCTGCGGCCATTATGGCGTTATGCCGACACGATTGGCCGGGTAATGTGCGTGAGTTAGCGAATTTGGTGGAGCGCTTGGTGATTACGCACCCTTATGGAATTGTGGGGGTGAATGATTTGCCGCGTCGTTTTCGACATGTGGATGAGTCGGATGAAGAGGTGGCCGTCGAAGTGGACGAACCCATGCTGCCTAATTTCATCAGCTTGGATCAGCCGGCGCTGTTACCTGTCAATGGCATCGATTTGAAAGAGTACTTAAGTCAGCTAGAAACCAATTTGATTAAACAGGCGTTGGATGACTGCAATGGCATTGTGGCTCGCGCGGCTGAAAAATTGAAAATTCGTCGTACGACCTTGGTTGAGAAAATGCGTAAGTACGACATGAACCCACCGAAGAAAGAAGCTTCTTAAATTTTTAGGCTTAATAATCTAATCCTGTTACGTCATGTCAGACTTGATCTGGCATCCATAGGAAAGAACACCGACCCTCAAAGTCTCATCTATTTATGGCATTTTTAAATTGCCAATTTGAGTGCTTCAGTTCCGTGGACCCCAAATCAATTTTGGAGTGACGTATGAATAAAATTATTGGCATAACCTTTGCGTTACCTTGTATGCGTGTTGGAATTGTACAATCTTTTGACACTCACAACTATTTACAGTCATTACCGAACTTGATCGATCAGATAAAGAAGTAGCGCGATATGAATCAACAGCTTTTATCGAGATTTACTGAATACAGTGACATTGAAAATGATAGCGAAAACGTTGAGCAAACGTTACAACGCTTTAATCGGTTGGCGCTGCGTTTACAAAACTCACAGCTTAAATTACAGCGAGAGTTGACGTCACTTGAAAATGAACTGATAGAAGTTGATCAGCAGCGTTTACAGGAACTCTCTGAAAAAGAAGCCTTAGCGGATCGATTGCAGTCTATTTTGGAAGCTTTGCCTTCAGGTGTCATTGTGCTGGATGCGAATGGGTCGGTTGAAATGGCCAATGAGGCAGCGAAAGCCATTTTTGAACATCGATTGGAGCAGTTTCAATGGCGAGACATCATTGGCGATTTATTCGCCCCACAACCCGATGATGGTCATGAAATTTCATTAAGAAATGGAAAGCGTGTGGGATTAGCCACTCAGGGTGGGATGCAGGCTGGTGGTCAAATTATTTTAGTTACCGATCTAACCGATACCCGGGCATTACAAAACGAGTTAGCTCAAAGTAAACGTTTGGCTCAGTTAGGTCAGATGGCAGCGACTTTGGCGCATCAAATCAGAACACCTTTAGCCACGGCCCAACTGTATTTATCCGAACTTCCCAAGCACCGTGAAGATGAGATCAAAACCAAAGAGAACATTAAGAAAATAAACACTAAGTTGAATTTATTGAATCAGCAAATTGAAGACATGCTGTTATTTTCTCGTCGTGAGTGTCAACTGAATGACACCGTTGAATTGAATCAGTTGCTGTTAGAAGCCATTGACAGCGTCAGAGCTAAAGCGGAACAAGCAGGGGTTAAGATTGAATCGCAATTTTTAGAAGAGCCAATAGAATTCAGATGTCACTATACTGCTTTATTAGGCGCTTTGGTTAATATTCTGGTTAATGCGATAGAAGCGAGTTCAGCTGGGCAAAGTATACACATACTCGTCGATATTGATGCTGAAACTCAGCGTCATCGGGTGCAGATTATTGATCATGGGGTAGGGTTTGATTCCAGCCAGATTGATTATCTGTCAGAGCCTTTTGTTTCTAATAAACAAGGTGGCACAGGGCTGGGCATGAACGTTGTTAAGTGGGTCATGGAATCCCATCAATATTTATTAAAAGCCAATAGTGTGCCTTCCAAAGGGTCTGTAATCACAATCTTGTTGAATAAAATGAATCAAGAAGAAAAAGCACCACAAAAATCACAAACACAATTAGGGAGTCAGTAAGATGTCGATGCCCAATGTATTGGTTGTAGAAGACGACGATGATTTAAGGGAGGCGGTAGTTGAAACGCTTACTACCAATGGGTATGACTGCCAAACCGCAGCTAATGGCATTGAGGCACTGGAAAGCTTACGTCAAGATACCTTTCAGTTAGTGTTGAGTGATGTTCAGATGCCCAAACTGGATGGTATGGCATTGCTGGATAAGATTCATCAAGAAACACCGGAGCTTCCGGTTTTATTAATGACGGCTTATGGTTCGATTGATAAAGCGGTTCAGGCAATTAAAGAGGGCGCTTATGATTATCTGACGAAGCCTTTTGAAAGCAGCTATTTGTTAGAGAAAATGGCGGCGTTGATGTCACAATCTAAAGACCCTTTTTCCAATAAAGCGATTTTGTCGAATAAAGAGGGTGGAGCGAAAAGAAAAAGAGCGAAGTCGAAACAGTTGGATATCGTTTTAGAAGACCCGCTTTCTAAATCTATGTATGGATTGGCGGAAAAGGTCGCGCAATCGGATTCCAGTGTCATGATTACGGGACCCAGTGGTACGGGAAAAGAAATTATTTCTCAATACATTCATCAAAAATCAGCGCGTTCAGAAGGCCCTTTTGTGGCATTGAATTGTGCAGCAATTCCGGAAAACATGCTTGAAGCCATTCTGTTTGGTTATGAAAAAGGCGCATTTACCGGCGCTTATCAAGCGGCGCCTGGTAAGTTCGAGCAAGCCAATGGCGGAACAATTTTATTAGATGAAATTACCGAAATGCCCTTAGTGTTACAGTCAAAATTACTGCGGGTGCTGCAAGAACGAGAAGTTGAACGCTTAGGTGGCAAAAAGGTCATTTCAGTTGATGTAAGAGTGATTGCTACCAGTAACCGAGATTTAGCGTTAGAAGTGGCTGAGCGACGCTTTCGTGAAGATTTGTTTTATCGATTGAATGTATTTCCATTGCAGATGCATGCGTTAGCCGATCGTAATCAGGATGTTGTTCCTTTGGCTGAATTTTTTCTGAAACGTTATGCGTTAGACAGTACACAAGTTTCTCTGACGGATGCCAGCAAAACCGCACTGATTTGCTATCAATGGCCAGGGAATATTCGTCAATTGGAAAATGTCATTCAGCGTGCCTTGGTTTTGAAACCAAAGGGATTGATTGAGCCTGATGATTTGTTGTTGGAACCTGTTTCATTGCAAGAGAAATCGCAAGAAAACAGAGTATCGCTGCAAGCTCCTTTGCCTGGTGCCACAGCTGAGCGAGAGAGTGAGTCCAGTTTGGGTGAGGATCTTAAGAAAAGAGAGTACCACGTTATTTTAGATGCGTTGAAACACAATCACGGCAGTCGAAAAGATACCGCAAAAGCGTTGGGAATCAGTTCACGAACGTTGCGCTATAAGATGGCAAAAATGCGTGACATGGGGTGTGATTTTTCTTCTTTTAGCTTTGGAGAGCTAAGTGGAGGTGCTGAATAATGGCCATAGACGCTCAAATGTCGCAACTGTTAGCGGATATGAATGCGTTGCGAGCTGAAGCTATGCAGCGTGATGTGCTGCCTATGGGAAATCCTGCGATCCAAAACCCCGCGTCAGGATTAGGGATCAATAAGCCGGAAGGCTCTTTTGGTAACGTTTTTAAAGAGGCGATACATAAGGTCAATGAGTTACAACAAGAATCCAGTACGTTAAAAAAAGCCTATGAGCTCGGTGAGCCAGGTGTTGATATTGCTCAAGTGATGATTGCGAGTGAAAAATCAAAAGTGGGTTTTACGGCCATGGTTGAGGTTCGTAATAAATTCGTTGAAGCCTATAAAGATGTGATGAATATGTCGGTTTAAAGTGAAGGCTTTATTCAAGGGATATGATTAGTTTTTTCAGAGGTAAGGGATAAGTTATGGCTCAGGCTATGACACAAATTGATCGCTCTACGGCGATCATTGAAGGGTTTTCGGGATTAACCGTGATCCGACAAATGGGGTTAATGCTGGGACTAGCGGCCAGTGTGGCCATTGGTATGGCTGTTGTTATGTGGTCAAAAGAACCCGATTTAATTCCTTTGTATCACGATATTTCTTATCAGGATGCCAATGAAATTACCGCGGTACTTACAACCGAAAATATCCGATATAAAATTGATACGGATAATAATTTGATTCTGGTTGAGCGGGATAAAATTCATCAAGCCAGGTTGCGTTTGGCGGCTGCTGGCTTGTCTTCTGGGCAAAGTATTGGGTATGACTTGTTGGATCAAAAGACTCAACTGGGTACCAGCCAATTTATTGAAAAAGCTAAATATCATCGCAGTATTGAAGGCGAGTTAGCTAAAACGATCACCAGCATCCAATCCGTCAAATCGGCTCGAGTGCATATTGCCATTCCGAAAAAAACTGTTTTTGTTTCCGATACTCGAAGGCCGAGCGCATCCGTATTGGTTGAAACTTTGCCTGGAAGGCGTCTAGAAAAGCCTCAAGTTGAAGCCATCACTAATTTAGTGGCGTCGAGCATTCCAGAGTTGAGCCATAAATCCGTTACTGTGCTGGATCAAAAAGGCAATTTGTTATCCGAATCAAAAGGACAGGATGATATAAGGATGGCTTCTCGGCATTTGGAGTATGTGCAAGCGTTGGAAGAAAAGTACATGGCTCGCGTGCACAATATTTTAGAGCCCATTGTGGGTGAGGGCCAATTTAAGGTTGAAGTAACCGCCAATGTAGATTTTACACGTCAGAGCCAAACCGCTGAGCTCTTTAATCCAGATAATGAAGCCATTCGCAGTGAGCAAGTGTTGGATGAACAGCAATATCAAGCCATGGGAGCAGAAGGTGTTCCTGGGGCGTTAACCAATCAACCGCCTGCTGATCCCGCTCAAGCGACTGAAGAAGGCGAAGAAAGTTCTGGACCATCGAATGCGCGCCGTCAAACCAGTCGTAATTTTGAATTAGATCGGACCATACGCTATACAGAGCAATCGGTAGGAAATATTACTAATTTGTCTGTTGCCGTGGTTGTGGATGACAAAATGGTGGTCGCAGGGGGAGGGGAGGCAGAAGGTGAGGCCGCTGCGGGTGAGGCTACTGTCAATAAACAACCCTATACCCAGGAAGAAATTGATCGAATGACCGCTTTGGTAAAAGATGCCATTGGATTTAATGTGAATCGTGGTGATCGCGTGATGGTGGTCAATCAACCTTTTATGGTGCCACCGCCGGAAGTGGTTGAACCCTTACCTGAAACGTCGATTTTAGAAGCGGATTGGTTTATGCCGATGTTAAAGCAAATTGCAGGCGGGTTATTGGTTTTGATTTTGGTCTTTGGTTTGTTAAAACCCATCATGAGTAATTTGGCCAAGCAAGGGCAATCAGCATTGGCGATCAATGATACGCTTCAAGTTGAAGAACCTGTTATTGAAGAAGAGGAAGTTGAAGCGCCGGTTGAAGAAACTGAAATTTTGTTGCCGGGGCCTGGTGAGAGCTACGAGGCTCAGTTGAATGCCGTCAAGAACATGGTGGCGGATGATCCCAGGCGGGTTGCTCAAGTAGTAAAAACTTGGTTGTCTAATGAAAGTTAATCGAATGCTATTAACAGGGGATCGCAATGCCTGCTGATCAAAAAAATGATGCAGATATTGGTTCCAGAGCGCATCAGTCGGCCATTTTATTGATGGCTTTGGGTGAGCAAGAAGCCGCCGAAGTCCTCAGGCACATGGGGCCAAAAGAGGTACAGCTTTTGGGGCATGAAATGTCGCGTTTGCAAAATGTTTCTCGTGAACAAGTGGAGGCTGTTCTTTCCAATTTTATTGAAGTGGTTCGAGATCAAACCAGCTTGGGTGTTGGCAGTGAAAGTTATATTCGCAATATGATGGTTCAAGCGCTTGGCGAAGAAAAAGCCGGTGCTTTGGTTGATCGTATTTTAATGGGTGGTAATACGTCGGGTCTTGATACATTAAAGTGGATGGATGCTCGTGCAGTGTCGGATTTGATTCGTTATGAACACCCTCAGATTCAAGCCATCGTGATGGCGTATTTAGATCCGGATCAAGCGTCCGAGGTGTTGCAACAGCTTGATGAGCGAGTGCGTCTGGATATTATTATGCGAATTTCATCAATTGAGTCCATACAGCCTCAAGCCTTACAAGAATTGAATAATATTTTAGAACGTCAGTTTTCCTCGTCGAGCTCCAGCAGTGCTGCGCATTTGGGTGGCGTCAAATGTACGGCCGATATTATGAACTTTTTGGATACATCGACTGAATCGCAACTTATTGAGTCGATTAAAGAATTGGATGAAGACTTAGCTCAAGAAATTCAAGATCTCATGTTTGTGTTTGATAATTTAGTCGAAGTTGATGACAGAGGCATCCAAGCTTTGCTGCGTGAAGTGTCGAGTGAGACGTTAATTTTGGCATTAAAAGGCGCGGATGATGGCGTAAAAGAAAAAGTTTTTGCGAATATGTCTAAGCGAGCAGCAGAATTGTTAAAAGACGATTTGGAAGCACGTGGCCCGGTTAAAGTCAGTGAAGTGGAAGCGGCGCAAAAAGAGATTCTGTCCATCACTCGACGCATGGCCGAAGCAGGCGAGATCACGCTGGGTGGTAAAGGTGGCGAGGAGATGATCTAATCGGCCATGAATGATTCTGCACGTATACCAATTAGTGCTTATGAGCGATGGGAAATGCCTCATTTTCCTGAGTCAGATGTGGTTGGGGATCAAGAACCTGTTTGGAAATTGCCTGAAAACGTGGTCGAAGGGGTGTCGTTACCAACGGCCGAAGAGCTGGAAGCGATTCGCAAAGAAGCCTATCAATCGGGATTAGAGCAGGGAAAAACTGACGGCCTTGTTATGGCTAAAAAGGATATAGCGGCCGCGGTTAAAAACCTGATGAACGTTGCCGAAAGCTTGTTTGAGCCCATCGCCGAACAAGATCAAGCAACGGAAGAGGCCTTGGTCGCGGTGGCCGTTAAAATGGCTGAATCCATTATTCGGCGAGAAATCAGTTTGAACTCTTCTCAATTGATTCCAGTTGCCAAAGAAGCCATCGGCGCCTTGCCAATTGGTTCAAAATCGATCACTTTGTATGTTAACCCGAAAGATATGGCGTTGATCATGGAGCATCGGGAAGTATTGTCAGACCTTGAAGAGCGTTGGCAAATAGAAGGCAAAGCGTCTGTGGCGGCCGGCGGCTGTGTGGTGGAAACCCCGCAATCGTTGATTGATGCGACAATAGATCAGCGTTTTCGGGAGTTGGTGGGGCAGGTTTACGATGATTATCAAATCGCCTCATGCAATCAAGAAAATGAAGATATTCGTCACCCACTGTCTGATCCCTCTGAGTTTTTAGAGTTAGAGTCTACTCCTGAACTTAAATCTGAACCTGAACCTGAAAAAGACAACCCTCCTGCCGAGTAAAAGGATTGTATTTGATGCCGCAATTGCAACGAACATCCATTGCGCACCGCCTCAAGGCTTATCAATCTCATATTGAGTCTGCTCGCCCTCAAATCATGGGGCGTATCGTGAGAAACATCGGTTTAACCTTAGAAGCCAAAGGGTGTCGCCCGGCCATTGGTTCGCACTGTTTTGTGTTGAATGATCAAGGTGAAAAAATTGAAGCTGAAGTCATCGGTTTTAGTGAAGATACGATCCTGCTGATGCCATTGGATTCTATTGCTAACTTGCAACCGGGGGCGCGGGTTATTCCAATGGATATGGAGCGCTCCGTGCCAGTTGGGATGGGGTTGTTAGGGCGTGTTTTGGATGGCAGAGGTCAGCCGATTGATCGTAAAGGGCCGTTGAATGTAGAGAGTCGAGTGCCTTTGCAAAGCGTTCGAACCAATCCATTGGATCGAACGCCGATTACGGATCCTCTGGATGTGGGTGTTAGAGCCATTAATGGTTTATTGACAGTTGGTCAAGGCCAAAGAATGGGGCTTTTTGCCGGCTCAGGTGTAGGAAAAAGTGTGTTATTGGGGATGATGACTCGATTCACCCAAGCGGATGTGATCGTGGTTGCCATGATTGGCGAGCGAGGCCGTGAGGTGAAAGAATTTATTGAGTATACGTTGGGTGAAGAAGGGTTAAAAAAGGCGATTGTGGTCGCCTCTCCTGCGGATGATCCGCCTTTGCTGCGGTTACAGGCCGCTCAAGTGGCCAGTAGCATGGCCGAATACTTTCGTGATCAAGGCAAACGCGTACTTTTGTTGATGGATTCCTTGACGCGTTATGCTCAAGCCGCGAGAGAAATAGCCATTGCCAGTGGTGAGCCTCCGGCGACCAAGGGGTATTCGCCGTCGGTTTTTTTTCGTTTGACTGAGTTGGTAGAGCGTGCGGGTAATGGTGTCCAAGGTGGAGGAGGGATTACAGCTTTTTATACGGTTCTGACAGAAGGCGATGATGTGCAAGACCCTGTCGCCGATGCTGCAAGGGCGATCTTGGATGGGCATATTGTCCTATCTCGCCGTCTTGCGGAATCGGGCGTTTACCCTGCGATTGACATTGAAAGCTCGATCAGTCGCGCCATGACCAGCTGTGTTGATCAGGAGTGGATGAAAGCGGCGATTGAATTTAAGCAGCTTTATACGCTTTATCAATCTAATTTGGATCTGATTAATATTGGTGCCTATCGGGCGGGTGCTGATCCTCAATTGGATCGAGCCATTCGTGCTTATCCAGAAATGATGAAGTTTTTATCGCAGCCCATGACCTCATCCGTTCAATTAAGAGAAAGCTTGAACCATATGCATCATGTGTTGCAAGCTTCAAACCCTTTGGTTAAGCCCGCTGAAACGGATGGATAAAACGCATGGCTTCACGATCTTCTGGTTTAGCAAGGGTGTATCAAATTGAACATCTTCAACATCAAGAGCAGGGACGAGTTGTGCAGACGTTATCGGCTGAGCATGAAAAACAACGAGCGATGCTCGCAAAACTGGCTGATTACCGAGACGAATATTACGCTGACAATGAGGTTGGGCAAGCCGCTGTGCACAATCTTGTGTTCCAGCAGCGTTTTGTGTTGCAGCTAACTCAAACAATTCGACAGCAGGAAGTGGTGTGTCAGGAGGCGGAGAGTGCTTTGCAGCAACAACTCATCATTTGGATGAATCAAAAAAATCGGCTGGATGTGATTGAGCAGAAGTTACAATCGCAACAGCTTCGCGATGATGTTCAGCGAGACAAGCGGCAAGAGACGGAAATTCAGGATTTATACAACCAGCTGAATCACTCGTAACGATCTTTTGTTTGTGACTATCTGTTCTTTGTAACTACCTTTCTATTCTTTGTAACTACCTTTTGCTTGTAACTATCTGCTTTTTGTAACGGTGTGTTATTTTTGTTGTCGCTGTATTGGCTAGAGTTCGATTGTGAATAATCAGCTGTTACGAATCTATTTGCTTTTGCTCTGGATCTTCCTTGGTAAGTTTATATAATCGAAACTTATCGAAATTAAGGATGTTGTGAATGAAGCGAAAGTCTGATCAGCTGAACGTTGAGCGCCGAGGTGAAAATTTAAATCAAAAATCAAATGAACGTCAGAATCTGAGTCGTTTAATTGAAATTCAGTGCCGTCCGCAAGGCCTGGAATTTGCTATGGGCGATGTCACTTTTACAATTTCTGAGTATGCCAACCATATTACTGAAAACTTGCGTACCTTTGGTAATATTGCGTTGATGATTTCAATGAATCGTAGCCTCAAAACCAGTCAAATTCATGACATGATGAAGCAGTTGTTGAGCGTTGGTGATGGCTTTCAAGATTTGAATACAACCGTTGACCAAACCAAACTCTTGGCTTTAAATACCTTAATCAGCGCCAGTCAGTGCGGTATTTCAGGTGAGACGTTTGCTGACATCGTTAAACAGGTTAATTTGTTGTGCAATCAGTCTCAGCTGTTTTTAGAGGAAGTTGAGGAGTCGTTGCAAAATTCACATAGCATGCTGTCGCAAGTAGTGAAGCTCATTAATAAAACCATTCAAAGTGAATCTAATGTGGTTTCGGTATTAAAAGGTCAAGCGGATACCTATGTTGGAAAGCTACTGGCACATGAGTCTTATTTTTTAGAGTCGTTTTCCCTTCATAATAAGGAAGACCGGCTGATTGTTCAGCAGTCTGCGGTATTGCAAAGTACTCAAGATCTCAAGCGGGTGACACTGCTGCTCCAAAAAATCAAGCAACACCTGATCAAGTTAAAAAATAACTACAAGCATGCCGCTAGTGAATCTGGCGAATTGATGCCACTCATCGAAAAATTCGATTTCTTGCAAACAGCAAAGATCGAGATAAAAACTTTTGATGCGGCCGATGAAAATCCCCAATTTGGTCTATGCTGATCAATAGGAATAGGGCGTTAAGCAGTTGTTATTCGTCCACTGTTCTATTGATAAGTAAGATTAGTGTCATTCGAATAAAATTGAGGGATGTATTATGGCAATTTGGTCTTCTGAGTCGTCTGATGGCGGTGAATTAACGATTAAAATTCAAGGGCGTTTTGATTTCAGTGCTCATCAAGAGTTTCGAGATTCTTATGAAAAAATGAAAGAAGATCCTCAAGGCTATGTGGTCGATATGAAAGAAACCACTTACCTGGATTCTTCTGCATTAGGCATGTTGTTGTTGTTAAGAGATCATGCCGGTGGTGATAAATCCAATATCAAAATCATCAACTGCAACCCTGATGTTAAAAAGATTTTAACCATCTCTAATTTTGAGCAGTTATTCAGTATTTCCTAAATCTTGATTGTTGAATAACTGTTGAATGACTGTTGTATGAATGGACTTTGCTAAGCGGAGTCTCTAGGAAGCAATGAGATGGATCAGGAGATACTTCGTTTACTGATTGCAGATGACAACGACTCTGATCGCTTAATTCTTAAAACGATCCTTGAGAAGCAAGGTCATACCGTTTTCAGTGCTCGAGATGGATCTGAAGCCCTAAAGCTTTTCAATCAGGAAAGCCCAGATTTGGTTTTGCTGGATGCTTTGATGCCGGTGATGGACGGTTTTCAAACGGCCAAATCCATCAAGGCGAAAGCCGGTGAAGACTTAGTTCCTGTTATTTTTATAACCTCCCTCAAAGATGCCACCTCTCTCGCTGATTGTTTGCAAGCGGGTGGGGATGATTTCATCAGTAAGCCTTATAACCGCATTGTTTTGCATGCCAAAATTCAGGCGCATGCTAGGATGCGTCGGTTGCACGGTGAAGTCCAAGAGCAGCGCGATAAAGTGGCGCATCATAGAGAGCATTTGATACGCGAACAGGAAGTTGCCAAAGCGGTTTTTGATAACATTGCCCACAATGGTTGCATCGAAGCCGATAACATAAAATCGTTGTTGTCACCCATGGCCGTTTTTAACGGTGATATGGTTTTGGTTGCTCGAAAACCTTCTGATGGTATGTATGTTTTATTAGGCGACTTTACAGGGCATGGATTGCCTGCCGCAATTGGTGCGATGCCGGCGTCTGAAATTTTTTATGGTATGACCCATAAAGGGTTTGCCATGCAAGAGATCTTGCGTGAAATCAATCGTAAATTAAAGCAAATATTGCCCGTGGGTGTCTTTTGTTGCGGTGGCATGGTGGACCTTTCTTTTCATGATGGCGTTGCCAAAATTTGGCTGGGTGGACTCCCTGATATTGCGATTTATCGCGTGGAAGATAAGTCGGTAGAGCATATTACCTCTAAGCACTTGCCTTTGGGGGTGTTGGGGGATGAGCTGTTTCGTACCAATGTCGAAGTGGTTAATGTTGGTTATGGCGATAAAATCTATTTATGGTCGGATGGCATTCATGAAGCGCTGAATGATGAAGGCGAAATGTTTGGGTCCAGTTCTCTGGAAAACGTATTTCGTAAAAACGAAAACCCCAATTCTTTATTTGAAGAGATTATCAGAGGGGTTAAAGAATTCACGGGGGATATGGATCAAGATGATGACCATACCATGGTAGAGGTGACCATGGTGGAAGAACATCAGATTGAAAATGCCAATCAACCAGAAGAAGAAGCTGTCTCTGAAAAAAATGTTGCCATGGATTGCACTATTACGTGTGAACTTAGGCCGGACAGCTTGCGAACGTTTAACCCTTTACCTTTGGTGACGCATTTTTTGCGTGAAGTGCCTGGATTAAAAAACCACAGTGGTAAATTGTATACGATTATTGCTGAGCTGTACTCAAATGCCTTGGAACATGGCTTACTGAATTTAAGTTCAGAATTAAAGAGTTCAGTAACTGGTTTTGCTCGCTATTACCGAGAGCGCCAAGAGGCGCTAGAAAAGCTTGAAAATGGTCAGGTTGTTATAAAGTTAATTACAACGCCTTTAAAACCCAAGGGTGGAAAGCTGGAAATTGTCGTGGAAGACAGTGGTAAAGGATTTGACCATACTGAAATGACCAAGCGTCTTGAATCCAATAAAGGCTATTCTGGTCGTGGTATTCCTTTGATCATCTCAATGTGTGAATCAATCGAGTATTTTGGTAACGGGAATGTGGTTAAAGTTACTTATACTTGGGAATAGTGTGAAATTGTTTGGAAAAGGAAGTGCACATTATGCCATTAAAACACTTAGATGAGGTGATTTTGGAAGATCTTCGGGATGTGATGGAAGATGAGTACGCGACGTTAATCGAAACCTATGTCAATGATTCAATTGCCCGTCTTCAAAGCATTAAAGGAGCTGTAGAGAGCGGTGTTGCGGATAAAATTCGAGAAACGGCACACACCCTTAAATGCAGTTCCAGCAATATAGGGGCTGTTCACCTATCTGAACTGTGTAAGAAGCTGGAAGACATGGGCCGTAATGACCAAACAGAGGGTGCCGAGGTGTTATATGATGCGATTGTTGCTGAACGCCTTTTGGTTGAAAAATTACTGAACGAATCTCTTGTTGGTTCCCCTTAAATCGATCAGAATAACGCCCATTCGTTACACTTAAGTCACTGTTCAAAGCGTGGGTATTTGGTTGATTCGTTACCTTTTCAGTTTTCTTTTTCATTTTCTTTTTTTGGGTGGGTTCTTATTTGCGTCGTGGGCTCATGCAGCGCCTGAATTTAAGTTGAACACTCGCTTGTTGATTATTGGTGACTCTCTGACGGCCGGTTATGGGGTTGCTAAAGAAGATGCGTATCCTGCGATCTTAGAGCGTCTGTTGAATCAAAAACATCATTCGGTGACGGTGATCAATGCGGGCAGCAGTGGCTCCACATCAGCCAGCGCTTATGGTCGATTAAAGTGGCATTTGCAAAAAAAAACCGATTTATTGCTCATTGCATTGGGTGGCAATGATGGACTGCGTGGCGTAGCGGCGGGCGCTACTCGAGACAATTTGGCGAAAACGATTCAACTGGCTCAAGATGCCGGTTTGCGAGTGCTGCTCGCTGGGATGCAATTACCCATGAATTACGGTCAGTCTTATCGAGCGGCTTTTTCTAAAGTGTTTCCGGAATTGTCTCAAGAGTACGGGGTGGCTTTGATTCCTTTTTTGCTTGAGGGGGTTGGAGGTATGCCGGAATACAATTTGCCAGACGGTATCCATCCGAATGAGGCCGGGCATCATAAAATTGCTACTCATGTTTTGCCCTTTATTGAAGCGGAACTCGAGGTGATTAACGCGGATGATTGAAGCAAACAAGATAGAAAAAAAGTTTACTCGAGGGGCTCAAGCGGTTTCGGCACTGCAGGCTATTTCTCTGAACATAGCATCCGGTGAACGCGTCAGTGTGGTTGGCCCTTCAGGTTCTGGGAAAACCACCTTATTGTCGATTTTATCTGGGTTAGAGCGGCCTGATGCAGGGGATGTGATGATTAATCAGGTGTCTTTGAAGAGTTTGAGCGAGCGTGAGCTCAGTTTGTTTCGTGCCCAAAAAATTGGCATTGTGTTTCAGCAGTTTCATTTAATGCCCCACTTAACGGCTTTAGAAAATGTGAGTTTGCCTTTAGAAATTTTAAAAAACGCATTACATACGCCTTTGGCTCAGATTCGAGAAGCTGCAACGGAGATGTTAGGCAATGTGGGTATAGGCCACCGGTTGCACCATTTGCCAGCTGAGTTAAGCGGTGGTGAGTGTCAAAGAGTTGCTATTGCTCGAGCTTTAATGACCAAACCCGCTTACTTATTTGCCGATGAGCCCAGTGGCAACCTAGACTCCCACACCGGCCAGCAAGTCATGGATTTGTTGTTCCGCTTGGTAGCAGAAAATAACACGACCTTGGTGTTGGTCACGCACAACCCTGATTTGGCCGATCAGTGCGATAGAACGATTCGTATTCAAGATGGTCGGCTGACGGCGGGTTCTGAGGTTGGGTCATCGGCATGATGCTGTTGCGTTATGCGGTACAGGAAATCCGTCATGCGTTGAAATTTTCCTGGCTGTTTGTGTTCAATTTGGCGTTGGGACTCAGTGGCTTTGTTCTCTTAACGACGTTTGAATCTTCTATAGAAACCACGATCTTAGAGCGGTCTAAGGCCATTTATGGGGCGGATATTGGTACGCGTGCCAGGCGCCCGATGCGAGCAGTCGAGCGGGAAACACTTGAGTCGAGTCTCCCTTACTCATTTCAACGCACACAAGTCACTGAGTTGTACTCGATGATTGCTGCTTCTGGCCGCTCTCGTTTGGTGCGAATTAAAAGCATTGATCGGCTGTATCCTTTTTATGGTCAGGTAGAGGTGCGCTCAGAGGGTGGTTCGACTGCGTATTTAAATCAGGTTCTGAATGATAGCGGTACTTGGGTGTCTCCTGAATTATTGATGCAACTGGGCGTTCAGGTGGGTGATGCTTTGTCTGTAGGTGCCAAGCAGCTCACCATTGCTGGGAGCATTGTTGATGACAGTACTGCCGGTTTGGCGAGCAGTTGGGCGCCCACTATTTATGTTTCTCGTCAGGCGTTGGCCGATACGGATTTATTGAAAATGGGCAGCATTGCTTGGTATTCAGATCTTTACCGGGTGCCAAATGCGACTGTGCCTGAGTTGGATGCGGTTGCTAAAGCGGTGTTTGCGCAATTTGACGATCCTGATGTGCAAATACGAACGCACCAATCAGCTAGTGAGCGTGTTGGGCGTTGGTTGGCATTATTAAATGATTTTTTAGGATTGGTTGCTTTAGTAGCGTTATTTTTATCCACCATTGCCAGTGGTTTTTTAATTAGAACGTATCTCACCAGTAAGTTAGCCAGCATTGCTATTTTAAGGTGTTTGGGTTTGGTGCCGAGCCAGACGTTTGTGCTTTACAGTATTCAGGTTATGGTGCTGGGGATTATCAGTGCCCTCATTGCTTTGGGGGGGGCTTGGGGTTTGCTGCCTTGGTTTGTTGACTTGGTTTCAGGGTTAATGCCGTTGCCAGTTCGTATTCAGTTGCCAGTGGATGCGGTTTTGATTGCGTTGGGCATGGGGTCGGTGGGTAGTTTGTTAGTGGCGTTGCCTTTTTTGGTTTCCTTACGTTCGGTTAAGCCCGCGTTGTTGTTGGGGGAAGCGCGTTCTGCGATGAGTTTGGATCAAGCTGTTTCAGGTAATCGAGCCAGACAGCTAGCCCTTTGGTTGCCAGGGTGTTTGGTTTTTTGGGGGTTGGCCGTGTATCAAGCCGAGTCCTTTAAAGTCGGTAGTTTGTTTATGCTGATGTGTGGGCTCATGGTGTTTGGTTTGTCGCTGCTTTATTGGTTGGTGTTTGTCAAATTGGGGCAGGCCACTCGAGTGAAGTCGAATGCGCTGCGTTGGGCGTTAAGGGATTTGGCAAGATTACGTTTGCCTGGCGCGATGATTTTTATCTGCCTTGGTTTGGGTGTGACCTTGCTGAATGTGATTCCTCAAATTAAGAACGCTTTGTTTTCGGAATTGGCGCAATCCGAGTCTAATAACCTGCCGGATGTGTTTATGTTGGATATTCAGCCTGAACAGCTTGCTGATATTGAGCGATTGGTCACCGTTTCTGGTCATCAATTGCAATCGGTAGCGCCTATGACACGGGCTCGCTTTGTGGCCGTTAATGATCAGGATTTTTCGAAAGGCGAAGGCGAATCTGCTGCCTTTACGCGAGAAGCGCAAGCGGAAGCTCGATTTCGAAACCGAGGTGTCAACCTGTCTTATCGTGGGAATTTGTCGGCTTCAGAGCGTTTGATGGAGGGACTGTGGTTTTCTGAAGGTGTAGAGGGTGAGGCCGAGATATCGTTGGAAATAGAGTACGCCGAGCGCTTGGGTTTGAAACTGGGGGACAAACTGACCTTTGATATTGAAGGCATTGAAATCTCTGGCTGGGTAACCAGTCTTCGAAAAGTTAAATGGGGAAGTTTTCAGCCTAATTTCTTTATCGTTTTTGAGCCCGGGGTGTTGGAGTTGGCGCCCAAAACGTATTTGGCGACTTTGTCGATCCATTCGGATGAAAAAAAGGCCGACTTTCAAAATCATGTGGTGTCCGAATTGCCTAATGTGACTCTGGTTGATGTGGCGAACATGATTGATAAATTGCGCTCTTTCTTGGATCAAATGCGGTGGGCTTTGCAATATATGTCCGGGTTGTGTGTCTTGGCTGGCTTGTTGGTCTTGTATTCTATTGCGAGTTATCAAGCGCAGTCACGCATCTGGGAGGTAGTGCTTTTAAAATCACTTGGCGCGCGGTTTGGGGAGGTGTATGCAACTCTGGTTTTGCAATTTGGTTTAGTGGCTTTTTTGGCAGCGGTGTTCGGCGGTGTGGTTGGGTGCTTGTTTAGCTGGGTTGTTGCGGTTGTTGTTTTTCAAGGATTATGGGTGATGGATTGGCAAATTCCTGTTTTGTTAGGTGTATGCTTGGTGTTGGTCAGTGTGTTTGTTGTGAGTGTTGCGGTATGGCGAACTTTAAAAATTCCGCCTGCTCGTTTGCTTGGTGCCTGATTTGGTGTGAAGAGTCCCCTGTTTGAGATAATGGCTTTCCTGGCTTGGATTTATTGGTTTTAGGGTTAATGGTTTAGGGTTATGGTTCATAACGGATGGATACGATGGTCCAGGCTGCCAAGCCTTCAGGGGTAGACACCCTTGCTTCGTCGCCAACTTGTTTTTTAATCAGAGCACGAGCCATCGGGGCGTCTATAGAAATATACTCTTTGCGGTTGTAGATCTCTTCACTGCCAACAATTCTAAAGCTGAGTTGCTCGCCCTTGTCGTTTTCTAGTTCAACCCAGGCGCCAAAAAAAACCTGATCCTTTTGGTTAGGGTGATAATGGACCACTTTGAGTTGGTCTAGTTGTTTTCTGAGGTAACGCACGCGTCGATCGATTTCACGCAGGCGTTTTTTGTTGTATTGGTAATCGGCATTTTCACTTCGGTCGCCTAAACTGGCTGCCCAGGAGACCTTTTTCGTTACTTCTGGTCGCTCCTTGCGCCAAAGATGATCGAGCTCGGCTTTGAGTTGGTCGAACCCTTGCTGGGTGATGAGAGGTGTTTTCAAGTTGTATTAGCCAGTAAAGTAGTTGTAGCCAGTAAATTAGATTGGGCGTTATTATAGCGGGCATGTGGATAAGAAAAACCTCAATAGAACTCTCAGCAGACCGCCGACGAAGAAAGGCGATTGGTGTCAGTGGTTTGATGCTGCTAGCTTTCTTGCTGCTGTTTGTTTTTTATTATGCGGCGCGAGGCATTGAGTCTTTTTTTGAGCCTTTCTCTTGGTATCGGAATCATTTGTGGGTTGTGCTGGCTTTGGGTTTGGTGGGTTCTGGCTTGAGTATTTTTGGGTGTCGAAATTTTGTTCTTTCAGGGCGTCCTTGGTCAACCCAGGCAAAGATGATTTGTGTGGTGTGTAAAAAAGAATTGGGCTGCGGTGAAGAGCTTGGTGTCGTTGAAGCGTCTGGCCGTCATAGAAAGTGGTTGAAAGTTCGATCGTGCTTAACTCCTGAGGCCTGTGTCCCTGTGTATAGAAATGAAGTTAAGTGGGTGAATGCCGTGAAGCAGAAACAGTATCGGGGTTAGTTTAATAGAGGCTGGTTCACTCGATATTGGTTCATAAGATTTAACTCAGTCCACGAGATCTATTTGCAGATGCAGGTCCTCCAGTTTAGTTGGTGCTTTGGTTGCTTTGGTGGACACCTTTTTAAAGCGTTCCACTTTGCTGTGTAATCCTTGTTGCCCGGCTAGGGCTTTTACCGTTTGGTTGTAGTGTTGGCTTAAGGTGTTTAAAGTGCCGCCAATTCTACCCACTCGCTCAGTAACTAAGCATACTTGATTGTAGATTTCGCCTGCTCTGTCTGCAATGGCTTTGGCCTCGGAGTGGCTGTGTTCTTGTCGCCAGAGGTTGGCGATCGTAGTAAGGATCGGCATTAACGTGGTATGCGACACCAAAATGATGTTCTTGCGGTATCCGTAATCAAATAGAGTGGGTTGGTGTTTTAAGGCTTCAATATAAGCCGGTTCTATGGGTAAAAACATCAACACAAAGTTGGGGCTGTTCACGCCATCTAGCTGGCTGTACTCTTTGCTTGATAGATCATCGATGTGCCGCTTGAGAGCCTTGATGTGCTCATCTAATGCTTGGTCTTTTTCAGTGGGTGTGTTGGCTGAAACAGCTTTGTCGTAGCTGATCAACGAGACTTTGCTGTCAATGACCAGGTGTTTTTGATCCGGTAATTTAATCAGAAAGTCAGGGTAGAGGGACTTGCCGCTTTCATTTTTGAAATGAGCCTGTTTGGTGAAGTGTACTTCAGGTTCAAGGCCGGCGACTTCCAGTGAGCGCTCGAGCTGCATTTCGCCCCAATTGCCTAATGCTTTTTTATCGCCCTTTAACGCCTGTGTAAGGTTGTTGGCGTCTTGGGTTATTTTTAACCCTGCTTCCATGACTTTTTTGATTTCGGTGTTCAGTGATGCGTGGCTTCGAACGGACTCGGTGTGAACTTGATCCACACGTTGTTGGAAACTGGCAATTTGTTCTTGGAACGGTTTTAACACCGCCTCTAGAGTGCTTTGGTTTTGATGATCAAGGCGATGGCTTTTTTGTTCTAAGACCTGGTGAGCAATGGCTTGGAATTGAGTTTTTAGTTGGGTATCGAGGGTTGAGTACTGTTCAAGGCGGGTGTTGGTGGTAGCTAGTTCGATATTTTTCAGATTAATTTGCTGAGTGAGCCGCTTAATTTTGCGAACAGAGAAGAGTAAAAAGCATAAGCTGATCCCTAAGCATGCCAATAGAGTGGTTGTGAGGGTGGGGTTCGAAAAAAATGGTGGCATAAGTTGAGTAACCTGTTGTTTAGAAAGAGGTGTTTTAGAAAGTACGTGTGAAAAGTGTTAGGAGATAAAAGTACCAGCTAATGGCGCTGATAACTATCTTGTCCTAGGCTGATAACTATCTTGCCCTAGAATGGTGTGTTGTGGTATAAAACTGCGGCATTTTGACGAGGGTAATCTCGTTTTAATGATGGGCATAGGGCCCAAAATTCTCACATCTGATTCGACCTTCCCTGGGTGCTGGCTTTGATAGAGCTGGTTGGGTTGGATTTGCCGATCAGGTGGAGGCTTAACCCAAACCGATAAAGGAAACTATTTATGGCCGATTCACAGGCAGCAGCGTCACAGGTGCTCGATAACACAGAAGAAAAATACCGTTCCGACGTCTCGATGCGAGACATGCTAAAGGCAGGTGTGCATTTTGGGCACCGTACGCGTTTTTGGAACCCAAAGATGGCGCCTTACATCTATGGTGCGCGAAAACACATTCATATTATTAATCTTGAGCAGAGTTTGCCCCTTTTTCATGAAGCGGTGACTTTTTTGCATGGCGTTGCGGCTAAAAAGAATAAGGTGTTGTTTGTTGGTACCAAACGATCGGCAGCAGGCTTGGTTAAAAAATACGCTTCCGCCTGTGGCATGCCTTATGTAAACCATCGTTGGTTGGGTGGCATGTTGACTAATTGGAAAACGATTCGTCAGTCCATTCAGCGTTTAAAGGCGTTAGAAGCTGAAAGTACGGACGGTACTTTTGACAAGCTGACAAAAAAAGAAGCCTTGATGAGAACTCGGGAGATGGAGAAGCTTGAGCGAAGCTTGGGTGGTATTAAGGATATGGGTGGTATTCCTGATGCGCTCTTTGTAGTGGATGTTGGTCATGAGAACATCGCCGTGACTGAGGCGAAAAAGCTGGGTGTTCCGGTTGTTGCCATTGTAGACACCAACAGTGATCCTGATGGTGTTGACTATATTGTTCCAGGTAATGACGATGCAATTCGTGCTATCGAGCTTTATGTGGCCGCTGTGGCAAAAGCCTGTGCTGCTGGAGCCAATGAGGCCGGTGCACAAATGGGGGAATATGTGGAAGTTGATGAGCCTCAATCGAAAGCCAAAGGTGCTGATAAATCCAAAGGTGCTGTTGTGAAAATCAGCTCTAAATCCGCTAAAACTGAGGTTAAGCAAGAGCCGGCTGAGAGTGCACCAGAGGGTGCCAGTGACGCATCGAGCAAATCAGAGTAATTTTCATCGACCCAGCCCAGCAGGGCTGGGTCTCGATCTTCAAATATTTAGCTATCAAATATTTAGCTATTAAAAATTCAGCTATTAAAATATAGGAGTCATGTTATGGCAGTGACGGCAGCACTGGTAAAAGAGCTTCGTGAGCGAACCGGCTTGGGAATGATGGAATGCAAAAAGGCGTTGGTTGAAACTCAGGGTGATATTGAAACCGCGATCGATAATTTACGAAAGTCAGGTCAAGCAAAAGCTGCAAAAAAAGCAGGGCGCACAGCCGCAGAAGGGATTGTTGGGTTGGCGACTGAACAAGGGGTTGGCGTGCTGTTGGAAGTGAACAGTGAAACGGATTTTGTGGCGCGAAATGAAGAGTTTGTGGCCTTTGTTGATCAGATCAACCAAACTATTTTGGATCAGCAGCCTGCTGATGTTGATGCCTTGGTTGCTTTGCCCTTGGTTGGGGGGGAGAAAACGGTTGAGCAAACACGAAATGCCTTGGTTCAGAAAATAGGTGAAAATATTCAAGTTCGTCGTTTTGCGTGCGCCCGTGGTGACTTGGTGGTGGGTTACGTTCACAGCAACCAAAAAGTTGGCGCCATCGTGGCGTTGAATGGTGGTGATGAATCCTTGGGTCGCGACATTGCCATGCATATTACGGCGACCAACCCGATGGTTGTGAACCCATCTGATGTACCTGAAAGTGCGTTGGCCAAAGAAAAAGAAATTTTTACCGCACAAGCGAAAGAAAGCGGTAAGCCCGATAACATCATTGAAAAAATGATTGCTGGACGTTTGAAAAAGTTTGAAGCGGAAGTCAGTCTCGTGGAGCAGCCTTTTGTAAAAGACCCCGATACCAAAATCGGTCAGTTGTTAAAAGCCAATTCAGCCAGTGTGCAGGCTTTTTTCCGTTATGAGGTAGGTGAAGGTATTGAAAAAGAAGAAAAGGATTTTGCTCAAGAAGTAATGGAACAGGTGCGTGGTTAAATTACCTTAGAGAGAAAGTTTGTCTTATGCCAGAAACTGCAGAATCATCCAAATATAAACGCATTTTATTAAAATTAAGCGGCGAGGCCCTAGTTGGTTCAGAGGGCTTTGGGATTGACCCTAAAGTGTTGGATGCGATGGCGTTGGAGATTGGTCAGCTGGTCGGTATTGGTGTTCAAGTTGGCTTGGTGATTGGTGGGGGTAACTTATTTCGTGGGGCATCCTTGCAAGCGGCTGGTCTTGATCGGGTGGTGGGGGATCATATGGGGATGCTGGCTACCGTCATGAACGGTTTAGCTATGCGGGATGCTTTATTACGCTCCAATATTTCCACTCGATTAATGTCGGCTATCCCAATGAGTGGTGTTGCCGAGCACTATGATCGACTTAAAGCCATCCGGTATCTTAAGCAAGGGAATGTGGTTATATTTTCTGCGGGGACTGGCAACCCTTTTTTTACCACGGATTCGGCAGCTTGTTTGCGAGCCATTGAAGTCAGCGCCAATGTGGTGCTCAAAGCCACCAAGGTTGATGGCGTGTATTCTGCAGATCCAGTCAAGTACCCTGATGCGACTAAGTATGATCATTTGAGTTACGATCGAGTGTTGGCGGAAAAGCTTGGGGTGATGGATTCGACGGCAATCTGCTTATGCCGAGATTATCAGATGCCAATCAGGGTGTTTAACATGTTATCCAAAGGGGCGTTGCTGGATCTTATTGTTGGTGGCGAAAATGGAACACTAGTGGATTCTGATGGCCCCGTTTAGGTAGGGTGTTTTTTAGGTTTAAGGAGATTGGGTCGTGATAGCGGATATTGAAAAAGAGTGCAAAGAGCGGATGCAGAAAAGCATACAGGCTTTAGAAACGGCCTTTACTAAAGTTCGAACGGGCCGGGCGCACCCAAGTTTGTTGGATAATGTGGTACTTGATTATTACGGCGTTCCGACCCCTTTAAATCAAATGGCTCAAGTTGGGATTGAAGACGCGCGGACCTTGATGGTGCGACCGTTTGAAAAAAAATCCATTCCAGATGTCGAAAAGGCCATCATGACCAGTGGTTTAGGCTTGAACCCTGTTACGTCCGGCGATGTTGTTCGTATTCCTATGCCGCCATTGACTGAGGAGACGCGTAAGAATATGACGAAAATTGTGCGTCAAGAAGCTGAACAAGCGAGAATTTCGCTTCGTAATATTCGTCGTGATGCCAATGCTGAGTTAAAAGAATTTCTAAAAGAAAAAGAGATTAGCGAAGATGATGATCGTCAAGGTCAAGAGCGGGTGCAAAAACTAACCGACCAGTTTGTTGATCAGGTTGCAAAGTTGCTGCAAGCCAAAGAAGCCGATTTGATGGAAATTTAAAGTGCCTCATCCCTCTTCAGATTCGCAATCTTCTTCAATCCCATTGGTTTCATCCCCTGATGTGAGCTCACACCCAATAACAACCGAAGGGGCTGAGTCAGTCACTCCCCGTCATATCGGTATTATCATGGATGGCAATGGTCGTTGGGCTAAAGGGCAGCAATTACCCTCAATAGAAGGCCATCGTGCGGGAGCAAAACAACTTAAAAAGGTGGTTGAATACGCAGTTGATGCTGGGGTAGATGCGTTGACGGTTTTTGCTTTCAGTAGCGAGAACTGGCGACGCCCTGCGCAAGAAGTGGCAGGCTTGATGGAGTTGTTTGTTCAATCGTTGGATAATGATTTGCCTGAGCTGCATCAACACGGTATCCGGTTGCAGTTTATTGGGGATTTGACGGCGTTTTCGGAGGCGCTCATTGGGCGTATGCAGCGCGCTATGATGTTGACTCAAGGTAATTCACGATTGACCCTGGCTGTTGCGGTAAATTACGGTGGGCGTTGGGATATTACGCAAGCCGCTCAAAATCTTTGTGCGTCATTGGCTGATCCAGAAACGCAGTCTGTCCCCGTGGCAAAGCTTTCTGAAATTAATGAAAAATCCTTGCACGCTCATACCAGCTTGGCTAACTTGCCGGAGCTGGATCTGTGCATTCGTACCGGCTTTGAACGTCGCGTCTCAAATTTTTTGTTATGGCAGCTGGCGTATGCGGAGTTGTATTTTGCGGATTGTTTTTGGCCCGATTTTGATGAAACGGTTTTCAAAGGCGCCTTGGCGCACTTTGCTCAATGTCAGCGTCGTTTTGGCCGAACGGGTGATCAAGTTTCCAATCAACTTTCTCTCTCTCCTGAAGGAACGGAAGCCTAAGTGCTGAAACAGAGAATTTTGAGCGCGGTGATAGCCGTGCCCTTGTTATGTGTTCTCATCGTGTGGAGCCCTGTCTCGCTTTTTTCGGCTGTGCTGTTGGGTCTGGCCTTGTGGGCGGCTTGGGAGTGGACTCACTTGGTGCGCTTTGAGACTTTGCAACGCTGGGGTTTTTTAGGGCTTGTTCTGGCTGCGCTTTTGGCTTTGTATTTGTCGGCCCCGCGGCCTCAATTGCTTTTTTGGATTTGCGCAGGGGCTTTGTTTTGTTGGCTGGCTGGGTTTGGGTTGGTGTTCGCCTTCAGTTGGTTTCAGCAACGAGCGTTCTCGAGGCTTGTTCGCCAACTGAGTTGTTTTATTGTTGGTCTCGTGCTCATTTTGCCATTTGTTGTAGGCATTTATAGCTTAAAGTCTGCCGGGCGCGAAGACATGTTGCTTTTCTTATTGTTTTTAATTTGGATCGCCGATAGTGCTGCTTATTTTGGTGGGCGTTCGTTGGGGCGGCATCGTTTGGCGCCGGTGGTGAGTCCTGGAAAAACGTGGGAAGGCTTTGTGTGCAGCGCGCTCGCGGGTGGGGTGTTTGGCATGTTGGCGATGGGTTGGCTGCATGTCAGTATTGCTGTTGCTGGCTGGGTGGCTCTGGTGGTGTTTATTGTTGTGGTGTCGGCCTTAGGGGATTTGTTTGAAAGTGGTATCAAACGGTTGATGGGGGTGAAAGACAGTGGAAGAGGTTTGCCGGGGCATGGCGGGATTCTGGATCGCATCGATAGCTTAACGGCGGCGGTTCCTTTTTTTGTTGTTGGCTACAGTGTTTTGTTGAATGGGGTAGCTTGATGCGGCAAGTGACTATTTTGGGGGCAACGGGGTCCGTTGGCATCAATGCTTTAGATGTCATTCAGCAGCATCCTGATCAATTCACGGTGTATGCCTTGGCCGCCCATTCTAATGTAGAGCGTTTGGCAGCACAGTGTCAGGTTTATCGCCCAAGATTTGCGGTGTTGAAAGAACCAAGAGCGGCTGCGCAGTTAAAAGACTTGTTGCAACAAAAAGTACCAGATACAGAAGTGTTGGTCGGAGATGAAGGGCTTGAGCTTGTTGCTTCGGCGGCTGAGGTTGATGTGGTTGTGGCAGCGATTGTTGGTGCAGCCGGTTTGCGTTCTACCGTGTCAGCCGTGCAAGCGGGGAAAACCTTGTTGTTGGCCAATAAAGAAGCGTTGGTGATGGGTGGGGCGTGGTTAATGTCGCTAGCACGACGCCATCGGGCTACCTTGTTACCCATCGACAGTGAACACAACGCCATTTTCCAATGCTTGCCTTCGCCTGATAATGCCGATCGGTTGGCCGGCGTGAAGCGCTTGTGGTTAACCGCTTCGGGTGGACCGTTTCGAGATTATTCAGCAGAGCAGTTGCGAACGGTAACACCGGCTCAGGCCTGTGCGCATCCTGTATGGTCGATGGGACAAAAAATATCGGTTGATTCCGCGACCATGATGAATAAAGGGTTGGAGTTGATTGAAGCCTGTTGGTTGTTTGATGTGCCTGCTGATCAAGTGACTATAGTGGTGCATCCGAATGGCGTTTTGCACTCAATGGTTGAGTACGACGATGGCTCTATTTTATCTCAAATGGGATCTGCCGATATGCGCATTCCGATCGCGCACGCTTTGGCTTGGCCTGAGCGCATCACATCGGGGGCGGATCCATTGGAATTGTTCGGTTTGCAGCTGTCTTTTGAGCGGCCTAAGCCAGCTTTGTTTCCTTGCTTAACGTTGGCTCAGCAGGCGTTTGTGGTGGGTGGGTCGGCCCCCGTTGTCTTGAATGCCTCAAATGAAGTGGCGGTGGCGTCGTTTTTGTCAGGTCGCATTGGGTTTATGGACATCCCAGGGGTGATTGAAGAGACGCTCAGTGAATGTGGTGCTGCAGGGTTGAGTTTTTCTGGGAACCCAGAAGGGATTGCTGAGTCTATCGAAGCCGATGGTTTTATTGAGAACATTTTGGCTGAAGACGCGGCGGCTCGTCGGGTTGCTGAAGGCGTTGTTGACACGCGCTCGGCGGCCTTCTTAAACGGTGGTTTGAAGATTAAATAGCGGTTTAAAGAGTTATGGAATTATTGCAAACAGTTGTCTGGTTTTGCGTGGCTTTGGGTGGGCTTGTTGCCATTCATGAGTTTGGCCATTTTTGGGTAGCCAGACGTTTTGGTATCAAAGTGTTGCGCTTTTCGGTGGGTTTTGGCAAACCGCTTTGGCGAACTCAAGATAAGCATGGCACTGAATTTTGGTTGGCGGCCATTCCATTGGGAGGGTATGTCAAGCTACTAGATGCCCGAGAAGCGGAAATACCCGAAGATCAAATGGCTGGTGAATTCAGTTCTCGTCCTGTACACCAACGATTGTTGGTGTATTTGGCTGGGCCGGGTATTAACTTGTTGTTTGCCTGGGCTGTGTACTGGGTGCTGTTTATGTATGGTACTGAAACCTTAATTCCGCGTGTTGGGTTGGTGGTGCCAAACAGCGCCGCTGAACAGGTCAGTGTGCCGCTGGGGGTTGAAATTACTGGCGTTGGAGAGCAAGAGACGCGAGATTGGGAAGATGTGAATTTGGCTTTAGCCGGTTATGTGGGCACAACGACCCGTATTCCGTTGCGATTTCAATCACCCTATATGACGTCTTCTGCTGAGGAGCAGGTATGGGTGCCCGTTGAGAACTTTATGAAATCCGCTGATTCGGGGCGCTCTCCGATCGAACAGTTAGGTATCATGCCTGAGCTGCCGGATATCTCGGCTGTTGTCGGTCGCGTGGTGCCTGGCGGCCCTGCCGATCAAGCGGGGCTGCAACCGGGAGATCGTATTGTTCAAGCCGATGGTCAAGCTATTCGAGGTTGGCAGCATTGGGTTCAATGGGTCCGAGCGCACCCTGGGCATGAAGCGGAGATTTTAATCTTACGGGATCAGAGGGAATTGCTGATTGCGTTAAGGCCGGATGCGTTACAGGAGAAATCCGGTCACCGTTATGGGCGCATTGGTGCGGAAGTGTCAGAGTCTGCCATTACGGCGGGCGTTGATCCTGCGGTCGCTGATCAACTCGGGCGGATACAACAGTTTGGTCCTATTGCGGCATTGTCGGAAGGCTTGCGCAGTGTTTGGGATCGCATTAACTTAACTTTGCGGACACTGGGTAAAATCTTGATTGGTCGAGTCAGTTTGGATAACCTCAGTGGCCCCATTACGATTGCGCAAGTGGCTGGGGATTCGGCTCGGTATGGGGTAGAGGCTTTTGCTAACTTTATTGCTTACCTCAGTATTAGTTTGGGGGTTCTGAATTTACTGCCGATACCCGTATTGGATGGTGGGCACATTTTGTTTGGTTGTATTGAGTGGGTTCGGGGTAAGCCCCTCTCCGAGCGGATACAACAGTTTGGATTGAATATAGGGGTTGCGATGTTGATGTCGGTGATGATGATCGCTTTTTATAATGATGTGGCGAGATTGTTATTTTGATCCGATCGCGTAATCTAACAGGAGCGGTTTGTTTAGCTTGGGCTATCCACTTGAGCCAAGGTGCTGTAGCAGAAGGTGCTGTAGCAGAAGGTGCTGTAGCGAAGCCTTTTGATACTCACCCCCAGATGTTGCTCAGCCAGCCTTTTGTGGTTACTGACATACGAGTGCAAGGGTTGCAGCGCATACCGGTGGCAAAAGTGTTTCGGATGCTGCCATTTGCCGTCGGTGAATCGTTCGATCCCAGCCGGGTTCCCCAGATTATTCACAATGTCTTTGCGTCCGGTGATTTTGAAAACGTTGAGATGAGGCGCTTAGGTGATGCCGTTATTATTGTGGTGTCTGAAAGGCCGTCGATCAGTGCAATAGACATTTCGGGTAATAAAGCCATTACGGAAGACGATTTGCTGGAAGGTCTCAAGCGAGTTGGCCTGGCCAAAGGCAGTGTGTTTAAACGTGCGACCTTGGAGCGTGTGCAGGTTGAAATGGAGCGTCAGTATGTTGCTCAGGGTCGTTATGGTGCCCGAGTAACGGCTGAGTTGGTGCCGATGTCTCGAAATCGCGTCAAAATCAACATTGATGTGAAAGAAGGTAAGGTGGCCTCCATAAAACACGTCAATATTGTTGGCAATCAGGCTTTTTCAAAAACTGATTTGTTGGATTTGTTTCAATTAAAAGAAAGCCATTTTTGGTCATTTTTTAAAGGTGATGATAAATACGCCAGGGAGCGTTTAGCGGGTGATCTGGAAAATCTCCGTTCTTTTTACATGGATCGTGGTTACATTAATTTTAAAATCGAATCCACTCAGGTATCGATTGATCCTGAAAAAGAACACATTTATATCTCAGTGAACATTGTGGAAGGTGAGCGCTATGAAGTCGGTTCGGTAACCT
This sequence comes from uncultured Pseudomonadales bacterium, assembly GCA_964510525.1. Classification (GTDB taxonomy): domain Bacteria; phylum Pseudomonadota; class Gammaproteobacteria; order Pseudomonadales; family JANQJO01; genus CAZECE01. The sequence continues at coordinate 31,575 of CAZECE010000052.1, read as the reverse complement.
GGACGGGGCGCTTGCCAGTGCCAGACGATGAAATCGAGCGCTTGATTGTCGTGCGCCAGGATCAATTTTTCTCTCGCCGATTGGTGACTTTGTCAGAAGATTTGATTGCCAAGCATCTGGGAAACGCGGGCTTTACGTTTGCCAACGTTAAGGCGGTGACTCAAATTGAGGACGGTCGGGTTGATTTGAACTTTTTTATTGATGCCGGTCAGCGTGTGTATGTGCGTCGGATTGAGTTTTCCGGCAATCAAAGGACGCGAGATGAGGTGCTTCGTCGTGAGATGCGTCAAATGGAAGGGGCGTGGGCATCTGGTGAAAAAATTGAGTTGTCTAAAACGCGCTTAGAGCGCTTGGGGTTTTTTAAAGGGGTTCGTGTGTCTTTAGATCCTGTGCCCGGCACTGAGGATCAAGTCGACGTTAAGTACGCGGTCGAAGAGCAGCCTTCTGGTTCCATTGGTGCCAGTATTGGTTATCAAAACGGTGCTGGTATTGTGTTTGGTGCTAACTTAAGTCAGCGAAATTTTTTAGGTACAGGCAACCAGGTGTCGTTTGCATTGCAGCGCAATGACATTCGAGATTCTTATAACTTTTCCTTTTTAGACCCCTATTTTACGGTTCATGGGGTGTCCAGAGGCTATGGGGTTTATTTTAGCGAAACGGATTTCTCGGAAAGAAGTGAGTTCTCACGCTTTCGAGCGGACGCCAAAGGCGCTAACATGACCTTTGGGTACCCAATCAATGAAGACGAGCGCATCAGCTTTTCTTTGGGGGTGGATAACACCAAAATCATTGCGTTTGATGCGTCAGCAGACGAAGTGAAGAGTTTTATCGGTTATAACGATGCGTTTGGTGGCAATCAATCCGCTGGATACGACAGCTATACGTTAACCTCCAGTTGGCGACGCAGTACGTTAAACAAAGGGTTGCTGCCGGATCAAGGGTCGCTAAACCGTTTGGCGTTGGAATTGGCTCTGCCGGGGAGTGATTTAGAGTACTACAAATTAACGTATCAAGGGGATCGTTATCAGCCGATCACAAAATCCTGGGTGTTGCGTTTCCGTACCGAGTTAGGCTTTGGCGATGGCTATCAGGACACGGCCCAACTGCCTTTTTATAAGCACTTCTATTCAGGTGGTATTGGCTCGATTCGCGGCTTTGATATTCGCAGTATTGGTCCTAGGGACAGTGCGGGTGATCCTTTTGGTGGAGATTTATTAACCGAAGGTTCGGTTGAAATGATTTTCCCTACGCCGTTTTTGAAAGACAAGCGTTCAACTCGCACGGCGTTTTTCTTAGATTTTGGCAGCGTGTTTGATACAGAGCGACGAGACGAACCAGGCAACGACATTGCGTTTGATGAGCTTCGTTATTCCCTTGGTTTTGGCTTTACCTGGATCACCGCCATAGGACCCATTACAATGTCTTTTGCTAAAGCGTTCAATGAAACAGAGCGGGATGAAAAACAATTTTTTGATTTCTCATTGGGCCAGACGTTTTAACGGTTTTAATACAGTTGGAGATGATTATGAACAAATACAGTCACGTGATGTCGGTTATTGTGTTGGTGATTTGCAGCACCTTGGCGTTACCCAGTTGGGCTAAAGGGCCTAAAATTGCCGTAGCCGATAACTTGGTAGCCTTGCTAAAGTCTAAACCGGCTAAAGCCAAGTTGGAGGAGTTGAAAAAAGAGTTAGAGTCGGACAAAGAAAAGATTGAGCAGTTGGATGATGAACTGGATACATTGAGTAAGCGACTGGACACAGATGGTGATGTGATGAGTGCGGCACAGCAAGAGAAGCTGCTGAAAGAGCTGGAAGATAAAAATCTTGATCGTAACTTTTTGGTTAAGAAATACCAAAAACGTCAGAAAGAAGGCCAACAGGACATTGTTCAAGAGATGCGTCCGGTTTTTCTCGAGGCGGTGAAAGCCGTCGTGGATAAGGGCGGGTATGATGTGGTGATTCACAAACAGGCGCTAGTGTATGCCGGTTCTGCTTACGACATTACTGAAGACATTACGAAAATTTTAGACAAGCAAAAATAACGTTCGGTCTAACTGTCTGTGCCTTTCTCTCTATCATTGGGCACCATCGCTGAACGGCTGAGTGGTGAATTGCAGGGTGACCCAGATCAGGTTGTCTCATCAATTGCGACCCTGGATCAGGCGCAATCGAATAACTTAAGTTTTTTTGCCAATAAGGTTTATAAGTCACAACTTAAAAACACTTCTGCCGGCTGTGTATTGATTTCAGAGCGAGATGCCGGCTTGTGTCCTGGTTCCAAAATTGTCGTCCCAGACCCTTATTTGGCGTATGCGTTGGCTTCTCACTGGTTTGAACCTGAACCTGAGTCTTCAGTAGTCCGTACTGCATCCCCTAATGTTCATCCAACAGCCGTTGTTGATCCCAGTGCGACTCTGGAGGCCAATGTGTGCATTGGCCCTTATTCTGTGATCGGTGCCCATTGTGTGATTGGGGAAGACTCTCGTATCGGTGGGCATACCAGTTTGGGCGCGGGTTGCACGCTGGGAGAAGCAACTCGGTTGTTCGATCATGTGATTTTTTATCCGGGTGTCAAAGCGGGTAATCGAGTTAGGGTGCACAGTGGGGCTGTGATAGGCGCGGAAGGCTTTGGGTATGCCCCGACCGAGCAAGGCTGGGTGCGAATAGCGCAATTAGGTGGGGTGATCTTGGGTGATGATGTTCAGGTAGGTGCTTGTACGACCATTGATCGAGGTGCGCTGTCTGATACCCACATTGATCAAGGCGTCATTATTGATAACCAGGTTCAAATCGCCCATAACTGTGTGATTGGAGCGTATACGGCCATTGCGGGCTGTGTGGGTATTGCTGGAAGTGCCAAAATCGGACGCTGGTGCACGTTGGCTGGTGCCTGTGGGATTGCAGGTCATGTCGAATTGGTGGATCATGTGCACATTGGCATGCAGGCCCAGGTCACTAAGTCGATTGATCAACCCGGTCATTACGCTTCAGGGACAGGATTGTGGCCTGCCCAACGTTGGCGACGCTTAGTGGCCGGTTGGCGCCGACGTTTGTAAGCCGAAGTTGTAGATTCTGAAGTTGTAGATTCTATTGTTCATTCAGACAAGAAAGACAGACCATTATGTTGTTGGATTCCATTGATATACAGAGGTTGTTACCTCACCGATACCCGTTTTTATTGATTGATCGCGTGGTCGATTTGCAGTTAGATGATTCCATTGTTGGGTATAAAAATGTCACCGTGAATGAGCCTTTTTTTAATGGGCACTTTCCTGGACAACCGGTCATGCCGGGGGTGTTGATTATTGAAGCTTTGGCGCAAGCCTGTGGGGTTTTGGGTTTTAAAACCTTGGAAAAGTCAGCTGGAGAGGGTTGGGTGTGCTTGTTGGTAGGCATTAATAAAGCCCGGTTTCGCCAGCCAGTGGTCCCTGGTGATCAGCTGGTTTTAGAAGCGACTAAACGCAGTGTTAAACGCGGTATTTGGGTATTTGACTGTGTGGCCAAAGTGGATGATAAAATTGCGGCGCAAGCGGAATTAATGGTGGCGAAAAAGCCCCAAGAAGAGATGTGAAGGGCGGCCTGTGAACATTGATATTCATCCCACTGCTATTATTGATCCCAAAGCGGAATTGGGTGAAGCCGTGTCTGTGGGGGCCTATTCGGTGATTGGTCCTGATGTGCAGATTGGCGCGCACACTCAAATTGATGCGCATGTGGTGATTTCAGGACCGACAGTTTTAGGTGAACACAACCGAGTGTTTTCTTTTGCTTCCGTTGGTGCGGATTGCCAGGATAAAAAGTATCGAGGAGAGCCGACGCGTTTGGTGATTGGCGATCATAATGTTATTCGTGAAAGCGTGACATTAAATCGGGGCACTGTTCAAGACCGAGGTGAAACTACCCTAGGTGATCACAATCTATTGATGGCTTATGTGCATGTGGGGCATGATTGCGACATTCAAAGCCACACTATTTTGGCGAATAATGCGACCTTAGCCGGTCATGTGCGTATTGGGGATGGGGCTATTTTGGGGGGCTTTACGGCCGTCCACCAATTTTGCCATGTGGGTGCATACAGTATGTCGGCGATGTGTACCGCGATTAATAAAGATGTGCCTGCCTTTGTGATGGTGCAGGGTAATATGGCGAAGGCTCGAGGGATGAATTTTGAGGGCATGCGTCGCCGAGGTTACGATAAAGCTTTGATACAGGCGTTACGCAAGGCGTATAAATGCGTATTTCGTCAGGGTTTGTCTTTGGCAGAAGCGATCGAGAAAATACGTTTGGAATTGCAGTCGGGTCCAGAAATGACGCTTTTTATTGAGTCCTTACAGCGTTCCTTGCAACATTCGACGAGAGGTATTGTGCGCTGAGATGACACGCATTGTTTTGGTGGCAGGTGAGTTGTCGGGTGATGCATTAGGTGCAGGTTTAATTCGGCAATTAAAAGCGGCGATACCGGATTTAGAGTGTTTCGGTATTGGGGGACCCAAAATGATCGCCGAGGGTTTAGAGTCTTGGCATGCGTTGGAATCACTGTCGGTGATGGGTATTACGGCGGTGTTGGCGAGACTGCCGAAGCTGATGGGCATCCGGCGAGACATTGTACTGCGGTCCCGAAAAATACGCGCTGACTTGTTTATCGGTATTGATGCTCCGGATTTTAATTTAGGCTTAGCTCAGCGGTTAAATCCTTTGGGCATTAAAACAGTGCAGTATGTTAGCCCATCGATTTGGGCGTGGCGTTCTGGGCGCTTGAAGACCATCCAGAAATCGATGGATTTGGTGTTGACCCTGTTTCCGTTTGAGCAACACCTTTACCAGCAAGCCAATGTGATGGCGGTGTGTGTGGGCCATCCATTAGCGGATCAAATAGCGCTGGAGCAAAATGTTAAAGCGGCCAGAGAAGCGTTAGGTTTGAACGCTGTGGATTCGGTGGTGGCATTGTTGCCTGGGTCTCGCCAATCTGAAATCTTACATAATTTACCGACTCAGCTGTCAGCTTTGGCGATTTTGCTGAAGAGCAAACCGGAGTTGCGTTGTTTGTTACCAATCGCACGCCCTGCTTTAAGGAGTTCTATCGAGCATTTGTTACAAAATGCAGCTCCTGAGGTTGGGCGAGCGGTTGAATTAATGGATGCTAACGCCGGTGCTGTGTTAGCGGCTGCTGATGTGGCGTTGATGACGTCTGGCACTGTGTCTTTAGAAGCGCTGTTGTATAAGTGCCCGATGGTGGTGACGTATCGATGGAGTTGGTTATCGCATCGGTTGATTGCGCCATTGGTAAAGGCTCGTTTTATTGCTTTGCCCAATATTTTGGCGGACAAAAAAATTGTGCCGGAATACGTTCAAGATGATTGCAAGCCAGAGAGTATTGCAGAGGCGGTGCTGACGTTGTTTCAATCCAATCGTCGGGCGTTGCTGCAAGAAATTTTCTTGTCTATTCATCACAGCTTAAAAAAAGAGGCCGATGTGCTGGCCGCTCAAGCCGTTATGTCTTTACTGCGCCATGAGCCGTTAGAGCCGGCTTTGGTCTCTCCTGAGACACCGGCTTCACGCAGTGTTGAGATGATAAGATAAGAATTGATTTTCATCTAACCAGGGATAGGTATCAATGACGTTAATAGCCGGAGTGGATGAGGTGGGCCGTGGCCCTTTAGCGGGTCCGGTGGTGGCAGCTGCGGTTATTTTGGATCCCAAGCATCCGATTGAAGGCATTACCGATTCAAAAAAACTGTCTGAAAAAAAGCGGGTTCGGTTAGCTGAGATCATCAAAAACCATGCGTATGCTTGGGCATTGGGCCGCGCCGAAGTTGACGAGATTGATGCGATTAACATTCTTCAGGCCAGTTTATTGGCCATGCGGCGAGCGGTTTTAGCACTGCCGGTTCAGCCTGATAGGGTTTTGGTCGATGGCAAACAGGTGCCTGATTTACCCATGCCGGCTCAGGCCGTTATTCAGGGAGATTTGTCTGAACCCTGTATTGGCGCCGCGTCAATCATTGCTAAAGTGCATCGCGATGCGGAGATGGATGCATTGCATGCGCGTTTCCCGGGTTATGGGTGGGCGCGCAACAAGGGCTACCCGACCAAAGAGCACCGTCAAGCCTTGATTGATCTGGGGTTGACTGAGGTGCATCGACGAAGCTTTGGCCCTGTTAAAAAAGTGATGTTAGACAACAAGGCCATGTTAGCCCAGTAATGAGTGGGCCAGTCAAAAATAGGCCAATAACGAGTAGATCAGTCATCAAGTTTGATCCGTAGGAAAAGGTTATGACAACCCCTTTTGTGCATTTGCGTGTTCACAGTGAATTTTCTCTGGTCGATGGTCTGGTTCGCATAAAGCCTTATATTCAGCGCTTAACCGAGCTTAAAATGCCGGCAGCCGCCATTACCGATGAATCCAACTTGTTTGCGTTGGTTAAATTTCAAAAAAGTGCGGTATCCGCTGGCATTAAGCCTATTTATGGGGCGGATATTTGGGTATCGGTTCCCTGGTGTGAGGTGCCGGTTCGGATGACGGCACTGATCAAGCATTACCAAGGCTATTTAAATCTCACGCGCTTGTTGTCAGACGGTTATCGCTACCACCAGCCGGTGGATAAACCCATAATTCCATGGGCGGAATTGTTAAAGTTTAAAGAGGGGCTGATTTTTTTATCCGGTGGCCATAATGGTGTGGTTGGTTCTCAGGTGTTGGGTCAGCAAGCGGGTGCCAAAGCAGCGATGCAGGCGCTCCTCTCGGCGTTGCCCAATCATTTTTATTTGGAAGTCCAGCGCTTAGGACGTCCTGAAGATGAGCCTTATTTGCGTCAAGTGGTGGCATTAGCGACCGAATGGCAGTGTCCTGTGGTGGCGACCAACACGGTGTGCTTTTTAGAACCTTCGGCTTTTGAAGCACATGAAGTACGAGTGTGCATTCATCAAGGTGAGACGCTGGAAAATCCTAAGCGTCCACGTTTGTATACAGATCAACAATATTTAAAGAGCCCAACGGAGATGGCTGAATTGTTTGCTGATCTGCCGGAAGCCATTGAAAACACGCATCACATTGCAATGCGTTGCAGTGCCGAAGTGCCTTTGGGGACGTATTACTTGCCGAACTACCCGATTCCGGATGGTCATACGATTGAAAGTTATTTGGTGCACTTAGCTGAAGTCGGCTTAAAAGAGCGCATTGCTTTTTTGCAAATGCAGAATTCAGAGTTGGATGTGGCGGCTTATCAAGCGCGTTTGAAGGTCGAGCTCGACATCATCAATCAAATGGGGTTTCCCGGGTATTTTTTGATTGTGATGGACTTTATTCAATGGGCCAAAGACAACCAAATTCCCGTGGGGCCGGGGCGTGGTTCTGGTGCGGGTTCTTTGGTGGCTTATGCTTTGAAGATAACGGATTTGGACCCTTTAACATACGATTTGCTGTTTGAGCGGTTTTTGAATCCGGAGCGGGTGTCGATGCCGGATTTTGATATCGATTTTTGTATGGAAGGTCGTGATCGAGTCATAGAGTATGTGGCGGAGACCTATGGTCGAGATGCTGTCTCGCAAATCATTACCTATGGCTCGATGGCTGCCAAAGCGGTGGTTAGAGATGTAGGGCGGGTGTTAGGCAAACCCTATGGGTTCGTCGATCGTATCGCTAAGTTAGTGCCCTTTGAATTGGGGATGACGCTTACCAAAGCCTTAGAGCATGAAGCGCAGCTGAAAGCGCTGTATGACGACGATGATGAAGTGCATGACATTCTTGATCGAGCGCTCGAACTGGAAGGTCTCACCAGAAACGTGGGTAAGCACGCCGGTGGTGTGGTGATTGCGCCGGGCGCGTTGACTGATTTAGTGCCTTTGTATTGTGATAACCAAGGTGAGAACTTGGTGACGCAATTTGACAAAGACGATGTTGAGCAAGCGGGTTTGGTCAAATTTGACTTCTTGGGTCTGAGGACGCTGACCATCATCGATTGGGCTTTGAAAAATATTGTTAAAAACGGTCGTGACCCTGTCTCGATTGAGAGTATCCCTTTAGATGATAAGCCAACGTTTTCTTTACTGGAATCTGGTGTGACAACGGCTGTGTTTCAGCTGGAATCACGGGGTATGAAAGAGTTGATTAAGCGCCTCAAGCCTAGCTCGTTTGAAGATATTGTGGCTTTGGTGGCGCTGTTTCGACCGGGTCCTTTGCAGTCAGGAATGGTCGATGATTTTATCAATCGTAAGCATGGGCGCGCGGAAGTGACCTATCCGCATCCTTGGTTAGAGCCCATTTTAGAAAACACCTATGGGGTGATTCTGTATCAAGAGCAGGTGATGCAGATTGCTCAGGTGTTAGCGGGTTATACCCTGGGGCAAGCGGATATGCTGCGTCGGGCGATGGGGAAGAAAAAACCCGAAGAAATGGCCAAGCAGCGGGAACTCTTTCTATCAGGTTCTGGGAAGCTGGAAATCGAGGCGGATACGGCGAACTACATTTTTGATTTGATGGAGAAGTTTGCGGGCTATGGTTTTAACAAGTCGCACTCCGCAGCTTACGCGTTGTTGTCTTATCAAACAGCCTGGTTGAAAACGCATTATCCTTCTGAATTTATGGCGGCGGTGTTGTCGTCGGATATGGATAACACGGACAAAGTTGTCGTGCTCGTAGAGGAGTGTCGCGACATTGGGTTAGAGGTATCCTCGCCTCGCTTAAATGAGTCTCTGTATGCTTTCAGTGTCAAAGGTGAGCGCATTATTTATGGGTTGGGGGCCATCAAGGGTGTTGGGGAGTCGGCTATTGAGTCGGTGGTCAAAGAGCGCTTGCAAAAGGGGGAGTACACCAGTTTATTCAATTTTGTCAGTCGTGTGGATTTGCGAAAATTAAATCGTCGGACTCTGGAGGCCATGTGTCGAGCAGGGGCATTGGATGAATTAGGGCCTGATCGAGCGACGATTTTTGAGAATTTTGGCGGAGCGCTGGATTGGGCCGAGCAGCAAAGCCGACGTAAAGCCAATGGTTTGATGGATTTGTTTGCGGATATTGATTCTCTCGAGCCTGAATTGGTTGCAGCGACCTCGTGGACGGATAAAGAGCGTTTGCAAGGGGAAAAGCAAACCTTGGGTTTGTACCTGACTGGCCATCCTATTGATGAGTATGAAGCTGAGTTGCGGCAATGGGTATCGAATACGATTAACCGATTAGAACCAACCGGACGAGGACAAAGTCGCACGATAGCGGGGTTGGTGTTGGGTGTTCGTACCATGAAATCAAAGCGTGGTGGCCGTAATGCCTTTGTGACCTTGGATGATCGCACGGGACGCATTGAAGTGTCTGTTTTTGGTGAGGTGTTTGAGCGTTGCCAGTCGGTCTTAATTAAAGATGAAATTATTTTGGTGGAAGGTGAAATCTCGAATGATGAGTACAGTGATTCGTTAAAAATTAAGGCCAACAACTTGATCAGTTATGCGGATGCGCAAACTCATTTTGCCAGAGCGCTTCGGTTACAGGTCTGCGGGGATCAGGCGGCAAACGTTCAATTTGTTGATTGTTTGGTTCAAGCGCTAGAGCCCTATCGAGGCGATGGAAAGTGCCCGGTATTGATTGATTATCAACATAAACAGGCCAGGGTGTCTTTGCAGTTGTCTGAGCACTGGAAGATTCAGCCGAAGTCTGAGCTGCGGAATCATCTACTTGATCAGCCTGGGATTGAGTCGGTTCAGTGGGTATATTAACAAGCTGAATGTTCGAAGATCTTTGAGGCCTAATACAAAAGATGTATTGTGCGCCCGTTATGGTATAGCCAAAAATGTTTCTTAAGGACAAGCCTGACAGGTTGTTGGCTTACTGCAGTGCGGGTGCTGCTAGGAATTTAGGGGAGGTTTGTTTGTTGTGTATCTTATGTTTCTGTATGGGGTTTTTAATGATGGGGCGCAGGTCAAAGAAGGCTTTGAGTTCTTGAGGCTGTATTTCTTTGTATAAGGTGGCCAGTACTTTTCTGGTTTGCGCTATAGTTTCTTTTTTCACGCCAGATGTTTGCATGATGTTGCCAATGATACTTTTGGTTTGCTCAAATTCTTCTTCAGTTAATGTAAATCTAGACAGCCAATCGCCTGACAGTACGGGTAAATTGGAGCGTATTTCTACTCTTGCTTTATCGTCAGTAGTCTCAGGTGCTAGGTATTTTACTCGATAATGATCTTCGCCTACTTGAATAAAAGATTCGGCTTTTTGTTGTTTAAAGGCTGTTTCAATGGCTTGTTTTAAATCAGCAACGGCTTCCGTGCTGATGGCCACTTGAGACAGTGTTGTGGTTTTTAAATGAGTTGATACGTTAAGAGGGGTTTGGAAGATAAAGTACGGGTACTTACTTAAGGGAGAGGGCAGATTTGTGACAAAAAGGAAATTATTTTTACCGGCTTGTGTTAACAAGCGGCATTGAGAGCAATCTCGAATATCCAGATAGGGTACTTTGGTCATTCGTTTTTGGTTAAGTTCATAATTGTTGATTTGATATACGCTGCAGGAATCAAGAAGAGGGTGTTCAGTTTGCGCTGGGTAGTGTCTTTTTTCAGGGGGAGCAATAAAAACACTATTAGACGTTAACTTTGCATCAAGTTGTGAATCCAATTGTTGTTCCCCCTAATTGATAAGTCTTATATTAGGAATGAGGTGTTAATCCCTTGTTGAACGTTACTTGTTGAACGTTAATAGTTGAGCACGAATAGGCTAACATCGGTCTAATTATATTGACAGTCATAAAATTAACATACTTTTTGCCTCTTATTCTTGGCGAGTTTTTGGTCGTTAACCAAAAAAATCGTTTTGCTTTCTTATTTTGTGTACACTCACACACCGAATTTCTGCACTTGGATTTTTTCAAGAGGCGTGTTTTTTTAGCATGGCGGGTTTTTTACATAAGATGGGTTTTTACATATAAGTAATAAGGAGTGATTTATGGGGCAGCGTTTGGGTGATCTGGAGATCAAGGACGTCTTATATGATTTTTTAATGGAGGAAGCGTTACCGGGGACGGGCTTGAGTGCGGAAACGTTTTGGACGGCGTTTGAAAACATCATTAGCGAGTTGGCTCCTGAAAATGCCGCGCTGTTAGAAACGAGAGATGAATTGCAGAAGAAAATTGATGCCTGGGCGTTGGCGCATCCTGGGAAAGTAAAATCTCCTGCTGCGGTTAAAGGGTTTTTAGAAGATATTGGCTACATACTGCCTGAACCTAAAACGGTTGCTGTGACCACAGAAAATGTGGACGCTGAAATTGCGACCATTGCGGGTCCTCAGTTGGTTGTCCCTGTTATGAACGCTCGTTATGCCTTGAATGCCGCCAATGCGCGTTGGGGTAGCTTGTACGATGCGCTTTATGGAACCGATGTGATCAGTGAAGAAGGTGGTGCAGAAAAGGGAGCCACTTACAATCCGGCGCGAGGCGCTAAAGTCGTGGCTTTTGCGGCTGACTTCTTGGATCAAGCGTTACCACTCACACTCAAATCACATGCGGATGTCACGAAATATGAGATCCGTGAGTCGTCGCCTTATCAGTTGTATGCGGTGTTTGCCGATGGTGCGGAATCACAGCTAAAAGACCCTTCGGCTTGGGCCGGGTTTTCTGGAAGCGTTGAGCAGCCGAATGGCTTGCTTTTCAAGCACAACGAACTGCACATTGAAATCCAGTTAGATAAGAATCATCCCATAGGTAAAGAGCATGCTGCTGGCGTTAAAGACGTGGTACTCGAATCTGCAGTGACCACGATTCAAGATTGTGAAGACTCGGTTGCCGCTGTGGATGCTGAGGATAAAACCCTGGTCTATCGAAATTGGTTAGGGCTTATGAAAGGCTCTTTAAAAACCAGCTTTAAGAAAGGCGATCGTGAAGTGGTTCGAACCTTGGCAGAAGATCGGCTTTATCAGGGCGTCAATGGTGACCCACTGATATTGTCTGGTCGTAGTCTCATGTTGGTGCGCAATGTGGGCTTGCTGATGAAAACCGACGCGGTTTTGTATCAAGGCCAAGAAATTCCTGAAGGCTTTCTTGATGGTATGGTGACCAGCTTGATTGCGTTGCATGATCTTCAAAAGGCTGATCGCTTAGCTAACCAAGCGTCACATGATGGGGCTGAGTTGTTACCAAACAGTCAAAAGGGCAGTGTCTACATCGTCAAGCCCAAGATGCATGGGCCAGCCGAAGTGGCTTTTACGGTAGAATTGTTCAGTCGGATTGAGGACGCGCTGGGGCTTTCTAAAAATACGCTCAAGATAGGGATCATGGACGAAGAGCGTCGCACCACCGTGAATTTGAAGGCATGTATTGAAGTGGCTAAAGAACGGGTGATTTTCATCAATACCGGCTTTTTGGATCGAACTGGTGATGAAATACACACCAGTATGGAAGCCGGTGCATTTATTCCCAAAACCAAAATGAAAGGGGCAAAATGGATTGCCGCTTACGAAGATTGGAACGTGGATATGGGGTTAACGACTGGCTGCCCAGGGCATGCTCAAATTGGTAAGGGGATGTGGCCCAAACCGGATGAGATGGCTCAAATGCTGCAAACCAAGCAGGTGCACCCCGAGGCGGGGGCCAATTGTGCTTGGGTCCCGTCGCCAACAGCAGCAACCTTGCATGCCATTCATTATCATCAGGTCTCCGTGGCTGCCGTGCAGCAAGATCTCAGTCAGCGTCCTTGCGCTAACATTTTAGATATCCTGACGATCCCTCTCCTGGAAGAGGCGTTAACACCTGACGCGATTCAGCAAGAGCTTGACAATAATGCTCAAGGTATTTTGGGTTATGTGGTTCGCTGGATTGATCAAGGCGTCGGATGCTCTAAAGTGCCGGATATTGACAACGTTGGGTTGATGGAGGATCGAGCGACTTTGCGTATTTCTTCTCAATACATTACCAACTGGTTGCACCATGGTTTGGTGACTGAGTCGCAAGTGACGGAAACTTTCCAAAGAATGGCCAAGGTGGTGGACGGTCAAAATGCCGAAGATCCACTTTATCAACCGATGGCCGCCAATTTTGATGCCAGTATTGCTTTTCAGGCTGCTTGTGAGCTGGTGTTTGAAGGGCGTGCTCAGCCGAATGGGTATACTGAGCCTGTGTTGCATAAGCGACGTCGAGAGTTAAAAAGTTTAGCAAAGGCGTCTTTTTAGATTGCTTTTTAAGCGGTGATTTCGGTCGCCGCTTTCATTCGTTTCTCAATTATATGCGAATATTCTTTAACAACATGACAACCAACAGTAAAGGGTGTATAAGAGCGTTTACATCGAGCTGATCTCAGGAAGAGAATTCGGGTAAGTGGTTAAGTTGCTAAGTGGCGTCTACCTGGTTATCAGTGGAGCTAAGGAAAGCGGATTAACGGTTCGTGATTGGTTTCAACTGTTGGGAAGATCATTTTATGAATATGGAGTCCTCTGAGCACCCCTCTGGTGGTGATTCTAAGTCTGGTGTTGGATCAGAAAATAGCAATCAAGAGATCGCTAATACGCATCAAAACGAATTGAGGGAGCCCATTGTTGGTGCTCCAGATCAATCCAAACTTGATTTGATCCAAGGCATGGTCAAGTTTCTGATTGAAAAGAGTTACAATGAAGCGGATGACGAGAATAAAGCCATGCTTGCACCTGCTGCGGCTAGGGCGCAAATTGTCATTGGGTCCGTTGAGGTGTTTTTAAAATACGGCCTCGAACTGGCGACGGTTCAGGATTTATTAAACGCCGCGCAAGTGTCTAGGCGCACTTTTTACAAGTATTTTAAGAATAAAACAGATGTTATTGAGTGTGTTTATGAGCTGCTCGTGGGCATGTTGCTGACTCGTTATCGCGCTTTTATGGCGGGTGCAAAAAGTCTCAATGGGTTGATTGAAACCTGTGTGAACTTGTTTTTTGATTATCATGAGAGTTTGGGGCCATTGATTCGGTTGTTCCATGAGAAGGCCGCCAGCTCGAATTCCGTTTTAACCAAGCATCGTCAGGCGTTACAAAGTGAGTTTGCTCGGGTGTTTGAAGTCAAGCTTTGGGAGCTTGAGCAAGTCAAATACGATCGATGGATCTTTTTATCGGTCATCTGGGCTGCGGAGAGTGCTTCCATACATTTGCTGACTAAGCCAGATGTTACACCTGAAGACGTCATCAGCTGTAAAGACTCGATTCGCAAAGTAGCCATGGCCATCTTGGTCGATGGTCGAGCCAGGATGACTGTTGCTGACGAGTCTTCTCAGGTTCCGGAGCCGGATCTCTTATGAGATTTTTTTATATTTAATCCGGGTAGGCTGTAAGGCGTCGTCACCCAGTTGTTTTTTGCGATAGGCTTCATATTCCGTGTAGTTGCCATCAAAAAACGTAATTTGACTGTCGCCTTCAAAGGCTAAGATGTGCGTCGCAATCCGGTCCAAGAACCAGCGGTCATGTGAGATCACAATGCAGTTTCCAGGGAAATTGAGTAGGGCGTTTTCGAGCGCCCGCAAGGTTTCTACATCTAAGTCGTTAGTCGGCTCGTCTAATAGTAAGACATTAGCGCCTTTTTGAAGTAATTTGGCCAAGTGAACGCGATTGCGTTCGCCGCCTGAGAGATCCCCTATTTTTTTCTGCTGATCGGCGCCTTTAAAGTTGAACCGACTGACGTAAGCACGCGAGGGCATTTCAAACTGGCCGACTTGGATGATATCTTGTCCATTAGAGATTTCTTCCCACAGAGTATTGCCGTCATTCAAGGCGTCACGACTTTGGTCAACGTAGGCCAGCTCAACGGTTTCTCCAATGTTAATTTGGCCTTGATCGGGTTTTTCTTGGCCGGTGATGAGCTTAAACAACGTTGTTTTACCCGCACCATTTGGGCCGATAATGCCAACAATGGCTCCTTTGGGAATTTGAAAATTGAGGTTTTCGTAGAGTAGGCGCCCATCAAAGGTTTTGCTGACGTTGTTAAATTCAATGACTTGATCACCCAAACGCTCGCCAGGTGGAATGTACAGTTGCTCCGTTTCCTGTCGTTGCTGAAATTCTTTGGAGTTAAGTTCTTCAAAGCGTTGTAAGCGCGCTTTATTTTTGGCTTGCCGGCCTTTGGGGTTGGCTTGCACCCATGCGAGCTCTTGCTTCATGCTTCTTTGGTGGGCTTGCTCTTGTTTGGATTCTTGCGCTAAGCGGGCTTCTTTTTGTTCGAGCCAGCTGGAATAGTTGCCTTTGTAGGGGATGCCTCGGCCACGGTCTAACTCTAAAATCCATTCGGCCGCGTTATCGAGGAAGTAACGATCGTGCGTAATCGCCACCACGGTACCAGGGAATTCCAGTAAAAAGCGTTCCAGCCAGGCGACACTTTCCGCATCGAGGTGGTTGGTCGGCTCGTCCAGTAACAACACATCTGGGCTGGATAATAAGAGCTGACACAGTGCGACGCGGCGTTTTTCGCCACCTGATAAGTGCTCTACTTGGGTGTCCCAGGGTGGCAGCCTGAGTGCGTCGGCTGCCCGCTCTAAGGTTCTGTCCAGATCCCACGCATTCGCCGCTTCAATTTGGTTCTGCAGTTCGGCTTGTTGTTCCAATAGTTGGTTCATCTCATCATCAGACAGCTCTTCGCCAAAGCGCATGTTTACGGCATCAAATTCTTCGAGCAGGGCTTTGACGGGGGCGACGGCGATTTCTACGTTGCCTTTGACATCGAGTTTGGGGTCGAGTTGAGGCTCTTGGGGGAGGTAGCCAATTTTGAGGTTGTTTTGTGGGCGAGCTTCGCCGTCGAAGTCTTTGTCAACGCCGGCCATAATTTTTAACAAACTGGATTTACCCGACCCATTGAGACCCAGAACCCCAATCTTGGCGCCAGGGAAAAAGGACAAAGAAATGTCGTCTAAGATTTTTCGTTGGGGTGGAACAATTTTGGACAAGTGATTCAGAGTATAAACGTATTGAGCCATAATGTTTGGTTACCAAAAATGCGCTTTAAAACAGTTAAATCGATTTGGATCGGGCCGCATTATCCTTCATTCGTTTGAATAAGTGAAATCCCTGCCTTACACTCTCCATTAGTTAAAAATGCCGTAATTTAAGTATGTCGTAATCAAATATGAATGCTGTTATGAATGAAGTTTCCCGTAATGAATGATGTATCCGAACCTGTTTCTTGTGTTTCTCACATAAAAGTTGGCGTTGTTGGTGCTACCGGTTACACCGGTATTGAGCTGCTTAAGTGGTTGTTCTCACACCCAAACGTTGAGGTCGCTGTGGTGACCGCTCGGCAATGGGTTGGTCAAAAAATCGCTGATGCGTTGCCTGTTTTGCGCGCCTGCTTACCTTCTTCTCAGAAGAGTTTGAGTTTTGTTACACCCGATGACCCAAAGTTAAAACAGGTCGATGTGGTTTTTTTTGCAACACCTCATGGGGTTGCTATGAATCGGGTACCCGAGTTGTTGGAGGCTGGGGTTAAGGTCGTGGACCTCTCGGCGGATTTTCGGTTAAAAGCCCCTGAAATTTGGCAGGCCTGGTATCAAAGCCCGCACAGTGCGGTTGATGTGTTAGATCAGGCGGTCTATGGGTTGGCTGAGTGGTTTGCTGAAGATATCGCATCGGCTCAATTGGTCGCTAATCCCGGCTGTTATCCAACCTCGATACAGTTAGCGCTTTGGCCGCTCATTCAGCAAGGGTTGATTGAGCTGTCACCTATTGTTGTCGATGCGAAGTCTGGCGTCAGTGGGGCTGGTCGTCAGGCCAACGTGGATCTGTTGGCGGCAGAAGTCACTGGAAACTTTAAAGCCTATGGGGTAGCAGGACATCGTCACCAACCTGAGATTGTGCAAGGCTTGCAAGGCTGTGCCGATAAAGAGTCGGATGTTCGCTTAACTTTCGTGCCGCACTTGTTGCCAATGGCTCGAGGAATTGAGTCTTCGATTTATGTGCGCCTCAAAGCAGGTGTTGATGTGGCTCAGGCCCATAGTGTGCTTGATACCGCCTATTTGGATGCCAGTTTTGTGTCTGTTTTACCTTTGGGTAAGGTGCCGCAGGTGAAATGGGTTGCAGGTACGAACCATTGTCAAATAGGCCTGGCGCAGCCCAAAGGTGGGGATATGCTGATCATCTCCAGTGTTATTGATAACTTGGTGAAAGGCGCGGCCGGTCAAGCCATTCAAAACATGAACTTAATGATGGGGTGGCCAGAAACTCTGGGTCTATCCGTACAACCCTCTTGGCCTTAGTGAAGGGATTCTATGACAACTGAAGAAAGTTCTATTAGCCTCAGTGAACCCATCAGCATCAGTGATAATGCGGTTAAAAAGGTCACTGAGTTGAAATCAGAAGAAGGCAATGCGGATTTGAATCTGCGTTTGTATATTACAGGAGGCGGCTGCTCGGGCTTTTCTTATGGTTTTACCTTTGATGAAGGGACCAAAGAAAACGACACCATTGTCGAACGTGATGGAGTGACGTTATTGGTGGATGCGCTCAGTATTCAGTACTTGCAGGGTGCTACGGTGGATTACACCGAAGGCCTCCAAGGAGCTCGATTTGTGGTCGACAACCCCAGTGCAACCACAACCTGCGGTTGCGGCAGCTCTTTTTCGATTTAGCGGGCTTTTATTGGTAAAAGTGCTGGTTAGTTGAACAGCTTTGGTCTATATTCTACCTGGTTTTCTAGAATATGGATTGACTTTTGATATGGCTCTAAGTATTAAACATCCTGCTGCAGACCAACTGGCTCGAGAGTTGGCAGAAATAACTGGAGTTACTATGACGCAAGCTGTTATTAAAGCTTTAGAAGAGCAGTTGAAGCGTGAGAAAGGTAGGAATACTCGCCAAGCTGATCTTAAAGATGAGTTAACGATCATAAGTCAGCGCTGTGCGGCCTTACCTGTAATTGATGACCGCAGACCGGATGTGATTTTAGGTTATGATCAGGATGGCTTACCACGCTGATGATCATAGATACTTCGGCAATTGTTGCTATTTTGTGTGGTGAGCGAGAAGCAGAAGCGCTTCTTACCGTAATAAGTGCTGCTACTGCTAAGTTTATTTCGGTCGCCTCAGAGTTGGAAGCTTCAATCGTAATTGAGCATCGATTTGGTGAGGTTGGTGGGCGTGAGTTGGAATTGTTTCTGCATCGTGCTGCAATAGAATCTATTTCTGTGACGGCGGAACATACAGAGATTGCAAAGAAAGCGTTTAGGCGATTCGGAAAGGGAAAAGGCCATCCTGCGCAATTGAATTTTGGAGATTGTTTTCCGTATGCGTTGGCTAAACAAATGCAGGAGCCGCTATTGTTTAAAGGCAGCGATTTCTCAAAAACGGATATTTTAGCTGTGAACTATTAAAACTAACGCCGATAATCGAATACTTGAACGATTTTTTGGACGCCGCCGACTTCGTTGGCAATATCCACGGCTTTTTTGGCTTGCTTGCGGTTTACGCGCCCGATCAAATACGTGGTACCGCGGTGGCTGGCGACTTCGATGTCTGAGTTGGCCAGATCCTCTTCCATCATGATCTTGGCTTTTACCTTCATCTCCAACCAGTTGTCGCTCATTCTCGAAAGGTAACTGGCTTTTCCTGCGATTACTAACTGGTTGTGCACCTGACGCACGCCTTCGGTGTTGCGGGTTATGCGTGCAGCTTGTTGTTTGAGTTTGGTGTTGGTGACTTCGCCTGTGAGCAAGACAACGCCATTAAAACTCAGTGGTCGGATGCGCATTTCTTTGAAGCTTGGGTTGGTCTTTGCGAGGTTGTATTTGATTTTAACTTCGGTTGCTTCGTCTCTCAGTAGTTTTTTGAGGGCGGTATCGTTTTTACTGTTAGCAAATGCAAGCGAGTGGCAGAGCGTAAAGCACAGTAAAAAAGCTGTAGAACGCTGAAATAATGTGAGCAAATCAAATACTCCTTTTAGCCAGTTGGTTTAAACGAATCAGTCGGTTTCACCAAATAAGTGGGTGTCGATCAAATCACATAGAGCATGTAGGGAAAGCAAATGCACTTCCTGAATACGTGCCGTAGAGTTAGATGGAATGCGGATCTCGACATCTTGATTGCTTAATTGCGACGCAATTTTACCGCCATCTTTCCCGGTAAGAGCGACGACCACCATTTCTCGGTCGTGGGCAGCCTCAATAGCGGTGACAACATTGGGCGATTGGCCGCTGGTGCTGATGGCAAGCAGCACATCTCCGGGCTGACCCAAGGCTTGCACTTGTTTTGAAAAGACTTCTTCATAACTGTAATCATTGGCAATGGAAGTGAGGGTTGATGTGTCTGTGGTGAGTGCAATGGCCGGTAAGGGGGGGCGCTCTCTTTCAAAACGATTGAGCAATTCTGCAGCAAAGTGTTGGGCGTCTCCAGCGGATCCGCCGTTACCGCAAGCGAGAACCTTGCCGTTGTTCAATAAAGAGTTGACCATGATTTGGCCGGCATACGCGATGATATCAGGCAAAACCGCCATGGCGTCTTGTTTGGCTTGGATGCTGTTTTCAAACAGTTGTGTTACGCGTTCTGTTAGTAATGGTAGTAGGTTATCCGAGCCCGTTGTGTCCTCGTCTTCGAGGTCGGCGTGGCTGTCTTCTACATAGAGATCTGAATCGTTCATACTGATGACTTCTTCTAATTAACGTATCGTTTCATTTGATTGAATTTGGTTCATTTTGATTCATTAAGTATATCGGGCTAGAGGCAGGAAAAACAATGTCCTAGATCAAAGGCATTTTCGATCCAGTCGAAGTGGTAGTCCTCTAATGTCGCATTAGTATTGTTATCTCGAGGCTTGATCGCTAAAACATCAAAACGACAGGGCGCGTTTTGGTATTGTCGGTAACGGTTCAAAAAATGATGCGCAGTGGTGATGAGTTTTTTTTGTTTGCGAAAGGTGATGGATTCAAGTCCTGAGCCAAAATCGTTATATGACCGAAATTTGACTTCAACAAACACTAGTACATCTTTTTGCTTCATGATCAAATCAATTTCACCAAATCGGCTGGTAAAGTTGTGTTGCATCAATTGCAAGCCTTGTTGGCTTAAGTACGCCATCGCCACTTGCTCATAGGTTTTGCCTAAGCTCTGACTGTGTGGCTTTGCGTTCATGGTGTTGTTCGCCTATTGATTCTATTGAGTATCAGTTTTGGGTGTCAATTTTGAGAATCAGTTTTGAGTATCAATATTCGCTAATCCGTTTGAAAATTTCCCCCAACTTGAAATGCGTGAGATGCGCAGGTCTTCATCTAGAGTAAGTAATCCGGTTGCGCCACTAAAATAACTGCCTTGTTGAGATGCAAACAGCTGTAACCTGGGGTGCAGGCGGTAGCTGTCTATGCCTAAAGCCAGTAAACGGGAGGGGTTTAGCCCATTGCTGATGGCTTGGGGCTTGAGATAGTCGGTGTCTGTGAGGATCCAGGGTAAGTCAGTAAAGGTAATCTGATTGAGGTCTTGGTTGTTTTGAGGATCAGCAATGCCGGTGTACAGAGTGGAGGTACTGAAAACAGGAACGTCTTGAGCGTAATAATAATTGAATAAGGGTTTTAACAGTCTGGCTTTTTCTGGCTTGCCTAGTAACACAATGAAATCTAAGTCCTGGCGTCTTCTCGGGGTAAACTCTGTTTCGATGCCAATGGTTTGTTCAAATGTTTTCGCACGGGCTTGACTCAAGTCGACGGCCATAAAACTGCGTATCATCTGACTGTAATCTTGACCTTCCGCGTAAGCGCGCTGATCGGCTATAAAGCCCCCGTAGCTGGTCCAACTTTCAATAAAGGCTTGTGAGGTTCGGCGGCCCCAGTCGCTGTCTGGAAAAATAATGCCGGCCACCTGATAACCTTTTGATTGGCATCGGCGACTGATTTGCCGTGCTTCATCTTCTGCTGCAAGCCCAAATTGGAATAAAGGCAGTTGTTTTTCTTGTTCGAGTTCCTGCTGAAAAGTGGTGGCACTGGGGAACAAGGGTTGGGTTAAGCTGGCCGACTCAAGGTGCTTTTGCAGCGGAGGTAGATAATTCAGTGCCAAGACAGGAACGGGGAGTTCAGGTAATTTTGAAAGTTGCACGACCTTCTCCTTATTCAAAGGCCCTATTACCAGGTCGGCGCCCTCTGCAACGGCTTGTTGGTATAGTACGGTGACGTCGAATTGGCTTTCCGTGTCTTTGATCAGCAACTTAGGTTGTTCTGATTGTCTTAGTTGGTCGTAATACGCCATCAAGATGCCGTCTCGAACGGCTTTAGCGGCGGTTGCGTAGACGCCAGATTCGGGCAGTAAAATAGCGATGGTGTCCAGTTTTTGGGTGGCGACGGCATCGCTTAACAGTTTGAGAGCAACCGGTGGCTGGCGAGAGGCAATATGGCTGGGCCACTGCTGACGCCAAGCATCTACTTGTGCTAACTGGTTGGGCAGAGACTGGCCGTACGATCGATTGGCAAGGGCGAGCTCAATCCAAGCGCGCAATTCAGGATCGGGCAAGGTAGTTTTCAATACTTCCAGGAACTCAGTTGGCAGCTGATTTATGTTTCGCCATATAGCTTCAATGTTGGTCTGTTGCTGCATGGGGTCATTCATTGATTCATGCAAGACATGCCGTTCACGTGCGCTTGCTAAATAGTGCCCTGCTGATTCAAATGCATCAGCCTTAAGGAGTCGCAACGTGATTTGCTGGCTGGGTGGTAGGTCGGCAAAAATTTCGAGCAGCCCATGCCGATTGGAATTCAACAGCTCAATCGCGGCGTTAGGCTTGTTTAAGGCGAGTGCAACGGTTGCTGAGAGTTGAATATGGGAGCCTTTCATTGCGGGGGCCAGAGTATCGGTATCAATTTGATTAAGAAGCGTCTCTGCTGTTTCATAATCGGCATTGTCGATGGCCAGCCCAGCCGCTTGCAGATAAAACGTTTCTCGCTGCGGCGAGAGGCTGTTTTCTGCGGCTGTTACCAGCTCATCAACCGTGGTAGCCTCGCCAGGCATTATTGGCAGTGGATTGGGTGGGGTATAGGCTTTATTGGCCGAATACGAAGATTTTTGGGTTGGAGGACTGCTGCACCCCCATAAGCCTAGCAAAACAAACAGTGTCAGCAGGAAGAGGGGAGTTTTTTTGGACGCAAATGAATCATGCGCAGGCAGTTTGTACGCAGGTTGTTTATACATAGTGGCAACGCCCATTGGTCATTTAGGAGATATATCGTTTCGTGCTGTGGAAACACTCAATAACGTCGATTCTATCTTCGCAGAGGACACTCGTCACGCCAAAAAACTATTGGATCACTATCAGATCAAAACCCCCAGTTTTTCACTGCATGAGCATAACGAATCAGTTCGAGTCAATCAGGCGCTTGAAAAGCTGGCGGCGGGTCAGTCTATCGCCGTTATTTCAGATGCAGGCACGCCGCTGATCAGTGATCCGGGTTTTAAGTTGGTGGCGCAATGCAAACAAGCGGGGTGTCGGGTAACCCCCATTCCTGGTGCCTGTGCGGCGATTGCGGCTTTATCAGTTTCAGGGTTGCCGACAGATCGTTTTGTGTTTGAGGGTTTTTTATCCTCAAAGTCGCTGGCGAGAGAGGAGCGGTTGCAGGCATTGGCAACAGAAACCCGAACCATGATTTTTTATGAGTCCTGTCATCGTTTGGTCGCAAGCTTAGATTCCATGCGGTTGGTGTTTGGGCCTGAGCGCAAGGTGGTGGTCGCTCGAGAATTGACGAAACGGTTCGAAGAGGTGGTCTCGGGTACTTTGGAGAAGGTGGTATCTGTTTTTAACAGCGGGGCTGCCGTTAAGGGGGAGCTGGTGGTACTGGTCTCTGGAGCGGCTAAATCTGAACGTATTCCTGATGAGCTGACGGACCCTGAAGTCCGGTTGATGCAGAGCCTGAAAGATCAACTATCGCCCAAGACAGTGTCCGCGGTTGGCCAGTCGGTTTTTGGGAGAAAGAAGAAGATCTACTATGAGTGGTTGTTGGAAAATAAGGCTGAATAGGATTTTAATCATTTTCACTTATGCCCCGCGGGGGGGGCAGTCTGTCTTATAGGTGGGGCGGGCGGTGCGTCATCATTTTGATTTGATTCCCATCGAGAAATTGCTTCATCTACCTCTATAATTGCTTCATCTACCTCTACAATAGTTGATAACCGTTCTACTACTTCTTTAGAACGGGATGGCTTGATGGGTGGTCTATCGGTTTGTGTTGAATTTGGTTGTTGATTTGCATCCCGTCGGAAACTTGATTGGTTGTTACTTATATTAGAACTGGACTCTGATTGAGTGTCCCATGTTCTTCCGCTATCTGCGCTTCTGGGGCTTTGTGATGAGCCACTTACCCTGCCATTAGAAACTGTTGCTGAAGTGGTTTGTGCTAGCCTGCTATTTTGCGTTTGCGCAACCTGGTTGTTCGTCGATTGGGTTTGTTGCGCGTTAAGCTGACTGCCAACATTATGAACCATTATAAATTCCTCGTGTATTTCCCCTAATCTGATTATTTTGATTGGAATTCGATCTTTTGTGGGTTTTTGTATACAGAGTTTTTGTAACGGTTTATTTGTTTTAGATGCCACTTGAGTAAGCTTCTTGAATCTTGTGCCTGGCGTATGCGGTGGCTCAATATTCAGAGTGATTGATCAAGTTTTGTTGAATGTAGAGTGTTCTTTATGCTAACCTCGCGCTCCGTTATTGATCAAAATGCAATTCAAACTGTCGAGGCCGCCCCCCATGGATATAGAAAATCTCATCACATTAGCTCAAACCTTCCTTGTTGAATATGGCATGAAAGTGGTTGCCGCCATTGCTATTTTGGTCATTGGTTTATGGGTGTCTAAGCGCGTTAGCAATGGCATGCAACGTCTGTTGCTGAAAAAAGGCATTGATTCTACCTTGGTAGGGTTTTTAACGAGCGCTATACATATTGCGGTCTCGGCCTTTGTGATCATCGCTGCGCTGGGTAAAATTGGCATTCAAACCGCTTCTTTTATAGCCGTATTAGGTGCCGCGGGTTTGGCTGTTGGTTTGGCTTTGCAAGGGTCATTATCCAACTTTGCTTCAGGTGTTTTGATGATCTTGTTCCGTCCGATGAAAGTTGGGGACTTAGTTGAAGCTGGTGGTGCGTTTGGGATTGTCGAAGACATTATGATTTTTGCTACTCAGCTTAAAACCCCTGATGGCAAGCGCATTGTTGTGCCTAATGCGGCAATCACCGGTGGCAATATTGTTAATTTTTCAGCTTTAGGTAAGCGTCGCGTGGATCTGACCATTGGTGTTAGCTATGATGCCGACATTAAAAGCGCCAAATCTGTGTTTGAAGCCTGTGTGAAAGAGCAAGAAGGCGTCTTGGAAAATGAAGAGGTGACCATTGCGGTGTCTGAGCTGGCTGATTCTTCGGTGAATTTTGTGGTTCGAGTATGGGCTAAGACGGCGGATTACTGGGGCGTTTATTTTGGTCTGACGGAAAAAATCAAAATTGAACTGGATAAAGCCGGCATTGGCATTCCATATCCTCAAATGGATTTGCACTTTCCTGAATCGGAATCGTTCGCTCAGAAAGTCATTAAAAAAGTGGTGAATGAGCCGCTGTCAGATGCCTAGTTGTTGTCAAAAATAGTGGTTTTATAAAAATAGAAAGGTGTGATTGTGAAGATGTTTAAATCGTGTGTTTCGTCAGTCGTTTGTGCTGTTGCTTTAGTAGTTGCTGTATTGGTGAGCCCGGTCTTGGCAAATGAAAATCCAGAAAAGAGCTGGTCTGGTGCCAGTGAGCTGGGTTATGTGGCGACTTCCGGGAATACCGATACTCAAACCGTGAATGCTAAGATTCGCTTAAAGCAGGCAAAAGCTGAATGGGAAAATACCTTCGCCTTGGAAGCCTTGAATACCGCCGAATCCGATCAAACCTCGGCTGAGCGCTACTTGGCCAATGCGCAAGCCAATCGCAGCGTGACGGAACAAGATTTCCTCTTTGGCTTGGTCAATTACGAGGACGATCGCTTCAGTGGGTTTCAGTTTGAGTCGTTGGTTGCACTGGGTTATGGTCGTCGCCTCATTAATACCGATCGATCGATATTGGATGTTGAGGTGGGCCCGGGTGTGCGCTTTGTTAAACCGGATCAGGGGCCGTCAGATGAAGAAGGCATTCTTAGGCTGGCCGCTCGTTATGGTATTGATATCAGTGATACGTCCCGGTTTGAGCAAACATTTTCCGCTGATGCCGGTGAAGAGCGTGTTATTTCAAAGTCAGTGTCCTCAATCACCAGTAATATTAACGGTAGTTTGGCGATGAAGGTTTCTTTGACGGTGAGAAACAATTCCGAACCCGCGCAAGCGACTAACGACAAAACCGACACTGAAACCGCGGTGACTTTGGTTTATAGTTATTAATCGGTTTATAGTTTCTAACCGGTTTTATAGTTACTATCGGGTTAGAATCACAAACGCAATGGCGTAGTCTTTTTCATCGGACACACTTAAATGGCAGTGCTTAACACCAAGCGCTGCCATTTTTTTTGCGCTCTTGCCGTGAATCTTGAGAATGGGCTTGCCCAACTCATCGTGTTGCGTTTCGCAGTCCGTCATTAAAATACCCTCACGAAATCCTGTGCCTAAGGCTTTGGCAAAGGCTTCTTTGGTGGCCCAACGTTTGGCTAGAAAGTGGCTGGGCTGAGTGCTGGTTTCAAAGAGCGCTATTTCATTTGCGGTGAGCACTTTTTCGCAAAATCGTTGTGGGTGTTTCGCTAAAATGTTATCAAAGCGTTGAATGTCGATAATGTCAGTGCCTATTCCATAGATGTTCTGATCTGATCCAAGAGTCAGGTTATTGGGATCCAGGCTATTCCAGTCGTTCATAACTGTTCCCATCCCATCATCTCGCTAGGATAATCGGTGATGATGCTGCTGAGGTGCTTGCGTGTTTTAAGCTGGGCATAGAGCTTGTAGTCATTGACGGTCCAGGTGGAGACGCTAAAGCCTTTTTTGTGAGCTTTGTTGAGGTACTCTTGGTGGCACAGCGAATGGTGGCTGATTAAGAAGCGACACCCCAGGGTTTTGGCCATTTTAAAATGATCCGTTTCTCGCGGTACGCTGACTAAGCCTTTATCAAAAGGGGCCTTGTGGTCATTTAGATAGTTGAGGATGTAGGGGTATTGGCTGGTGAGGATGATTTTTTTGGCTTGTTTATACTCTTCGTTAATTTCGAACAAGCGATTCACTAAATCTGGTAGTTGTTGTATTGGGATTTTTTTCAGTTCCAATTGCATGGCTTTGAGTTTGGGCCAATGATCCAGCAGGGAGGCTAATGTGGGGATGTGGGTTGGGTAGGTCCAGTCTTTTATTGAGTGTTTTAGGGTGAGCTTTTTTAACGCCTTTGTTTTGCGTTTATAAACAAAACCGGTGCCATTCGTGGTTCGGTTTAATGTCGCATCATGAATGATGATGAGTTGGCCATCCTGGCTCATGTGGGTATCAATTTCAACGCGATGGATGCCCAGGGCTTGTAAGTACAAGCAGCCTTCTAAGCTGTTTTCTGGCATCTCGCCCCGCGCGCCGCGGTGGCCAACAATCTTGGGTTTCATAGTGAGATTTTAGGTTCGATCACCCGCTTTGTCAGGTGATCGTAGGCGTCAATGCGACGGTCTCGAAAGAAGGGCCATATTTGGCGCAGCTCAGTGGTTTGGTTTAAAGGGAGTTCACTCATAAGGACGTGGTCTTCTTGAGCGGTCGCTTTTGCAAGTAAGTTGCCTTGCGGGCCTGTGATAAAGCTATGACCCCAAAAGTCGATGCCAGAGGTGTTGCTGCTTGGGTCGGGTTCATGGCCCCAGCGGTTAGCGGACAGAACGGGCACATGGTTGGCGATGGCGTGGCTGACTTGAATGGTCTGCCAGGCGTGTTGTTGGCGCTGTTTTTCATCGTCGGTATCTTCTGGTGTCCAGCCGATGGCGGTGGGATAGAGTAAGAGGTCTGCGCCGGCCAGTGCCATCAGCCGAGCGGCTTCGGGGTACCATTGATCCCAGCAGACCAAGACACCGAGGCGACCGATGCGGGTTTGAATGGGTTGAAAGCCTGGATTGGCATCGCCGGGCGTGAAATAAAATTTCTCATAAAAGTTTGGGTCGTCGGGGATGTGCATCTTGCGGTAGGTGCCGGCTAGGCGGCCATCGGCATCCAGTACCACGGCGGTGTTGTGGTAAACGCCTGTCATGCGTTTTTCAAACACCGAACCGACAATCACGGTTTTGTGTAGCTTGGCCCAGTTGGAGAGCTGCTGGGTTGTCGGGCCTGGAATCGGCTCGGCCAGATCAAAAAAACGAGTTTCTTCGGTTTGGCAAAAATAGGGATGGTCATGGAGTTCGGGCAGCAAAATCAGCTCGGCACCTTGCTGGGCGGCTTGAGTGATTAGGTGTTCGAGGCGTTTTTGGGTACCTTCAGGGGTGTCGATGTGGTGTTGGATGACGGCCGCTTTGAGGGTATTGGGGGGGGTGGCCATGGTGTGGTCCTTTGTAGGTGGTAAACGCGGAATGATTAGAACAATAATACCACTAGTTCGTTTTTTTGATTGATTTTGGGCCTGCTTGATTTACATGTACGGATGTTTGTTGTACCTTTAAGACTATGAAGACTTCAAGATTAGATACCCGTATTACCTCTGAACAGCGTGCTCTGTATGAGCGGGCTGCTTTGATGGGGAATTTTGCCTCTTTAACGGATTTTTTGACCTCGGCCGCTGACAAGCAAGCCGAAGAGATTATTCAGTCTCATAAGGCATTGCTTTTGGATGATGAAGACCGAGAGTTGTTTATCGATCTTTTGATTAATCCCCCTGAGCCTAATGAAGCCTTACGTCGCGCGGTTGATGAATATAATGACGAACTTTAGAATCGTCATTTCGCTCATATTATAAAACACTTATATGCCTGCATTTATTACTGATTCACTGGCTTCTCAGCATCAGCGAAATGATTTTTCGTGCGGTGAAGTGACTTTAGATGATTATTTAAAAAAATACGCTGGTCAGGACCAAAAACGCAAAGAAGCAGCGGTTTTTGTTTATGAGAATCAGGGTATCGTTTTAGGATACTACACCTTATCAGCCATTCATGTTGATGTATCTGCTTTTCCAGAGGGGGTGTTAAAAAGGCTTAGGCTGTCATCTTACCCTAATAAGCCAGCGACTTTGTTGGGGCGGCTTGCGGTTGATAGTCGATTTAAGAATGAAGGTGTTGGTAAGCGTTTGTTGGTGGACGCACTAAGACGCAGTTATTTCCAGTCGACTCAGATAGGTTCGTTAGCAGTCGTCGTTGATGCGCTGAATGCAGCGGCCTCGTCTTTTTATCAGCATTTTGGATTTATACCCTTGCAGGGGTATTCAAAACGTTTGTTATTGCCAATGAAAACGATTAAGCCGTTATTTGACTCTTGAGATATTAAACATGAGTACGGTAAGTTGGTTTTTTTTGATTCCATTATGAAAATCAGGAGTTGAACTCCTGATTTTCATGCCCGCCCATTTGAACTAAAAAATCAGGGGCCTTCATGGTATCAATTTTCATTTTGTTGTGTTCTTCAAAGTGGTATTCAACGTCAAGCTGCTCGAAGTCTTTTTGGTTCATGTGCATTTCTAGCATTCGGCAAGCATAGACGAGGTGTTTGGCTTGTGGTTGGTAGTGGCCGCTCTCGTTGGAGAGGCTTAGGATGGTGCCATTTTCGCTGGCTTTCCAGGTGCCGGCGCATTTAACGTTGTCTCCTGAAAAAAAACTGGAGTGGTGAAAATTGAATTCTTGTTGTGCGGCTTTGGGTTTAAAGTCTTGATGAGAATAGAAAATGTTGTTTTGACCCAGCACGTACAGCAGTTCCCCTTTCGCGCCTTTTGCTTTTGCAGCCTCAGAGCCTAAGGGGCTGTTTTGCAAGAATGCTTTGCCTTGATTAAAGGTAATGGCGAGCTTTTGTAATTGTGTTTTTTGGAGGTATGCGACGCGTTGATTGGGTGGGATGTTTTCATTTTTTAAGAATGCTGCAGCTTTTCTTTTTTTTGCGTTTGGAGTTAGTTCTGGATGCTGAGAATTGACCCTGTCTATAATGTTTGCAATGAAACTGGGCGCTGGGTTTTTGCCTTTTTTTTCGAAGCTGTATGTGTCCTTCATTTTTGCAGGTGATGTAAGGCGAGCCTTTGGTGGGGAGGCTGCAGTTCCCAGATAACTGAGTGGAGTTCTTGGTGGGGTTTGCTCCAGGTAGGGGTTTGAGGTTGGGGTAGGGGTGCTGGGTGGGGTTGAGAATGGGTCCATAACTGTTTTAAGGCATTAAACTTTGTATATACGTCAAACAGAAGATACCGCCCATAAATATGAGCGGTATCTTCTAAAATAGTTAAAGCTAAAGCCTACAAAGCAAAGGGAGGTACGCTGTTGATGGCTCGTTCTGTTGCTTCCTCTTTGTCAATTTCCTGTTTGCTTTTGAAACTTTCGACGACAAGTTTTTCAGGATATTCTGAAGGGTGGAGTTGGTATCCCGTTTCATCAAACAATTTATGGTTATTACCTTCAACAACAAGACGGTATTTTTTTTTCACGTTAGTTTTCGTTTCTGGGAAAATCATGCGTCACCTGAATTGGCTGACATTTCTCCGTCAGGGCTTTGTGAGGCTAGTTCTTCAACAGTGCCAGTGTCGCCAGGTTGAGGTGGCGCCTTTTCATCTTTCATTCCAACCTCTGATATATTGCTGTTACCACCCACGTTACTGATTTCACTCATAATGCACCTCAATTACTTGTTATCTTAAAAGTGAATACATCTTACTAATTGAGGTGCGGGTTTTGTGTAAGTAAGTGTTAGGGGGTGTTGTTTTGTTGTTACTCGTCTCGAGAAACTTGCTTTAGGTCTTTGTTGCGAGCGTTATTTTGCACGGCTGTGAGGATTCGTTTGATGAGCTTTTCTGGGAGAATACCATATGAATAATCTCCTGAGGGTAATTTTCTAATATCGTAACCTGGCCAGGTAAATTTATTAAACTCAGTTGTTATGATCCACGATCGCTCATCATCAAGACCTAAACGTTTTTTGGTTTCGTGGGGAATTTCGATACCTTGCTCTTATGTTTTTGGTTGGGTATGCGTTATGGGTAGGACATATAGACTTGACTGACTGCCTTTGTCTTTTCGTCTTAATACGACACTGCAAGGTCGTTCTTTCAAACCTTCGCTTTGACCTCTTCGGTGCTGGTTCCACCATAGATAAGAATACTTGATGACGTGCCCAATATCAGGAGGGGAAGAAGGCATCTATGAGCGAAGCTCGTGATTGTATTTTTCTGCTTCGGCTGGAATAACCACTTGATCTAAATCAGCTAATTCTTCGTTGGTTAGTTCTGATACGTGGAATGCTATGTGCTCGAGTTCTCTGAGGCGCTTGTATTCGTCTGCTGAGATTAAGGCTAAATCTTCCATGCCATGGTTGGTGATGATAACGGCTTCTCTGTGCGCAACACTGCGATAACGTCCAAATTTCTTTTGCAATTCGCCTGAGGTGACGTGAACCATGATGGGTCTCCGAAAAAATGATCAAATCAATATTATGTGTGTTTTACGGAAAATGCAATTTTTATGGAAAACGCGACTTTTATTGTTATTTCCAATCGTCATCAACCGTGCCAGAGTACGTGGTTGCACCAGTGTGAGCTAGAGTGTAAACGCCGTCACCATCCATTCGAGCACCACTGATTGGGGTTGCTGTTAATGTATAGGTGTTTGCGCCTAGGTCGCTTAGGGTTAAATTATAAATCGGTGTGTTGGACTGAACAGGGGCTGTGGCCGTGAAAATAACAGTGCCTGTGCCTCCGGCTAATGCGGCATCTGCATAAGTGTTGTTTTCAGTTCGGTATCGCTCCATTTCCCCCGCTAATTGCACCAAGGCTGATTTGGCGTCTGCGCGGTAAGCTTTTTTTACCTGGCTGGTATACATGGATCCAGCAAAGGACCCAACGATTGCAATGATAGCGACCACAATCATTAATTCAATAAGGGTAAAACCAGTTGATTTATCGGGGTTTTTTGTTGTTTTTGGGCGTTGCATCGGAGCAGTCCTTACAGTACGTTTTTTGATTGTTAGAAGTATAGCCTAGTGCCCGTTTTATCCCATGGGTACTGAATCAAGTTCGGAATGACGAAAAATAAACGGATGAATAGGATCAATAACTTAGCTGTTAGGTGGTTGCTTATAAAGGTGCATTTTTGGGATATTTGCGGTAATAGTGCTCAATTTTTTACATTTCCTGCTCACAACGTTACCAAGCCATTACAAAGCGGGCTATTATTTTAAAAGTGATTAATAAATGATCGTTTGGTGGTTGTGGTGTACGAGCGTTTCTCAAAAGTAGCAGGGCATTCTTTGGTTGAGCTGATGATTGCTTCCAGTTTAGGGTCTTTTGTGCTGGCGGGCGCGTTGCAAGTGACTGACAGCACGAAAACCAATAATCGCCTCGAACAATCCATGACGGAGATCCAAGAAAATGGTCGTTTTGTGATGGACCATTTGAGCGATGCGATCAGCTATCGGGGATTTCAAGGTTGCTTGGTGCCCGTTACCCTCAATGTCTCCGATGAAGACGACGTCGACTGGGATAATGCGCCGTATACCGAATCCGTTGCTAATGATTTTACCTTTACAAATTTGGCGCAATC
>CAZECE010000051.1:0-2444 GCA_964510525.1 uncultured Pseudomonadales bacterium | reverse complement strand
TGTTGTTGGTGACCGCGATGATGATGTTAAAGCGCATTGAGGGGGCGTTTAATCGGATTTGGCAAGTTGAGGAAACGCGGCGGGGCGTGATGAGTTTTGTGCGTTATTGGGCCATTTTAAGTTTGGGGCCCTTGTTGTTTTTAGCGGGCATTGTCGTCACCTCGTATTTGTTATCGGTTGAGCTGTTGTCATCAACGGTGGCGAGTTTCAATAAAAAAGGCTGGGGATTAAGTGTGTTGCCCTTTATTACCAGTTGGATGGCGTTCAGTTTGCTCAATTTGATTGTCCCCAATTGCAAAGTACCCATTCGATCGGCGGTGTTGGGCGGATTGTTTTCGTCCTTGGGATTTGAAGCCGCGAAGAAAGTGTTTGGGGCTTTTATTGCGCATTTTCCCAGTTATGAACTGGTGTATGGTGCGTTTGCGGCCATTCCGTTGTTTGTGATTTGGCTGTATGTCTCTTGGGTGATTGTGTTATCGGGTGGTGTGATGGCGCGTGCGCTCAGCTTGGTCAGTGCCGGTGGTGATTTGGGGCATCATGATAGAGGCCAGGTGTTAGGTATGCATTGGTTGGTGGTTTTGCGGTATTTTTGGTTGGCGCAGCAGCAGTGCCAAGTAGTTGAGGAGGCTCGAGTGACGCGCTCTTTAAAAGGGGTCGTCAGTCAGGGGCAGTGGGAAGTGATCCGTAATCGCTTGTTAAAAAAGGGCTATGTTCACAAAACACAAGCGGGCGATTTGGTGTTGGCGGGGGATGTCGCCTCGATCAGTGTCGAGCGCTTCTTGCATGATATGGCGGTATTGCCGCAATTGCGCTGGGAGGCCTTGCAGGCGAATGAAACCTGGCAAGTGGCATTTTCTGAGCATGTAAGAGGGCTCTCCAGTCAGGTCTCAGCCGGACTTCAGCTAAGCCTCAGGGCGCTGTTTGCCACTGACGCTTTCCTCAGTGATACGGCTGCGTTTGCTGTAGAAACTCAAAGCGCCAGCAAAAAAGACCAAAGCTGAGCCTATTAAAGTATAAATACTCAACACCTCGCCCCAGAATAACCAGCCAAATAGGCTGGCGTAAATCACGGTGGAATAGGTGAATAGCCCAATTTTTCCGGGGGGAGCGATGCGATAGGCTTGTGTCATGGTCATTTGGCCCAAGGTGCCTAACAAGCCGGTTAATACCAGCCATCCCCAGGTTTCAATGCTCAAAGGCGTCCAGTTGAGGGCGGCGGGTATAAGAGACAGTAAGGTGCTGAACACGGCAAAATAAAACACAATTCGCACCGTATCTTCAGTGCCGCCCATTTTTCGGATGGTGACCTTAGCGATGCTGGCTAACAGCGCCGCCGCGAGCCCCCAAAGTGCGATCGGAGAAAATTCATCGGTGCCTGGTTTTAAAATGATCACAACACCGGCAAAGCCAATTAGGATGCTGATCATGGTCATTTTAGGCAGCTTGTCTTTAAGCCAGACGAACGCGACCAGTGGTAAGAAAAAGGGGGCGCTCATTTTAACCAAAGTGGCTTCGGCTAATGGAATGTGGCGGATAATATAAAAATAGCCATACATGGCCGTAAGCCCAGATCCTGCGCGCAGCAGGTGGTATTTAAGGCAAGGGGTTTTGAGCCGTTGCCGAAGATTCCAACCGCCGGCCAAGAGGAAAGGGGTCAGGAACATCAGGCCAAATGCGTTGCGCCAAAAAATGACGAGCGCATGAGGAACCGCATCATCAACAGCTTTGATTGCCGCCGCCATCGCGACAAAAAGAAATTCACCCAAGAGTAAATAAAAAACGCCTTGGCGGTAGTGGTTTGGCATGGGGGAATT
Source organism: uncultured Pseudomonadales bacterium (assembly GCA_964510525.1). Lineage (GTDB taxonomy): Bacteria > Pseudomonadota > Gammaproteobacteria > Pseudomonadales > JANQJO01 > CAZECE01. The sequence continues at coordinate 630 of CAZECE010000051.1, read as the reverse complement.
AATAGAGGTTGTGGGAAATCAATAAAGAGATGCGCAATGTTAACACAAATTGTAAAGGTTCAGTTTGTGCGTAATCTTTATATAAGGGTATGTCAGGGCGTACTTCTGTTACACCAGGCACAGACTACGTCACTTCAGGCACAGACTACGTCACTTCAGGCATAGACTACATCACTCCAGGCACAGACTACGTCACTCCAGGCTTGACCTGGAGTCTAGGGGTAAAAACCGCGAGGTCTAATCTTTGTACTATCAACGGCACGCCATCGACTATTTGAGTAAACAAAAAACCGATACCTGTTTACTTAAGGCTTGAAATACCACTAATGTAAATAAAATAATTCACGCGCTCTAATTTTATTGTTATATTTGCGCAGAGTTTAGGTCGGCATACTTTTAATAGCGTGTGTTGATTCTGGCGTAGGGGAGGAGTCATGTGTCCTCCCGGTTTTTTTAGTGACTTGTCTTAGGTGACTTGTCTTTAGTGATTAGGAGGTAGGTTTGAAACGTTTAAGTTTGAGAATGTTGTTGGTTGGGTGTTTGGGGTTTTTTTCTGCATCGAATGTATTTGCTTTAGAACTAATTACGGGAAAGCCAATTCTGATTGAATCCACTTACATGCCAGGGTTG
>CAZECE010000050.1:0-2456 GCA_964510525.1 uncultured Pseudomonadales bacterium | reverse complement strand
TGCTATGGATTGGTGGCAAAAAACACCCTCTCCTCCCTCAAACGAAGATCAGACGCTATATACGTCGGCACCAATGATTCGTGAATTGCTTCATAAAGATCACATCTTCGACATAACAACTTCAGAGTTTTCTGATATTTGCTACCATACCCACGCCACTAAAGATCATGTGATCAAAATCAATTTAGCTACGCTTGGAAGGCCTGATTTAAAAAGCTTACCTCGCGATGAGCGAATGCCTTTATTTTCAGACTGGTTAATGTCGCAACGCAACCAAAAAGGATGGGATGTCAGAAAACTGCTGCATTTCGTACTCCATGAAGGCAGTGATGACTCGTTATGGGAACGACTCTACGTTGCAGCAAAAACAGAGGAATTTAGCCTGCCGCATTACGGCTTAAATTCTCTCGCAGAGTTGGTTGGCTGGGCAAGACCCGAAATCGCGCCCCCTCGCAACGGCCGAACCAGTAAAGCATTAAAAGCCCTAGGATATGATGTTCGTATATATTGAAACCTACGGAGAATGTCTCTGAAAACGGTGAACTGGGTCAAGTCATGGTATGTTCCATTATGGAACCAACCAGTGATGGCTATATTATCGTGTAAAACGGCTTTTATCGATATGCAAGATTTGCATATCGCAGGGCCTCTGCCTTGCGCCTTCGGATCAAACCGTTCAGCCGCCGACCACCCGCCCATACCCAACGCATCAGCTGGCCGGGCACTTCTTTGTGCAATTGACGATTAACCTTGCGGCGCAATGTCGAGCGCTGCAAGGCACCAGCTCCCAGGTTGAAGGTGAATGAAACCAGCGCATCGAATTGGCCATCAGTGAGTGGCACGTTGACCAGGCGCAATACGGCTCGCTCAGCAAAGGCGACATCTTTTCTGAGCAAATCTTCAGCTTCGCTTACGGAGATGCTTGTGAATTGTTCTCCTTCGCGCACCAGGTGCCCGTAACCAATGGTCGGGTAACCAGCAGGACAGACATAGGCCGTAGGGCTAAATCCCTCGAAACGCTTGATCAAATTGAGACCATCATTTGTAATATGACGCATGCTCGTAAACCCCTTAACCATTTCGCACTTTCGCCAAGGCCCTTTGACCAAACCAAAAGCTCATCACAGCGGCAAATAGTGCCTGTGTTTCGGCATCCCAAATATTGGTGAGCGCGACCACAAACGTGAGCCCATCATCGGCAACCATCACATACAAGGCACTGCATTTCACTGCGGCGAATAGTAGAAAGAAGGCATAGGTCAACACCGGACGCACAGAGGCTCGCAACGCATCCACCCATGGCACCCCCGAGGGCTGCGAATCATGTTTCAATAAAGCCAGGCTTTCATTGATGTCGGCGTTGACCGCGATCTCTTCTAAACGCTGATGGTGACCAAGGCGCATTTGTGACATCTGCCGATCCAAAATCGCCAGCTCATGTTTGCGATCTTGTTTTTCTTGCCAAAGCTTTAGCAAATCCGGAAAAGCGCTGGAAATAAAACCCAGCAAACTGCCTAATAATGTCAGCATCATTCGCTCCCTCGCGAGTTATGTTAAAAGTGCTCAAGGTTGTTTTAATTCGAAAGCAATGCCCAATAGCAAAGCCGCCAACACGCCGGTGGTGATGACCTTCACCATGGTTTGCCAAGCGGTTCGTCTTGCATCTCGCCAGGCTTCCAATAAATTTCGAAGGTCGCGTACATCCCGCGCGGCATGGCCATTCTCTAAACCTAAATGAGCCAACACACGCTCTGCGCCTCGCTCGGCGGCGCGATTCAACAGCTCTTCAAATTCATCGCGCGGTATTGTGATGATGACGTCTTCCGATTCTTCAATGGGTTCCATTACCAGTGCTCCAATAAAGCAAAACCGCCAAGCGGCGGCATTAAACTTCTACTCGACAACCTTAGATCGCAATCCCAGCACTCCAACCTGCGGGCTTGTAGACAGACAACACAGCTTCATCTTCGATGTAACACAGCCACCCCACCTTGGGAGCGTAATAGGCCCAGGCATTGGCAATGCGAACCGTCAGTTGATCGGTTCTGCCCGACCAAGCGCCCGTTGCACCCGAGGGTATTAAATATCGATCCCCATCCACAGGGCTTGCAGGCGGCGTTAGCAGGTCACGATCAATCACCGATAACCCCACCACCGCGCCCAAGCGTTTTAGGTTGGCGTCCATGCCAGTTCCCCAACCGCTTTCACCTAAAGTCCAACCATAGTTGAGGCCCAAGTTTGGGTCTGTTGTTGCAGGCATTAGATTCCTCCGTAATAGTTGTCGTAGTGAAGCCCATAGCCTGCGCGTTCAAATTCAACGGAATGCTTTTGCAGGCTGATCACGCCAGAGCGATTGGCCTCAAGCTCTATGCGCAGCGTGTCATTGGGCCGACCAAGTCCTGAGTCGGCCGAATCATCCACTAGGGTGTAAGTCTGGCTGGTGCCGGTCAAGCCGC
>CAZECE010000049.1:0-3517 GCA_964510525.1 uncultured Pseudomonadales bacterium | reverse complement strand
CCATGTTCAAACAGTTTTTAGAATCTTAATCCCGATTCTTACCCCACTTTTTACTAAACAACGACAAACACTTTTACTAGACAACAACAAATACTTTGGAGAAACACACCATGGCAATGGACGTAATCGATTACGAAATTTTTGGCTCGGATATGCAGTACGTAGAAATAGAGCTAGACCCAGGTGAAGCCGCCATTGGTGAGGCAGGCGCCATGATGATGATGCAAGACGGCATTGAAATGGACACCACCTTTGGTGATGGCTCCAACAGCAGCGCACAACAAGGCCTGTTCGGCAAACTGATGGGCGCCGGTAAACGCTTAATCACCGGCGAATCATTGTTTACCACGATTTATCACAACGAAGGCAACCGCAAATTGCGCGTCGCCTTTGCCTCTCCCTACCCTGGCAAAATCATCCCCATCGATTTACAACAAATGGGCGGCGAGTTCATTTGCCAGAAAGACGCTTTTTTATGTGCCGCACGAGGCGTGTCACTTGGCATTGCCTTTCAAAAGAAAATCGGCACCGCGCTTTTTGGTGGTGAGGGTTTTATTATGCAACGCTTAGAAGGCGACGGCATGGCGTTTGTTCATGCCGGCGGCACTCTTGCTGAACGCAACTTAGCCCCTGGCGAGCTGCTGCGAGTCGACACCGGCTGCGTCGTTGGCTTTCAACCCAGCGTGAACTTTGATATCGAATACGTTGGCAAATTAAAGTCCGCCATTTTTGGTGGCGAAGGTCTGTTCTTTGCGACTCTACAAGGCCCTGGCAAAGTCTGGCTGCAATCGTTACCCATTTCACGTCTAGCCGGTCGTATTGTGGCGTACTTGCCACAAACGGGGAACACACGAGGCGAAGGCTCTATTTTAGGTGGCATTGGTGGCTTGCTTGATGGGGATAACTTTTGAGTGCGGCATCACTCACCCCCATCAACGCACCAAAAATCCCAGCCAGGCTGTTTGGCCCTGCGTATGAAGCCAGCGGACTGGCCGTTGCACGAGAGCTCAGTAATCAGCTGCGCATTCAAGATGAAAGTGGTGCTCCTCTCACCACCGTTGGTTATGAAAAATTGACTCTCAGCACAGCGGGATTTGATGAAAAAGGGTTGCGGCTAACATGGCGCGAATCCGAGGCATTGCACGACTCCAAGGCGGCTTTTGAATGCCATATATTACAGGCAGCGGCTGCGCGTACTTTTCGCCAACAATGCCCTGCATCGCTCACCGCACCACTGGACCAGTTGACGAAACAACAACAATCTCAAACCATCAAACGACGCTGGGCCTTTGGCGCAGTAGGCGCCTTTTTGCTAATCCCCGTATTGTTAGTCGCGCTGTTTTTCATGCACTCCGATACCCTAGCAGACATCGTAGCTGATCAGATTTCAATAGAACAAGAACAGCAGCTGGGCGCCTTGACGCTGAAACAAATCGAGCAAGCGCAACCCCTCATACAAAGCGGCGAAGACTGGGAAAAGCTCAATGGCCTTGGCACGCAGCTGACCGAAGGATCCGCATACAAGTACCAGTTTTACATCCTAGAAGACGCCACCTTGAATGCGTTTGCCATTCCCGGTGGCACCATTGTGTTTCATCAAGGGCTCTTAGACAGCGTCGATGACTGGTCCGAAGTCGCGGGCGTCATGGCTCATGAAATCCAACACATTGAACAAAGGCACAGCTTAAAAGCACTGATCAAAACAGCGGGGCTGTACCTAACGTGGGGGTTAATCAGTGGCGGCACATCGCCAGGCTTACTCGAAGAGCTGTCTTTGAACTTATTGGATTTAAGCTTTTCTCGAGACTTTGAACGTGAAGCCGATGATATGGGCCTTGATCTGCTGCTCAAGCACGAGATGGATCCAAAAGGCCTGATCGCGTTTTTTGAACGTTTAGATCAAGTGTCAGAGGGTGCTAGTCCGCCCAGCTGGTTCTCGACGCACCCCAGCAGTGACGATCGAGCGGCACGCCTTGAAGCGAAGATCCAGCAGCTCGATCACAGCGTCCACTCGGATTAGCTCACCATGCATCTCGCGCACCACAACACGGCCTTCCCCCCACAACACGGCCTTCTTCCCACAACATTGCCTTCATCACTTCTCTTCTATACTAACAAGATCAGCATGCTTTCTTGAGATTAGGGATGATCCAACCGAAAACCCAGCTTTCGCGCCAGCTGCAGCAAACGCGCTTGTTACCCAGCGTACAGGCCATTTGCCTGTACGTGACGACCTATTTTATGATTGGAGGAAGCCTTCTTCCGCAGCCCATTCATGCCGCCAAGCAAGCACCTGAATTTGATGTCCGGGTCATTGTCGATATTTCTGGCAGCATGAAAAAAAGCGACCCTCATAACCTACGCGCGCCCGCCATGCGCTTATTAGCCGACCTACTGCCAAAAGATGCTCATGCGGGTGTCTGGACATTTGGTAAATACGTCAACATGCTGGTTCCCTATGGGCCGGTACGCAACAGTTGGCGAGCGGATGCCAAAGAAAGTTCTGAGGCCATTCGCTCAATCGCGCTCTGGACCAATATTCCGGATGCACTGGAGGCTGCCACCCAAGGCTGGAAAGCCGACTCTACCGACACACAGCGCGCGCTGATCTTACTGACGGATGGCGTCATTGATATCAGCAAAGACCCCTCGGATAATGCGGAAGCACGTGACCATGTGTTAACAAACCTATTACCAACCTTAAAATCGCTTTCTGTTCAAGTACATACCATCGCCATGTCTCACGACGTTGACCAGGCGCTATTAGAAGAGTTAGCCATCCACACCCAAGGCTCTTATTCCAAAGCCTATAAGCAAGGCGATCTGTTACCTATTTTTGCCCGTGTTTTTGACAAGGCCGTCCCCCAACAGCAAATTCCAATCGAAGGGAATCGTTTTCAAGTGGATGCCGGGGTTTCTGAATTTACCGCCCTCATCTTTCGTCAAAAGCTCTCCCCTGATGCACAACGAGCCCCTTTAAGATTGATTGACCCGCAACACAAAGCGTATGATTCAAATAGCCTGAGTATCAAATGGGTGTCTGAAAAAACCTTCGATTTAATCACTTTAGAAAACCCACCCCCTGGCGAATGGATATTAGAAGGCGACCTGGGTAACAGCAGCCGAGTCACGGTCGTGAGCGATCTGAAGTTGCATGTGGATGGTTTTCCTCATCAGCTGTTTGAGAATGATATTTTAGACACTGAACTGTATTTTACCGACCAAGACCAGACCATTAATAAAACGGATTTCCTCAGCATCCTCGATATTAATCTAAAGCAAGTTCATCTTGATTCGGGTCAGACATGGGAAACGGTGATCACCAGCCACATCAATAACAACATTCAACTGCCAAAAGATGGTCACTACATAAAGATCATTGATCACACGCTAACGCCTGGTGATCATGAATTTACAGTCCAAGTCGATGGCAAAACCTTTAAAAGACAGTTCAAGCACCACCTCAAGGTATTACCCGCCCCAACCCAATCCGAGGAACAGAGTCCGATGGACAACT
>CAZECE010000048.1:0-13895 GCA_964510525.1 uncultured Pseudomonadales bacterium | reverse complement strand
TGTGGCAATGAACTTTGACCGCTTTGTGTCTTGGATGTCAGATATTCCACGAAAGAAAACTAGAATTTCTAGGTTTAAAAGTGTCCAACCAGATTTAGCGGCTGTGGCTTAACCAAGTTCGCCAACAGTATCCGGTCGTTTTTCGAGGTTCTTATAATGCACCTTATTGCGCCTTTGCAAATAGGTGCATTTTATCCTATAGTGGTGCAATGAATGAGACAGTCCATTTCTCCCCAAGCGAAAAGTTACAGAAAGCCTTGAAGGCCACTCAAGCTGAAATCCTGAGACTTGCATCCGAGATAGCGACAATCAGCGATGATGAGTATGCTTGGCTGCACCGTTGGGCATTGATTAGCACAGTAGGAGCTTCAACGCGAATTGAAAACGCTGTTCTAACGGATGCAGAAATTGAGTGGGTAGATACCACCTTGTCTACGGAAGGTAAGACAACCGCTTTTGAGGCAAAAAAGGAAGCCATACTCAATAAGTTATCAAAAGATAGGGAGCGAAGTGTTGAAGAGGTTGTCGGTTGTCGAGAGCTTTTAAGTACGGTGTATTTGCAGGCTGATGAACTCTATCCTCTGAATGAAACAACTATTCGAGGACTACACCATACGCTCCTTAAATTTTACCCCGCAGGTGAGCATTATGCAGGACGATACAAGATTACTCCCAATCAAGTTGTGTCCTTAAGCCACGAAACCAATGAAAAACGCATTGTCTTAAATCCAACACCACCGGGGCCACAAACTGAAACAGCGATGAGGGATTTGCTGGATTGGTATAATCCTGCTATCAAGAACCATCCTTGGCCTTTGTTAGTGGCGACGGAATTTGTCTTTAGATTCCTAGCTATTCACCCATTTCAAGATGGTAATGGTCGATTAGGGAGAGCTTTATTCCTCATGGCTATGATGCAAGCGGGAGAACCAGAGCTGAAAAAAATCATCGGCCTCATTTCTATCGATCGGCAGATAGAGCGCCATAGACCGCTTTATTATTCAATACTTCAGCAGACATCAGGCGGGGAGTATCGCAGTGACCCTACTGATTACAATTTAGAGCCGCTTGCTTGGTTTTTTTTAAAAATGCTCGACCATGCTCTTGCAGACATCACGCTATTGCGACAACGTTTTGAAGCATTATCCCGTTTATCAGAAAGCGCCGAGGCAGTATTAGCATGTTTTCGCTCTTCACCAGAAAAGCGGCTTCGTCCGGCTGATATTATGCAGGAAACAGGGCTTGTGCGCCGAACCCTACAGAATTCTTTAGCAACTCTCGTTAAGGAAGGTTTTGTCCAGCGGTTGGGGGCAGGGGCTGGTACACGCTACCAACTCATCTTCTAGGCCGTAAGCTCTTGAAACCATTAAGTAAGAACACGAGAAAAGCTTTTACCATTTAACCCTGCAACACGATAAAGCCCATGCCAGCCTCATGACGCAATTGGGTAATGAAAGAGGGGAGTGGTCTCAGGAGCGAAAGCAATTAGAAGAAGCGGTACGCCTTAAAATGTTACTAATCAAACACCGCTCTTTCTAACCCAGAGGCTGAGAGAACCGATTTGGGTGTGAGGTTTTCGGGCAGAGGGAGATGAATCTTGCCTGTTATATGTAAGTTCTCAGTCCACCATTGATTGTCCAGTGGTCTTCGGTGATCGTAAGCAAAGGCGACCCAATACAGCGTTTGGCCTTTGTCGATCTGGGCTGCCAGGGTCTGTTTAGGGCCTTGGATGGTTGCGGGAGCGTAAGTGGCGCTGAGCTGGTCGTTGATGATTGTTAGTTTGCCATTTTTAATCACGCCTAACCCAAAAAATAATTTGGGTCGTGGGTGTTTGCCCATGGAAGCCGAGTTGGGATAGGCCTCTGTAATGGATAGATCATACGAGGGCGTGCCCAACAAGGTGCCTTGTTCCGAAAATACGGTTAAAGGAATCAACAGCGGTTTATAAGTGCCAGACCAGGGTCTGCCAACATAAGAAACCAACCCTTTGGGGGTTAACCAGCCGGAGTAGTCCAGAGTTTCTGCTGGCACATTCACCTGATTTTGGCGGGTTTTTATTGAGCTGATTTCAAAGGTTTGATTGGGGCGAGGGAACTCGTTTAACGTTTTGCCTGTGGAGTTGCTGAGGGTAACGCAGAGTTTCGGGATGCGTTGGGTCGGAGCCTGCTGCTTTATGTGCTGGTTAAACCATTCTATCGCCAGATCACCGGTGCTGAAAGCGGTGTCGCCGCAGTGTACGGTATCCTCAATGTGATAGAAGGTGTAGCGGCTTCCCCATTGTGTAAAGGGTTCCAGGTGGCCATCTTGAATGCCAATCAGGTGCGCGTCTTTGCCGCCATTCTCGATGCATCTGGCCAGTGCTAAACCTTCATTGAAGTCGAACAAAATATCCCTCATGCCTTGCAAGATAAGTGTGTTGGCTTGTGGGGGGCGGTTGTTCTCGCAATAAAAGCGGGGGGATCGTTCGATTAAAGCGGGGCTGTAGGCCGCGGTCGAGCGGGCATTGACGGAATCTTTGTAAAATTGATCGATCAGTGGGCTGAGTTTGCCCGGGTTAAAAAAGTGACCGGTCAAGACAGGTGTTTTGAGCCACCCAATTTTAGGCACCCCGTTGGGGGCTAGGCTTTGGTTGAGGTCATACCATCCGGTAGCCGAGACAATGGCTTTAATTCTGGCATCAAACGAGCTGGCCAATAAGCTGATGCCGGATCCATAACTGTCACCAATTAGGCCAACGGCGGCGTGTTGTTGTGGGGTTTTGGTGAGCCTGGGTAGGTTCTGCTCGGCCCAATCAATGATTTTGCTGATGTCTTTGACCTCTTGTTTTGGGTCGGCCAAATTAATGGTGCCACCACTTTTACCATGGCCGCGGATGTCAACGGAAATAACCCAGTAGCCTTGCTTCCAAAGGTTTAACGCAGTTTTGCTTGAATACATGAATTTGGCACTCAAGCTGTGCGGGCTTTTGGTGCCTGCGATAGCAAAGGCGTGGAGTTGAATTACCAGAGGGGCGCTTTCTAATGCGTTCAGTGCCGGTTGGTAAACGGTGATGCTGATGGGGTGGTTTTCGACACCTTGAACAAATGTCGAGTAGTAGCGCTGGGGTTGCGGCAAATTGTCGGGCACGGGGTCGGGCAGGGTTTTTAGGTGTGTGCATGCTGAGAGCAAACACAGTATGATGACCAGCGCGATTTGTTTTGGGTTAAGCATTGTCCAAATACGTTTGTTGAATCGATGAGTTGAATAAAACTAAGTTGAATAAATAGGTACTGCCCAATCAAAGATGGCTAAGTTTATCACACTTAAAGACCACTATCGTGAATCCCAATATTTTGCCAAACGTGCCGCCATTTTAGTGAGCATGGTGGTGGCGCTGTTTGGTTTGCTGGTCTTTCGGCTATATGATTTGCAAGTGCGTCAGTATGAGTATCACGTGACGCAGTCAGAAAAAAATCGCATTCGTCTGGAAGCCTTGCCTCCCACCAGAGGGTTGATATATGACGCCAAAGGTCGTCTGCTTGCAGAAAATCGTCCCAGCTATTTGGTTTCTGTATTGGACTCTGATCTCGAGACATTGAATCAAAAGTTGGCCAAGGTGTCCGAATTGATTTCGGTAACGCCGGAAGAAGCCGAAAAATTTTTGGACAGAGCGCGTTGGTCCAGAAGAACGGGAGAGTACATTCCATTAAGATTTAATCTCACCGAGCAAGAGATTGCACGGTTGGCGGTCAATCAACACACCTTACCGGGGGTGCGCGTTTCAGCGGATTTGGTGCGATATTACCCCTACAGAGAGTTAACCGCTCACGTGGTTGGCTATGTTGGACGCATCAACGAGCGCGAAGAGGCTCGGATTGATCTTGCTCAGTATTCGGGAACGCACCATATTGGTAAAGTGGGGCTTGAAAAACACTACGAAGCGATGCTGTTGGGTGAGGTGGGCTACCAGCGCATCGAAACCAACGCTCGAGGTCAGTCGTTACGGGTATTGGATCAAACCCCGCCTCAACCTGGCCAAGATTTAACGCTGTTTTTAGACATCGATTTACAAAGCGCTGCTCGGAAAGCCCTGGGTGAGCAAGTCGGCGCTCTGGTGGCTCTGGATGTTGCCTCTGGTGGGGTGAAAGCCATGGTCAGTACGCCCAGTTTTGATCCAAATTTGTTTGTGCGAGGTATTGGCGTTAACGCCTATGCAGCGTTAAGGGATTCTCATCAACGGCCCTTGTTTAACCGTGTGTTAGGTGGGCAGTACCCGCCCGGGTCGACGATAAAACCCTTTGTCGCGTTAGCCGGTTTGGAAACGGGTCAGGTGTTTTGGTCGGATTCAATAGTTGATATTGGCTATTTTCAATTTCCCAATGAAGAAAGACGCTATCGCGACTGGAAGCGTCAGGGGCATGGTCAGGTTAATATGCATCGGGCCATTGTTGAATCTTGTGATACGTATTTTTATGAAATGTCGGCCAAAGTGGGCATTGATGCCATTGCACCCATGTTAACGGGGTTTGGTTTTGGCGCCCCTGTGGGCATCGATTTACCAGGAGAATCTTCGGGGTTGGTGCCTACGAAAGGCTGGAAACAAGGTCGTTTTAATATGCCTTGGTTTCCAGGGGATACGCTGAATGCCAGCATAGGACAAGGGTATGTGTTAGCTACGCCCATTCAGTTGGCAACCGCTACGGCCATCTTGGCGAGACGGGGGGCACGGATTAACCCTAAATTGTTGCAGCAACCCACTTCAGGGCCTGAAACAAAATCCGCCGAACTGAGTGAGGGGGTCAAGTTATCAGAGCCGCAACACTGGCAGCGAATGATTCAATCCATGGAAGATGTGGTGCATGGGGTAAAAGGCACGGCGCGCCGTTCTGGCCTGGGTTTGAATTATCGGATGGCGGGAAAAACGGGCACATCGCAAGTCAAAGGGATTAAACAAGAAGAAGAGTACGATGCTTCCAAGATAGAGAGCAAATATTGGGATCATGCCTTGTTTGTTGCGTTTGCCCCGGCAGAGTCGCCTAAAATTGCTGTGGCGGTGATTGTTGAAAATGGTGGCGGGGGAGGTGCCGTTGCAGCACCCATGGTGCGCGAATTTATGGACAGTTATTTTGAGATTTATGAGACGATTTAACGATTTATGAACTCCTTAAACTTATTATGAAATCTTTAGACTTACTATGAAACCTCTAGACTTACTATGAAACCTCTAGATTTGGGCCGTATGTTTCGGATAGATGTGCCGCTCTTATTGTTGGTGCTGGCCATTGCAAGTATTGGGCTAGGGTTACTCTACAGTGCGAGCAATGCCGATATCTCAATGGTGATCCGGCAGTGCGTTCGGCTGGGCGTTGGCTTGGTGGTCATGTTGTTATTGGCGCAATTGCCGCCGGGTTTATTTCGTCGTTGGACGCCTCAGCTGTACATTTTGGGGCTCATCATGTTGGTGCTGGTGTTGGTGATGGGGGTCAGTGCGAAAGGAGCCAATCGCTGGTTGGATTTACCATTGCTGCCTAGGTTTCAGCCATCTGAATTGTTGAAGTTGTCGGTGCCCATGATGCTGGCGTGGTATTTATCGAAAAGAAGTTTGCCGCCCGGCCCTTGGCCGATATTAGGGGCCTTTATTTTGCTGAGTTTACCGGTTGCGATGATTGGTATGCAGCCCGATTTGGGAACCGCTATTTTGGTGGCAGCGGCCGGTGCTTCTGTGATTTTTTTAGCGGGCTTACCCTTTAAGTATATTGTCACCTTACTGATTTCCAGTGTGCCTTGTGCCTGGTTGATGTGGCGATTTTTGATGCATGATTATCAAAAGCAGCGCGTGCTGACGTTTCTAGATCCGGAAAGGGAGCCGTTAGGCGCTGGCTGGAATATCATTCAATCGAAAATCGCTATTGGCTCAGGCGGTGTGCATGGTAAAGGCTGGTTGCAAGGCACCCAATCGCACTTAGATTTTCTCCCAGAGAGCTCGACCGATTTTATTGTGGCGGTGTTGGCAGAGGAGTGGGGATTTTACGGAATGATGGTGTTATTGGTGATATATTTGCTGCTGTTTATCCGTGGGATACAGATTGCATTGCGTGCCCAAGATATGTACCAAAAATTGCTGGCTGGGGCGCTCATTTTCACGTTGTTTGTGTATCTCTTTGTCAATATTGGCATGGTGTGTGGTTTGTTGCCAATCGTTGGTGTTCCCTTGCCGTTGGTGAGCTATGGTGGAACATCAATGGTGACCTTATTGGCGGGCTTGGGCATACTGATGTCGATTAAAACGCACAAACGTTTTATGTCAGATTAACGTTTTAAAAGGAATTGAAATGAGACAACTCGTATTGGCAATGATCGCCGTCTTCTGGGCTGTTGGCATGGTTAAGGCTTCTGATTACAGAACCCACTCAGGCTATGCTGATTTTTTAGCGTATGCGGATGAAAAATATGAATTACCAAAGTGGGTAGTGGATCGTCATTTAAAAGGGGTGCAGAAAAATCAACGGACCATTGATTTGATCAGCAAGCCCGCTGAGAAAACCTTAACCTGGTACGAGTATCAACGTATTTTTATCAGTAAAAAGCTGGTGCGTCAGGGCGTCCAGTTTTGGCAGGAAAATGAACAACAGTTACGTCTGGCATCGTCTGCTTATCAGGTGCCGGTCGAAATTATGTTGGCCATCTTGGGCGTCGAAACGCGCTTTGGTCGTAACCAAGGCAAGTTTTCGGTCGTAGAGTCGTTAGCTACCTTGGCATTTGACTACCCAAAGCGTAGCCCGTTTTTTCGTGGTGAGTTGGCGACGTTAATTCATTTGGCGCACACGCAAAACTTACCGATTGATGGCATGCTAGGTTCCTATGCTGGCGCTGTTGGTATGCCTCAGTTTATGCCCAGCAGTCGATTGAATTTTTCGGTCGATTTTGATGACGACGGTGTCGTGGATTTGCGTTCTAACCCGGCGGACGTGATTGGCAGTGTGGCCAATTATTTTCATAAGCATGGGTGGGGATTGGGGGCACCGGTCATTTTGCCCGTCGAAGTAAAAAATGAAGAAAAGCTTGAAAAGTACATCAATAAAACGCTAACGCCGGAATATGCGCTGTCTTTTTGGCAAAAAAAAGGGGTGACCATCTTAGGGGGGCGTCCGGATTCGTTACCAGAGAATACCTTGGCTAGCCTGTACGGCTTCAAAGGAGCCGATGGTGTGTTTGATTACTGGTTAGGGGTAAATAACTTTTATGTCATCACTCGGTATAATCGCAGTCGTTTGTATGCCATGACGGTATACCAGTTGTCTAAGCAGTTGGCTGAAGCCATGCGTGAAGCCGACGCTTAACACTTGATTTTCTATTATGTAACTTTTTATATAACTTTATACCGGATTTTTACGTAGCTTTCTGAGACAGTCAAAAAGAGGTCACATCATTTTATGTTTTATCTTCCTGCATTGCGTGGTTTTCGTTTGATTCAACAGATTGGTTTAGCAGTGGCCGTCATGGTATTGGGGGTAGGTATTACTTCAATGACCTCTGTTAAGGCGTTCGCCAAACCCGCTTTTGTGCCCAGTCCGCCAAAAATAAATGCAACCGCCTATGCCCTGATGTCGGCCAAGACAGGCAAAATCATTGTGTCTCATAACTTAGAAGAGCGGCTGCCACCGGCGAGTCTGACCAAGTTAATGACCAGTTATATTGTGGCGGCTGAAATGGAAAAAGGTCAAATCAGCGAAATGGATCAGGTGCCTATTAGCGTAGAAGCGTGGAAAAAAGGCGGTTCTAAAATGTTTGTGCGCGAAGGCTCCAAAGTTGTGCTGTCAGACTTATTGAAGGGCATGATCATTCAATCAGGCAATGATGCCAGCATTGCTTTGGCGGAATACGTGGCGGGCAGTGAGGATGCGTTTGCGGATTTAATGAATCAATATGCTCAGGAGTTGGACATGTTTGGCACGCAGTACAGAAACGCAACCGGCTGGCCAGATGCGGAGCATTACACAACGACTCAGGATTTGTTAACGTTAACGCAACATTTAATAACCCGCTTTCCGAATCATTATGAATATTATCGTCAGAAGACGTTTACCTATAACGAGATAACGCAAAACAATCGCAACAGCTTGTTGTTTCGTGACGACAGTGTAGATGGGGTAAAAACTGGTCACACAGATGAGGCGGGCTATTGTTTGGTGTCTTCTGCGTTACGAGATGAGGTGCGATTGATTGCGGTGGTGATGGGGACAGACAGTCATCGGTCTCGCAACAGTGAAAGTCAAAAGCTGTTGAATTACGGTTTTCGATTTTTTGAAGACGCGACCGTGGTGGAAGCTGGTGACGTCCTGGCGGTGGCGCCTGTCTGGATGGGCATGAGCAAGGAGTTGTCTTTGGGGCTGGAACAAGGCTTGACAATGACCTTGCCGCGTGGGCACGCTGACACACTGGAGCGTCGTGTGGTGCTGGTCGAAAAC
This sequence comes from uncultured Pseudomonadales bacterium, assembly GCA_964510525.1. Taxonomy (GTDB): domain Bacteria; phylum Pseudomonadota; class Gammaproteobacteria; order Pseudomonadales; family JANQJO01; genus CAZECE01. The sequence continues at coordinate 5,448 of CAZECE010000048.1, read as the reverse complement.
ATTCAGGCCCCCATTGTCGTAGGTCAGCCATTAGGTGAAGTCTTTTTTGAGTTAAACGGTGACGTGATCGCTGAGCAGCCACTGGTAGCGCTGGCCGACATTGAGCAAGCAGGCTTTATGACGCGCGTGTGGCATTTTATGTATTTGAAGGTGTCTTCTTGGTGGCAGTAATGGTTGGTGGAAGGAATGGTTGGTGGCAGTAATGGGTGACGGCCGTCAGGACTGGGCTGGCAGTAACGTCTGGTTTAGTAACGTTTGTTTTAGCAGTAAGGAACGGTGATGACCGAGATGCTTTGGTTGAATGGCGAATTTGTCGCGGCAGCAGAAGCCAGTGTTTCTGTTTATGACCGTGGTTTTTTATTTGCGGACAGTGTTTATGAAGTGGTGCCGGTGTTTTCGGGGCGGTTTTTTTTGTTAGAGCCTCATCTTGACCGTTTAGAATACAGCTTGCAGGCGTTAAATATGAGCTTGCCTTACAGTAAGGCCGAGCTGGCAGAGGTTTTTCAGGCGGTGGTTGCAAAAAATGGGGGCGGTGATTTAGCGGTTTATTGTCAGATTACGCGAGGCGTTGGTACGAAACGGGATCACGTGTATTCCAAGCAAAAACATCGACCGACCGTGTTGGTTATGGCGCAGCCGATTGAGCGTCCGAATTATACGTCAACCTATTCAGCGATCGTGCAGCCTGATATTCGTTGGCATCGAGCGGATATCAAATCCACTTCGCTGTTACCCAATATCATGCTAAAGCAACAAGCTGAAGACGCTGGAGCGGCTGAAGCCATCTTGCATCGTGATGGGTTAGTGACCGAAGGTGCGGCAACCAATGTGTTTGTAGTCCAGGCCGGGAAAGTCATTACCCCCCCCAAAAGCCACTGGCTACTTGGGGGCATTACGAGGGAAGTGGTGATTCAATACTTGCATGAAATGGGCACCGAGATACACGAAACAGACATCACGTTAGAGACACTTAAGTTAGCGGATGAAGTGTGGATGACCAGCTCGGCTAAAGGGGCTTTGCCTATCGGTCAATTGAAATTCTCGCCAAGTGAGGTGATCAGAGTTGGGAATGAGTCGTTAGGGCCTGTGTGGCGGCAACTTAATGACTATTTTTGGTCAAAAATACCTGTATAATATCTGTTCTTGTTTTTGGTGTCTATAAATCTATAAAGGGGTGATTTTAAATGGCGCTAAACGATTCATTATGGGAGTTTCCCGTTCACTACCCAATGAAAGTCATGGGGAGAGCGGATGGTGCTCTTAAAGAACGACTAACCGAGATCATTCTTCGATACGTAGCAGACTTTGACGCTTCCACTTATCAAGTTAGACCCAGCAGCAAGGGTAAGTACGTGTCCTTTTCAACCACTTTGTATTTGACTGAAAAGTCTCAAGTAGAAGGGTTGTACGCTGACCTTAATGATTGCGAAGATGTGTTGTGGGCGTTGTGAGTGTTGATTCGTGATTGGGGAAGGCGCCCTTATATTGAGCTTTTGCAGGCCATGCAAGAGTGGGTTCAACAGGCGGAAGCCGAGCAGCCCGATGAAATTTGGTTTGTTGAGCACGATCCTGTTTTTACGTTGGGTCAAGCGGGGGATCCATCCCATATTTTAAATTCGGCGAGAGTACCTGTCGTGCACTCTGACCGTGGTGGGCAAGTCACTTATCATGGACCGGGGCAAATGGTGGTGTACTTTCTTCTGTCTTTACAAAAGCACGACTTGGGTCCCAAAGCACTGGTTCACAAAGTTGAAAACTTATTAATTGACTTATTGGAGCAGTTTAATATTGAGGCAATCGCTGATGCTGATAAGCCTGGTCTGTATGTCGAAGGTGACAAAATAGCCTCATTGGGTTTTCGGATAAGACGCGGTCACAGCTATCATGGCATCGCTCTGAATGTCGATATGGATTTAACCCCCTTTGATTGCATTAACCCCTGCGGTTATCAAGGCTTACACATGACGCAAATGAAAGACTTGCTGCATGAAAAAAGCCCCTCTTTTGATGAGGTGAAAGAGCGCTTTAGGACAATAGTACAAAAAGAGTTTGAATTTGAAGTTAATTGAGAAAATAGCAAAAGCACACAGTGGTACATTATCTACTAAGCGTGTATCCAATAGTATGCTCAGTGGTTGTCATACTTATTCTAACGGCTACCTACCCTTTATCGAGCTACCTAATATTAGCTCTGCCATCGCTTTTTACGAGCAAGTTATGGCGGAGACGTCTACTCATTCTGATCAAGATCATCAACCGGCTATTTTATCAATATCAGGTTTATCAGTATCAGGCGACTCTGGCGCTCAACGGCCTTCGCTTGGCATCATTGGGGGGATGGGGCCTGCGGCCACCTTGTTGTTATTAAAGATTGTGAGTGATTACCGGTATTCCAGCCTGGTTGTGGCCATGGTGCCTTACATAGCGGATCGAACGCAGGCACTGTTAACGAAAGACCCAAATCTTACCGAGAATATTCTAGCTGTATTCAAAGGCAGTGAAGAATTACTATCCGCTATGGGCTGTGATCACATCGTAATTCCTTGCAACACGGCTCATGCCTTTGTCTATCAGATGAGTGGAAAACTTGTTCATATGATTAAGGTGACTGCAGAGAAATTACACTCACTTGGCGTTAAGCAAGTGGTTAGCTTTGCAACAGCTGGTACTAATTCTACGGGTGTATATACTAAAGTAGTACAGAAAATAACCGAGGGTGAAGTGCAAGTCATTACTCCTGAGCAGGAGCAACAAACCCAAATGATGGCTATCATTTATGATGAAGTGAAGGCGAAAGGTGTAACGGATACGGCTGTTGAAAACTTTTGCAATCTGATCGGTTTTTATTTAACAGTATTATCTAAGACCAGCGAAGACACAAAATTACACATCGGTTTGTTCTGTACTGAGTTTCCACTGGTGGCGTTTGATCCACGCACAGAACGTGTTTTGAAGGATATGAAAATTGAAATCCCAGATGGTAAAGGCGTGTCAGCTCATGAGCTTGTTGAGTTCTATGATCCGATGCGGCTTGTGGTTGAGGCTATTTTCAAAAATAGCTGAGATATAAATCTTTAGAAATTAGAGTAATTGATTATGACAGATACAAAGCCCCCTGTAGCTAAACGACCCGCTCCCGTCGTTCAGGGAAAAAAACTTCGAGGCGCTGAAAAGGTTGCCAGGATCCCCGTTAAAGTCATTCCTACTGACGAACTGCCGCGCAAGCCGGAATGGATTCGGGTTCGAGTGCCTAATAATAATCGAATTGCGGAAATTAAATCGCAGCTGCGTTCAAAGAAGTTACATACCGTTTGTGAGGAGGCTTCTTGTCCTAACTTGCCAGAGTGTTTTGGTCGCGGCACGGCAACGTTCATGATCATGGGGGATATTTGTACCCGACGATGCCCTTTTTGTGACGTCGCTCATGGCCGACCGAATGCGTTGGATCCTAATGAGCCTGCTCACTTGGCTGAAACCGTTGCTGATTTGAAGCTTAAGTATGTTGTTGTGACGTCTGTGGATCGTGATGATTTGTTGGATGGTGGCGGAGAGCACTTTGCAAACTGCATTGGGGCCATTCGGGAACAGTGTCCTGACACTAAGATCGAAGTCTTGGTCCCCGATTTTCGAGGGCGTATTGGGCCAGCCTTGGAGGCATTAGAAAAACACCCGCCGGATGTGTTTAATCACAATTTAGAGACGGTGCCCAGCTTGTACAAAAAAGTTCGGCCCGGTTCAGATTACGAATGGTCCTTAGATTTACTCGCAGAGTTCAAGGTTAAGAATCCGGATATTCCAACCAAGTCCGGTTTAATGCTTGGGGTTGGGGAGTCGTTTGAGGAAGTTGTTGCCGTGTTGGAAGACTTACGTGCTCATCAGGTTGATATGGCGACTTTAGGGCAGTACTTACAACCCAGTCGAGATCATTTGGCGGTAGATCGTTTTGTTCATCCGGATGAATTTGAAGAGCTGGCCAAAATTGGCTATGAATTGGGCTTTAAGCATGTCGCCAGTGGCCCTATGGTTCGCTCATCCTATCATGCCGATGTGCAAGCCCAAGAGTTGGCTTAGCGGTTAAGTGACGATTGTTTTTTGGAAATGACAGTTGTTTTTGGCAAATATTGCTCTCTTGTGACAGAACGCGTTTTGTTGTGAATAGGCGCAGGTTTTTTGTTGCTGGGGTATTCCGCCGTGTTGAAACTTGCTGTTAATGGATTAATACTTCCCCAATAAAGCACATCGTTGTGTTGAGTTCACCACCTAGGGGTATAACCAATGTTATTGAGCACTCGGGTTTTTGCCAATTTTTTATCAGTAAGCCGTTGTTTGTGTTTATTGTTTTCTGTCTCGTTGATCAGTCAAGTGGCGATTGCATTGCCCGTTGAGGCTGAGATGGATCGTTTGGTGCAAGCCGTTGATAAGCACATCAGCTCTGGAAACGATGCCTTGGTGGCCGACTATGTTACTCAGATTGAAGCCTTGCCTTTGGCGCCGCCAGCCAAGTTTTACTATTTGAAAGGATTAATTCTTCAGAAAAATAACAACATTAAAGCCGCGAAAGCGGCTTTTGAGCAGTACGTGGATTTGGTGGGCTCTGAAGAGCAGGGGGCGTATTATTGGGAAGCCTTAGAGGAGATTACGGCTATTGAGGAAATTGAGTCAAATCAGCCTGCGTCTGTCGAGACTGAAGCTTTGGTTAATAGTTTGCTATCCGATTCGGCACTTGAAGAACGCTCAGCCTATGAAAATAAGTTGAAGACATTGTACCTCACAGACTCGTTGCAAGAAGCCCTGATTCAGCATATCAATACCTTGCTGGCGTCTTCTGTTTATACTGGAAGTCGTGTTAATTCTGCCGAGGCTTTGGAAAAAGCTGTTAAGTATTCGGTCAGTATCAATGATGATGCGGAAATTCTAACATTGGAAAAAGATGCTACTGTGACACCGGAATCTCTCACCACAGAGCGTTTCAGCCCGTTTGGTAAAACCTCAGAAGTGAGCTATCAATGCGATTACAAGCGCGCAATTTGTTCAATTCGAATGCCTGATACCATCGATACGTGGATGAAGATAGGCTATTCTGAATCTGCAGCTGAAGACATTAGCGATGCGTTGAGCCGATTAGTAAAGCATTTGCAGCAGTCTAATGCTGCTAACTAGGCTTCCTTTGCTGGTTTTTATTTCATGTTAGTTTTAAGTCCATCTTAAAAAATAATAAAATCGAGGTAACTCGTTGGAAATTAATGCTCTATTGAAACCATTAGTGTTAGTTTCGTGCTTTGTGCCAATGCTCTTTTCACCGATGTCCCTGGCAGATCAAGCCAGCTCTTATTATGGTTTGAGTTTAGGCTCCGTTCGTTACGAGCGAGATGAGCTGACCAATGCCATCAACCTGAGTGCTTTTTCGGGTCGTTTAGGCAAATACTTTAATGAGTATTTTGCTTTCGA
>CAZECE010000047.1:0-28290 GCA_964510525.1 uncultured Pseudomonadales bacterium | reverse complement strand
CGTGCGCCCCCCGTGCCCCTGACGCCCTTCAAAATTTCGATTCGACGTAGAAGCGCAATGCTCCCCCGGTAAAAGTCGATCGGCATTCATTGCCAAACACATCGAACAACCCGGCTCACGCCACTCAAAACCAGCCGCTTTGAACACCTGATCCAAACCTTCGTCTTCCGCTTGCTGTTTAACCAAACCTGAACCCGGCACCACCAAGGCCTGCTTAACCGAATCAGCCACCACTCGCCCTTGTAAAACCGCAGCCGCCTCCCGAAGGTCTTCAATGCGCGCATTAGTACAAGAACCGATAAAAACACGATCCATATGAATATCGGACAACAATTGGCCTGGCTGCAAGGCCATATACTCGTAGGCACGCCGCCAACTGTCTCGTTGCGCATCGTTCTCGGCAATCGCTAGATCAGGTAAGGGTTCGTTGACACCCACCACCATTTCAGGCGAAGTCCCCCAACTCACTTGCGGTGCAAGCTGAGACACATCCAAGGTGACAACCCGATCGAACTCAGCCGTCTCATCCGAAACCAGCCCTCGCCACGCACTGACCGCACGATCCCAAAGCGCGCCTTGTGGAGCCATGGGTTTATTGGCGCAATACTCGAGAGTGGTGTCATCTACCGCAATCATCCCCGCCCGAGCACCGGCTTCGATCGTCATGTTACACAGTGTCATGCGGCTTTCCATGGAAAGTTGCCGGATGGCCTCTCCAGCAAATTCTATCGTATAACCCGTGCCACCCGCGGTACCTATGTGTCGTACCAGTGCCAAAATCATGTCTTTTGCCGTCACGCCCACAGGTAAGCGCCCGACGAAATCAACCCGCATGTTTTTCATCTTACGCTGCAGTAAACACTGAGTAGCCAGCACGTGCTCGACCTCGGAAGTACCAATCCCATGCGCCAACGCGGCAAACGCACCGTGGGTTGCGGTATGAGAATCACCACAGACAATCGTCATGCCCGGTAAGGTCGCGCCCTGCTCAGGCCCCACCACATGCACAATACCTTGGCGTTTATCCGCCAAATCAAATTCCTGAATCTGCCATTCTTTGCAGTTATCATCCAAGGTCTGCACTTGAATCCGAGAGACTTCGTCTTCGATCCCAGCAACACCGCCTTCACGATGGTCTGTCGGCACATTGTGATCAACGGTAGCCAGGTTTGCATCGATGCGCCAAGGTTTGCGGCCAGCTAAGCGCAAGCCTTCAAAAGCTTGAGGCGAAGTCACTTCATGAAGAAGCTGTCTATCAATATAAAGAAGCGTGGTTCCATCATCGCGAGTGGTCACAGTGTGAGCACTCCAGACTTTGTCGTATAAGGTTTGTGGCATTAGATTCCCAATATTTTTTATAAAAAAGGTCAAATAAGCGCGTATACTACCGCGAAAGCGTCTAGCCGCGAAGCCCTGACGCCACTGAAGTGAGCCGTTTAGACGCATGCACTCTACCCCAATCCGTCAAATCTATCTTTGAAACAGAGCCTCCTATGAAAAAACTTTTTTGGTTTTTACTTGGCATTCCCGTCTTTTTGATCGCTCTACTGGGTATCGTGTTAACCCAAGTTGACCCTAATCAGTACAAATCCTTGATGGCTGAACAGGTGGCTGAACACACACCTTACCAACTGTCGTTAGGTCATGTCAGCTGGTCTTTTTTCCCTTGGATTGGGGTGGCGATTGAAGATGGGCACCTGACTACGGAAAACCCGGCTGAAACTCTGCCAGCTGAAGCTCTTATTAGTGTAAATAGCTTAGAAGTCCAACTCAGGCTCCTACCTCTCTTTAAAGGACAAGTTGAAGTCGGTCGAGTCACCCTAGTTGCCCCCCAAATTCAATACCACATTAACGAGCAAGGCCAAGACAACTGGCGGTTGAGCGAACTGTCCGCAGCGGACTCAGAAAAAAGCGAAACAAACACAGCCGCCACCAGTGCCAGCGCATTACCGGCGCTGTTTCTAGAAACCCTATCCATCTCAGATGGTCAACTCAGCTTTAAAGATGCATCTCAGGTGAAAGATTCTGGGGCAACTACCCACTGGCGGATTCAAGACCTCAATGTTTCTCTGAGTGAATTGAGGTGGGCTGAAACCAGCCCGGCTTCTCTTGCCTTTCAAGCCACTCAGTTGGATACCAGTGATAACCCTGTGATGAGTGTCCAAGTGATGGCGAAATCAGGATTGCTGTTAAACCCCATCGCACAACAATTTGCTTTGCAGGATCTCAACCTGAGTATCAATGCGCCCAAATCGCCCTTTATTGATCAACCTGTTGCCGCAGAAATCGCTCTAAAATTCGTTCAAGCTGACTTAGTCGCTGACACATTAAATGCTTCTGGGCTCACGATCAGCACATCCGACTTCAACATTAAGGGCAACGCCACCGTTCAAAACCTTACCAACACCCCGACAATTAATAGCCAGGTGTCCGTCCCTACGTTTAACCTATCTCAATGGCTACAGACCCAGCTCAATTTGGACTTAGGCCTGCCTGCAGGAGCACTAAACAAATTTGGCGCCCAAATAACGTTGAATGCAACACCTGAAACCATACTATTGAGTCCACTCGAATTAACCTTTGACCAAAGCACGCTGTCTGGCGAAGTTCAGGTTTCAGACCTAGCAACACAAGCCATGAAAAGTACGCTAACATTGGATCACATCAATCTTGATCAATACCTGCAAGAAACACCAACAGACTCAGACTCAACACCCTCCAATGTGTCATCAGAAGCCTCGGAAACCTTGCCTCCCGAATCAGAGCCCCTGATCCCCGTTCTGGCGCTGGCCGGACTCAATCAAACCAGTCAGCTGAGCATTGGCAAAGTCACGTATCAAGGCATTGAGACTCAAAACATCACTGCCAACTGGCAAGCCAAAGACGGTTTGGTGGAACTGACTCAGTTTTCCGCAGACAGCTTAGAGGGCAAGGTCTCCGCCAATGCAACCTTGGATGTTCGCGGAGACACGCCCAAAATTCGGGTACACAAATCCATTGAAAAAGCCAAAGTCGACCCCTTAGTGCAATCCCTTTTGGAAAAAGACCTAGTGGGCGGCTTGGTGACTTTTGCCGGCGACTTTACAACGGAAGGCAACAGCATTGAAGAATGGACAAAGGCCCTGTCCGGGCAAGCCAAGCTGGATGTCAATGACGGCCTATTGAAAGGTATTAATCTAACTGAGATTGTCCACTCACAATTGGCCACCTTAAACCCCATTATTCAATTACTGATACCGGAAGACGCCACCGACAAACTGCCTCCCACGTTTCAGAAAGACACTCACATCGTTAATCTGCTCTCCAGCCTCACCATTGATCAAGGCGTGGTGCAAACGAATGATCTTTCCGCCAACCTAGAAGGCGCTCAAGTCAGTGGCAGCGGCCAGTGGGCGCTCACCGACAACAGCGGTGCTTTTGAACTCAACCTGCAGCTTTCCGAGTCGCTCTCAAACCCATACGTCGCGCAACTGCAATGGCCGCTGGCCTGTAAAGTGGCGGCTGAGCAAGCCATCGATTGCAGTGTAAACTTAGAGCCCGTGCAGACCACTTTACAGCAAATGGCTGAAGACAAAGCGCAAGCCAAAGTCAAAGCCCTGGTGAATCAAAAAGCCAACGAGGCCTTGGGTTTAGAAGGTGGTGCCGCTCCCGAAGACGCTCTAAAGGCCAAATTGAGTGATGAGGAAGACGCCGCCAAGGCGCAACTGCGAGAAAAAGAAGAAGCCCTAAAAAAACAAGCCGAAGATAAATTAAAAGACAGTTTGAACAGGTTATTTTGATATGTCAGAAACACCTTCCAAAAAACAAACCGATCTCAAAAACATCCGAGATGATTACAGTCACAGCACACTGGACAAGAGCCATGTGGATCCTAATCCGATCACCCAGCTGGATGCCTGGGTACAGCAAGCCATCGAAGCGCAATGCCTTGAAGCCACAGCCATGACCGTGGCCACCTGTGGTGATGATAATCAACCCGACTGTCGTATTGTGTTACTCAAAGGCATTGATGAAGGGCTGATTTTTTACACCAACTACAACAGCAAAAAAGGCCGCGATTTAGCCGAAAATACAAACGCCGCCTGCCAGTTTTTTTGGCCGCAATTGGAAAGACAAGTCCGAGTTCAGGGGCAGGTTGAACAACTCAGCCACGAAGCCTCATCTACGTATTTCGATTCACGCCCCCTGGGCAGCCGAATCAGCGCCATGGTGTCTCCTCAGAGCGATACCATCACCTCAAAACAACCACTGATCGACGAAATGTCCGCATTGGAAAAAAACCCAGAAAATGTGAAATGCCCACCCCACTGGGGCGGCTACCGATTGAATCCAACTAGCTTTGAGTTCTGGCAAGGTCGACCCAGTCGGTTTCATGATCGTGTTTGTTATGCTCAGGAAAACCAGAGCTGGAAGATTTATCAAAAGGCGCCTTGACGACAAGAGCCAAAAAATGATCTCATTAGAGTCATTCGCATACAATATGATCTACAATATAAGGTAATTCATTAAAATAAGTGTTTTACATTGAAAGCAACGAGAAAACCGATGCAGCCGCAAATTGAACATATGATACAAAAACTTAACCACTTGACGCCCAGCAGGCTGGCTGAAGTGGAAGACTTCATCGATTTTATTCAGCAACGAGACCAAGACAAACTTTTACGGCAGTGCGTCTCTCAAGCTTCGGAAGACTCTTTAAACAAAGTATGGGACAACGACGACGATGCCATCTACGACTCCCTTATAAATACGGAGACATCATTTTAATTGGCTTCCCATTCACCCACCTCAACACCATAAAGCAAAGACCCGTCGTTGTTGTAAGCAATAAAACTTACAACCAAGAACGTCCTGACATCATTCTCATTGCCATTACGAGCAATTTTGGGACACACTGAATAAACTCAAAGCGTCACTCCAACTCACCTCACTCCAACTACAGTGTGCCGCTTACCCCACCCAAACCGGACAATGATCCGACGGCTTCTCCATACTGCGAATCTCGTGATCAATCCCGGCCTCTTGGCACTGATCCCAGAACTCTTTATTGCTGAGAATAAAATCAATCCTCAAACCCCGTTTGGGGTCGTCATCGAAGCCTTTGCTGCGATAATCAAACCAGCTGTATTTTCGCTCCGCAGGGAAAAACTTACGATACGTGTCGTGCAAACCTAAATACTGCAAACGCGAAAACCATTCACGCTCTTCTGGAAGAAAGCAGCACTTGCCGGTACGCAACCAACGCTTTTCATTTTGCTCACCAATCCCAACATCCTCAGCTTCCGGGCCAATATTAAAATCGCCCATCACCACCACATCTTGAGTATCGTTCAAATACCCGGGCAAAAAAGCCTGTAGATCCTGATAAAATTTTTCCTTGTAAGGAAACTTAACGGGATGATCTCGAGATTCACCTTGTGGAAAGTAGCCATTAAACACATGAATGGGTCGACCATTTTCCTGCTTCAGCTTGACCCCAATCCAACGTTTTTGCGCCTCTTCAGGGTCATTAGGAAACCCTTTGATCACCTCATCCGGCTTATTTCTGGTCATTAAAGCAACACCATAGTGACCTTTCTGACCATAAAATTCGACGTGATACCCCAAAGATTGCACATCGTCTAAAGGAAATTGCTCATCGTGCACTTTGGTTTCTTGCAAACCAATTACATCCGGATTGTGAACCTTTACAACCGCAGCCAATTGATGCAATCTTGCCCGCAATCCATTGATGTTAAACGATACGATTTTCATTATGTCTCCAACTCAACCTGTAATGTATTTTTAATGTTTTTTGCAAACCATGACCCAATTTAAAACGCTAGAAGGCGCACAAGTTAACGAAGAGTTCTCACTAGAGCAAGTCTTAGCAAGCCTTCAATTTAATGAGCAAGGGTTGATTCCCGCCATCGCACAATCTCACAGCACTCAAGAGGTGCTGATGATGGCCTGGATGAATCTCGAAGCGATCCAAAAGACCCTCAGCACAAAAGATGTCTGGTATTGGTCTCGTTCACGACAAAAAATGTGGCGTAAGGGGGAAAGCAGTGGACACACCCAAACCCTACGCGCCCTGCGTATTGACTGTGATGGCGATACCCTGCTGTTAGAGGTCGAACAAACCGGGCCCGCTTGCCACACCAACCGCGCCAACTGCTTTTACCTAACTGTTCAAGACAACGCTGTCACCTGTACTCACGCGCCATCACTCTAAATTTTCATTCACACAATTAAGTACTCACATGAGCCTGCATCTTTACAACACTCAAGCCCGACAAAAATCCGAGTTTATGCCTCGGGACCCGAAAGAAGTGACCCTGTATGTCTGTGGTCCCACCGTCTACAACTATATTCACATTGGCAACGCACGCCCTGCCGTGGTGTTTGATGTGCTGTTTCGAGTGCTGAGACATCACTACCCTAAAGTCACCTATGCCCGCAACATCACCGACATTGACGATAAAATCATTCAAGCCGCTGACGCCGCGAATCAATCCATTGAAGAGATTGCGAACACGTTTACGCAAGCCTATCACCAAGATTTGACAGGACTGGGCAACCTCACCCCCACAATTGAACCCAAAGCCACTGAACACATGGCAGAGATGATTGCCTTCATTGAGCAGCTGACCCACTCAGGACACGCTTACGCCAGCGAAGGGCATGTGCTGTTCGATGTCACCTCTTTTGAAGAATACGGCAAACTCTCCAACCGCGCACTGGATGACATGATGGCCGGCGCACGCGTTGACCCGCTCGCTTTTAAAAAACACCCAGGCGATTTTGTGTTGTGGAAACCCTCAAACGAAGACCAACCCAGCTGGGACAGCCCTTGGGGGCCTGGCCGCCCTGGATGGCACATCGAATGCAGCGCGATGATCCGCAAGCACCTGGGCGATCAAATTGACATTCATGGCGGTGGGCAAGACCTTATTTTCCCGCATCACGAAAACGAACTGGCGCAAAGTGAGTGCTTATGCCAACAAACGCCTTTTGTGGGCTACTGGCTGCATAACGGTTACATCACCATTGATCAACAAAAGATGTCAAAATCCGAAGGTAATTTTATTACCTTACGTGAACTGCTCGAACAACATCATGGTGAAGTGCTGCGCTACGCATTACTCAGCGCTCACTATCGCGCGCCCCTCAATTGGTCCGACGACGTGCTAACGCAAGCCAAAAACAATCTTGATCGTTTGTATCAAAGCTTGAGGGGCTTAGACCTCGACAACATTCAGTCAACCGAGAGTAATGCCACAGGAACATTACCCATTCTCGAAGCGCTCAATGATGACTTAAATACCCCACTCGCCATCAGAACCCTGAACGACTTGGCGCATCAGATTCAAACCGCGGACTCCGATGAGATAAAACACCGCAAAGCAAACCAACTCAAAGCAGCGGGCAACTTCTTAGGGCTCTTACAGCAAGACCCCGAACACTATTTTCAATTTCAACCACAATCAACACAAACGAAACTAAGCGCTCAAGCCATCACCGACTTAATCGAACAGCGTAATTCTGCCCGTAAAAACAAAGACTTTAAAACAGCGGACAGCATCCGAGATCAGCTGCAAGCGATGAACATTGAGTTAGAAGACAGCCCAGAAGGGACTCTGTGGCGATTCCAGTAATACACTCAACAACGCATAAATCACCCAAACAGCACGATACGGATTTGGTTTTATAGGTAATCTTGGATATCTTTGATATCCAGCTGCGCCGGCGACAAAAACTCTTTGGCATAGCTTTCCCAAACACGCCCCGTTAAAAACACATGGTAGACCTGGGGGTCGATGTGTTTGTTATCGCGCATTTGCTGCAAGATACCCAAGGCTTTACTCAGCCCCATGGGTTTTTTGTATGGCCTGTCTGAAGCCGTCAGTGCTTCGAAAATATCGGCAATCGCCATCATCCTGGCCGGCAAAGAAAGCTCTTCGCCAGTCAGGCCTTTAGGATAGCCAGTACCATCTATTTTTTCATGATGTCCACCGGCAAACTCCGGAACGCGACGCAGTTTTTTTGGAAAAGGCAACGATTCAAGCATATCAATGGTTAAGATAATGTGATCGTTGATGCGCTTACGTTCCTCCATGCTCAAAGTACCTCGCTGAATACACAGATAATCGACCTCTTCTTCCGTTAACACAGCATGGGCTTTACCCGCATCGTCGTACCAAACCCGCTCGGCAATCGCGCAGACCCGCTCCTGATCTGTACCCGACATCCGCTCACCACCAATATTTATGCGGCCAATAAAGTCTTTTTCATCATTGATCATCATCGCGAACTGGTAAAACTGATACGCTTTACAAATGGCTTGCAGAGGGTGACAACACGGGTGTCGTAACAATTCAATTTGTTTTTCTCGTTTGACGATTTCCAATCGGTGATAAATGTCTTCAACCGTATCTCGCATCAAATCCAACTTGGTCGATTTATTGAGAATCTGATCCGGTGTCCCCAGCTTGCCACAATCGTGTAACCAACCAGCGACGTGCAGCTCGTACCACTCATCATCATTTAAATCGAACTCAGGCAAGGTATCACGATCGACACAACATGCCTGCGCAATCATCTCGGTTAATACGGGAACACGCTGACAATGCAAGCCTGTGTGACTGGATTTGGCATCGATGGCTTGTGCCATACATTTAACAAAGGCATCTAAAAACTTTTTATGTTCATCAATCAAAAGTTGATTATTTAATGCAATGGCGGCATAACCTGCCAAGGCTTTTACAATGTCTTCGTGATGTTTTGAAAACGACTCAATTTTTTTAGTACCAAAATCTCGTGCGTTAATTAATTGCAACACCCCAATGACTTCATCATCGTGGTTCATCAATGGCACGGTTAAGAACGAATGCGATGCGTAATCATGCATCGCATCAAAAGCTTTAGTGCCGGTAAAATCAAAATCAGAAGTCTCATAAGCATCCGCGATGTTCACGGTTTGTTTCAAATTAGCCGCATAAGAAGCCACGTTAGCAAAATTGGGTGACCCATCAACGAACGTCATCGGAATTGGTTTATTCTGCACCTTACGATCTTTCGAAAAATAATTGCGAATGTCTAAGGCGTAGTTATGAAATACTTTAAATTCTAAAACCGGACGATCTCCCTGATCATTCACCAGGTATAACGTGCCACCCTCAGCCCCGGTAATCACTTGCGCTTCCCACAAAATACGATCAAACAGTTTTTCTAAATTAGGCTCGCCCGACAAACGCACCAACATGCCTCGATGCTCAGTGGATGATACCAACGAGGATAAAGGCACGCTGATCAGGCTCGACAAGGTTTCCAGTAATTGCCGACTGCTATCCGTAAAAAAAGTTTTTTCTCCCGTTTCGCTATCATGCGCATTGACCAGCTGCAACAAACCGATCACATCATCCGTTTGTGTAAGTACGGGAATCACCAACACCGTTTCAATTTCATAAAGGGGATTGACTGACAATATTTCTTCTTGCAAAAAATCGTAGCGATCCGTTGCAAGCGCATTGTCGATTTTGAGGCTTTCTTTATTCACCGTGGCATGAACTGCCACGCGCTCCGTGCACGCCCGATCGCCCCGCCAACAATCAATGGGTAAATGCTGATTGTGATCCATCGGCAGCAGTTCGCTACCATGCGCCAAAGCTTGCAATTGCAAAACGGTTTTTTGGTTTTGCCCACGAACCAAATAAAAGGTCCCGGCATCCGCCCCCGCAATCGCCAGAGACTCCAGTAAGAATGCCTGACAGAATTCTCTGACATCCTCAATTGCACTGATCTGGCAAGCCGTATCTACCACCTGCCACACTTGGTGTGAAGAAATTTGATCCGAATGTTCTTGACGCAAACTGCCCACTACTTGCCCCACTGCTGAAACACTCGCCAGATTGGCAAAGTGCAATGACTGAATACCCTATAAAAATCAAAGATCAACATTTATACTTTTTTAGCATAGTTGGTTACACTCTGAGTTGCCTACTCAAAAATTGAAATGCCTCAAATAATTCGTCATTTCGATTATTCAAAAGATTTTGATTGATCTAAAGATAAAGAGACTCCCAAAACATGTCAGGTATGCTATCATCACGCTCCTTCAAGGCGGGGTGGCAGAGTGGTTATGCAGCGGATTGCAAATCCGTGGACGCCGGTTCGATTCCGACCCTCGCCTCCATTATGGAATCCATGTCCATATGGACAATATGCCCGGGTGGCGAAATTGGTAGACGCAAGGGACTTAAAATCCCTCGGTATTTGATACCGTGCCGGTTCAAGTCCGGCCCCGGGCACCATCATTATTTTGTGTACTCATTCTAGGTGCACTATTATTTTTACTGACTCCTTTTTAAATTAAACTTTCACTCGCCAGTGGAGTTCAGTTGCATGAATACGCCATCACCCGTTTCGATAGACGAGCCTCTAAGAGGGATCATCATCCCACCACAACCCAAAATCATCAATGACCTACTCACAGCACAAGCTAATCCAAACTGCGAAGCTGAAGACATTGCGGTCATTGTAGAGCAAGACATAGGCTTGGCTGGCAGCATCCTTAAAACCGTAAATTCTCCCTATTTTGGATTAAAAAACACCATATCAAACATCAAACAAGCGGTTAGCTTACTGGGCATCGCTAACGTCACCAATATCGCCAATGGGCTCGCCCTTAAAAAAACCTTCAGTGATGAAACGGGTGCCGCCCTGGAAGAGTTTTGGAAAGTCTCCAACGCCACAGCGAACATCGCAACAGCCATCTCCAAACAACTGGGTATCGCCAGCACTGATCTCGCCTACAGCCTCGGCTTGTTTCATAATTGCGGCATCCCACTGATGGCCATGAAGCATCAAGACTATTTTTCAGTATTAGAAGAGGCCTACCACCTACCTGACGGTCGGCTCGTTGACACCGAAAACAAACACTACAAAGCCAATCACGCCGTTGTTGGCTTTTACACCGCCAAAGCCTGGCATTTACCTGATGCTTTGTGTGATGTGATAGCAGAACACCATTCACTGGAAAAACACTTCGGTGAAAACGTCGACAAAGAAGCACACCACACGGAATTGGTCGCCCTTCTGAAAATGGCTGAGCACATCGCCAAAACCGCTGAGATATTAGGTCATGCCTCTGAGGATCTAGAATGGCAACACTATGGCCATCGCATATTAGAATTTGTCGGGCTCAGTGAGGATGATTTTCACGAAATGGAAGTCAGTATTAATGGGTATTAATTTTTAATGCTAAGTGAAAACATCACTTTACATATACCAAAGCTTAGCTAGAACGTCACCCCAAACTTGATTTGGGGTCCAGGGGGAACGGCAATGAGTTGAGTGAGTGCATAATGTGGCTTGAGAGCACTTACCTTTGGATTCCAGATCAAGTCTGGAATGACGTTAAGCTCACTGGATGCCGGGTCAAGCCTGGCATGACGGAACTACGCTCATTTACCACGCCAAAACCACTGATCCAACTCTTTTAAGGACTTTACCACCCAAGTCGGCCGGCCGTGGTTACACTGCCCACTGCGTGATACATCCTCCATTTGCCGCAATAAAGCATTCATTTCAGGAATGCTTAATGTCCGATTGGCGCGTACTGAACCATGGCACGCCATCGTGGCCAGAACATCGTTGAATTGCGCTTCCACGCGATCACTTTCGCCCCAGGTCATCACATCCGCCAGCACATCGCGCACCAGGTTTTCAATATTAGCGCCTTCCAACACACTGGGCACAGCGGTCACTTTCAACGCATCCAATCCAATGCGATCCAATTCAATACCCAGCTCTTTAAACGACGCTTGAAAGCGTTCGGCTTGATCGGCTTCAGCCTCTGACACCGACACATTAACCGGCAACACCAACACTTGTGAAGCGGGCTTGCGTTCGTAAAAATCCTGCTTCAGCGATTCATAAGTAATGCGCTCAGCTGCCGCATGCATATCCACCACGACCAAGCCCTCTGAATTCTCCGCTAAAATAAAAATGCCTTTGAGCTGCGCGATCGCAAAACCCAATGGAAAATGACTCGCGCTTTCAGTTGCCCCCGGTAAATTATTGGCCTCCGGCTGGGGCTGCTTGGCGAATTGCTCAGGCTGTTTAGCAAACGCATGTTGATCGGTTTCCTGATCCGTAGCCTGATCAAAATTCTGATCCAAAGACAACACGGATTGGACCAAGTTTTGATACTTACCAAACGCCACCGCCGAGCGCGCTCGATCGGTTGGCGATGGGTTATATGAAGGCGACGGCACTTGACCTTGTTGGGCATGTGTTGGCTGAGCCATTTGATCTGAATGAGCTTGCGCCTGCTGCGCTTGAATCTCTTTTGCCTGTATCTCTTGTGCCTGAGCCGCTTGTTCTTGAACCTGCTGCGTGACCAGTTCTTGCGGCCTGACCTCCGCCATCGCTCGATGCAGACTGCTGAACAAAAAATCATGCACCTGGCGACTCTGTTGAAACCGCACCTCATGCTTGGTCGGATGCACGTTGACATCGACCTGATCAAACGGCAACGACAAATACAAAATAAACGCCGGGTGCCGGCCGTGGTGCAACACATCTTGGTACGCTTTTTTGACCGCGTGCGATATCACCTTATCGCGCACCACCCGTTGATTGACAAAAAAATACTGCTGATCCGGCTGCGACCTGGAATACGCCGGCAACCCCATCCAGCCATGCAAGCGTAACTCACCAACCGCCACATCAACACACAAACACTGAGTTAAAAAGCTTTTGCCTAACAGCTGTGCAATACGACGGTCTTGATCCACCGCCTCAACCACAGGGGTGTAACGAAACAAGGATTTTCCATTGTGAATCAGCTCAAACCCAATCGTGAAGTAACTTAACGCCAACTTTTTCAATAAGGTTTCAATGTGCGCCAATTCCGTCCGCTCGGTTTTTAAAAATTTACGTCGCGCAGGAATGTTAAAAAATAAATCACGCACTTCAATTGTGGTACCCACTGGGTGGGGCGCCGGTTTTAACACCGGCTGGTCGCTGGTCCCAGCCACTGTGAACTGCCAAGCGGCTTGTGCATCCGCGACGCGACTGGTTAATTCAAAACGCGATACCGACGCAATACTCGCTAACGCCTCCCCCCGAAACCCCAGGGTCGCAATGGAGCCCAAATCGGCCGTAGCGCCAATTTTGCTGGTCGCATGACGATCCACCGCCAGCACAATGTCCTCTTGCTCAATGCCGCTGCCATCATCGACCACACGAATCAACTTCTGGCCGCCCTTTTCAATCTCGACTTTAATTTGGGTCGCCCCGGCATCAATGCTGTTTTCAACCAGCTCTTTGACGACGGCAGCGGGCCGCTCCACAACTTCACCAGCGGCAATTTGGTTCGCCAACAACGGCGGCAACTTGTGTATTTTGGACATGATGGAGCTTCTTTTATCTAGGCGAGTATTTCAGGGCGCGTTATTTCAGAGCGTCATTAGGCTGCGGCAACCTTAGCACAGTTCCGACATAAATTCGGTCTGAGTTCAGCCGGTTTAATTGTTTTAACTGGGTCGTCGAGGTTCGATACTTCATCGCAATTTCAGATAAAGTTTCACCCGCATTAATTTTATGTTGACTCGGCCAGTTGCCCTGCAAAGCAGCAAAGTAGGTATCCGGCGGTGGCAACGCATTAAAGTATTTTTTGATCGCGTGAAACAAGCCATTGGCCAACCGTTCTTGATGGCGTTTATTGGCTAACTTTTTTTCTTCACCAGGATTCGAAATAAAACCGGTTTCAACCAAAATCGACGGAATATCCAACGATTTGAGCACCATAAACCCCGCCTGCTCAACACTGCTTTTGTGCATATGAGTCACTTCAGACAATTCATCAATCACATATTCCGCTACCCGAAAACTATGCTCCAAGCTGCCTTCCATCGCCAAGTCCGCCAGCACATTGCGCAACATTTCATCTTGCTTGGCCACTTGAGCGCCGCCAATCGCATCCACCGCATTTTCTTTTTGCGCTAGATAGCCGGCCAACGCACTGGATGCCCCTCGACGCGATAAGACATACACCGAAGCACCATGGGCTTCAGGTCGCTTCCAAGCATCCGCGTGAATGGACACAAAAATATCGGCTTGATGTTTGTTTTTTGCCAAAACCCGTCGTTTTGCCAAGCCTACAAAATAATCACCATCGCGAGTCAACACCCCTCGCATTCCAGGTTCGCGATCAATGTGTTGTTTTAACAACTTAGAAATCTGCAACACCACATGCTTTTCTTTCAACCCTTTCTTGCCCAACGCTCCCGGATCTTCCCCACCATGCCCGGGATCAATCGCCACCACAACATCTCGAAAGTGTTCCGACAGGCGTGTTTTCATTGCCCTAGCTTCTGTCTTTGACCTAACATTTGACCTGACATCAGGCTTAACTACTGCCTTTTGTCTTGCATTGGGCTTCAGACCCGCCAGCGCCGGTCGAGCATCGGAATAAGAATTGGAGCGGCCATCATCTCGGACATCAATCACCAAACGATGACCATAATGCGCACTCGGATCCAACACATAATCCGTGCGTTGCACCGGCGATTTCAAATCCATCACTACTCGAAGAGTATTGCCAGGCTGCTTACCATGGCGAATCTTTTTCAGTGGCGAACCCGAGAGCCCATCTGGCAACTTAACGGAACGCCACTGGGCATTTTTAATATCGACCACTAAGCGAGGCGGGTTATTTAATTCAAAAACCTGGTACTGAAACGAGCGATCAAACTCCAGCACAATTCGGGTTTTTTTCTCCGAAGGCCAAACACGCACCGCTTCCAAAGCCCTAGACGTAACACTACGATTAGTATTGGCTAAAGCGTTATTGAGCAGCCCTAAACAAGTAAACACAAGACCTGCCGAAAGCACAAAAGCAAAGACACTCGACCTGCCTTGTTGATTTAAACACCCTGCGTTAATAAGCATCCCGCTAACATCAAATATGAAAGATAGATAAATTCAGCTCGCATCAGGCCCAGCATCCGAACTGATGCTCAAGCGCCGTGTTGTCTCAGAATCCGGTTCCAACTGAATGACCAGCTGAGCAGGCAGCAAATACCCAGCACCTTTATCTGCCCACTCTACGATACAACAGTGTCGATCGACCATCAGATCTCGAAACCCCAAATACTCAAGCTCCTCGGGATGGCCTAAGCGATACAAATCCCAGTGGAAAACACCATACAAAATATCAGGATAAGGCTCAAGTAAACTGTATGTTGGGCTTTTCACAGAACCGTTGTGCCCAAGAGCTTTTAACAAGAATCGCACAAAAGTGGTTTTACCAGCCCCTAACGGGCCCTGCATTTCAATCAGTAACGGCCAGGACAACGACGGATCACTCGACATCGCATCATTCGACAAGGATGCAGCAAAGCGTGCGGCCAACGCTTGCAGCGATGCCTCTGTTAAACCTTCATAAACCCCAACCAAAGACATTCAAGCTCCAACTCCAATCCAACTCAAGCCCAACTCAAATAAGCTACTTACGCATCAAATGCCGAAGCTGCCGAAGGGCTAGAAGAGGAGGCAACGGCCTGACTGTTGCGCACATCCTTGACCGCCAACGATAATGTATCGGTCACTGTTGATGATGACAGCGCCTCTGGCAACATGGGTCCCACAGGTTTGGCCAGAAGCTGACGCACATACCTCGGCAGCTCTGAAGCCCTTAACCCCACTTGCCCTAGCCTCTCAGCCGCCTCATCACCGGCAACAGCGTGCAATAACGAACCATTGACGGCGGCTAAATCAACCGGCAACCCCTGAGCCACCAAAGCACCTATCACACCGGACAACACATCCCCCGTCCCACCAGAAGCCATGCCTGGATTACCCGCATGAATCAAGGTTGATTGTGAGTGCGATCCAGAATACCGACTCACCACCGTGCCCGCGCCTTTTAAGACCACCTGAGCACGAAACCGATCGCGGCATTTCTCAGCCGCATACAAGCGATCGTTCTCAACGTTGGGCACCGTCGTATTCAACAAGCGCGCCGCTTCTTTCGGGTGAGGTGTCATCACTCTCGGCGTATTCGCATCTGGCCAGCTTAATGAACGGTCTGCCAATAAATTTAAAACATCGGCATCTAACACCAGGGCTTTGCTGTATTCAAAGGTTAATTGAGCCAAATTAATGCCCCATTCCCCCAACCCCAAGCCGACACCCAACACCGCTACGGACGCTTGCATCAATACATCATTGGCTTTCCGTAACACCTCTTCTGAGGATTTCACATCGACCCCCAGCACCATTACTTCCGGCACTCGAACCAAAGCAGCCGGCACATGCTCCGGCCGAGTGATTAGAGAGACCTTCCCAGCCCCAGCCATCAATGCCGCTTCAGCCGCCATCAAAGCAGCACCGCCTAACCCCAAATCCCCACCAACAATGACCACATGACCAAAGTCACCTTTATGCGCACTGAGTGATCGAGACCTTACGCGATTTAAAGCCGCTTGCGTCGGGATCTGTGCGCGACCCAAGCAATTAATCGTACTGGCAAACGATTGCAGCACCTCATCCGGTACCCCTAAATCATCAAACCAAAGCTCACCCACATAATCGACCGCACTGCCCGTCAGCAAACCGGGAGAGCACGTAATAAAGGTCACAGTCGCGGTCGCTTTAACCGCCAAATTGGTTAACTTGCCACGGTCGGCATCAATTCCAGTGGGTATATCCGCTGAATAAATAGGCACCGAGACCTTATTTAAAGCGGCAACCATGTCATTGATGGGCGGTTTAAGCGGATTAGCACTGCCCATAACGGGAGAGAATCCAATCCCCAATAACGCATCGACATACACATCCGCTGGCGGCAACTTGCCCGCCCAAGGTTGGCACTCTATTGACGCACTTTCACAAATTTGAGCCGCCTCTCGCGCAGGCCCCTTCAGATTCCTGGGCGGTGTACTGTAAACAATAAGAACGGAGTAGCCTTGTTCGTGCGCCAAACGAGCAACCACATACCCATCGCCACCGTTATTGCCAGCACCCACCAAAATCACAATGCGAGCACCCGCCGTCAAAGAACCTTGCATCAAATGCCACAACCCCAAGCCAGCACGGCACATCAATTGGTAGCCAGTAACCGGATGACTTCTGATCCAGGCTTGAT
Source organism: uncultured Pseudomonadales bacterium (assembly GCA_964510525.1). Classification (GTDB taxonomy): domain Bacteria; phylum Pseudomonadota; class Gammaproteobacteria; order Pseudomonadales; family JANQJO01; genus CAZECE01. The sequence continues at coordinate 11,156 of CAZECE010000047.1, read as the reverse complement.
CGATTCTTTTGGCCTGCTTAGCTGAATACAGTGTTTTAGGTAATTCCCGCGTAATACCACTCATATCGAATCTCTCACTTGAATTAATAAACCCTGACTATTTCTAAACCAAAATAGGCACAGAGCATAACCGAACCTCTGCAAGGTGCCAAGCCAAGAAGTTTTTATGAAAAAAACCTGACAGCGCCAAAACTTGCATTACGCTTATAGAAACAACTTATTGACCCGAATAGTTTAAATAAGGCCTGTGCAATGCCCACAGAGAAACGATTTTTTCAAGACAGACAGCCCTCGTCTACCGCAAATCAGTTTGAAAAACGGATCGCGCCCGAGTTGCGGACGTCATTACGGCAGACCGATTTATTTTGGCGCTTAAATCTGGCGCTGCAAAAATCACTCGACATAAATCAACAAATTGAAGCCTTATTTAAAGAATTTAAAAGCTTATTTGGTATGACCAGCTGTTTTTACACACTGCCCTCAGAAAACATCCATCTGACTTTTGGGGAACCCGCCAAACATACACACACTTTCACCCTAGTAACAGAAGGCGAATACATGGGCGAAATTACCTTTACTCGCCTAAACAAGTTTACAAAAGAAGAATTGCATACCATTGAAGACGCCATCTTGGCCGCCGTATACCCTCTGCGCAATGCACTGAAGTACACTCAAGCGATTCGCTCAGCCCTGACCGATTCCTTAACAGGCGCAGGTAACCGCATTGCTTTAGACAATGCCTTGCAAAGAGAGATCGATATTTCCCTGCGCTACGATCACGCATTATCCATCGCCATGATCGATGTGGATTATTTTAAGTCCATTAATGATCAGTATGGACATGCCACTGGGGACGTGGTATTGAAACAAATCAGCCAAACACTGATCAAAAACTGCCGTAATGCGGATCGGGTGTTTCGCTATGGTGGTGAAGAGTTTGTGGTGTTATTCAACAAAACCGAACTCGATGGCGCGCTAGTGATCACGGAACGCTTAAGACAGCTAATTGAAAAGAGCTCATGTCAGCATAAAGGCCAAGAAATACCCGTCTCTATCAGTGCCGGCGTCGCCAGTTTGACATCCTGCAAAGCTGAAAAAGACGTGTTGAAAAACCTATTGGAACGCGCCGATCAAGCCCTTTATCGAGCCAAAGATTGCGGTCGTAATCAAGTAATCAGCGAAACCACTCCCGTTAGTAGTGCTGAACCGAACTGTTAAGTCCGGCGACGCCGTAAATACCCAGTACGTTTGCCACCGTCTTTCGATTGACCTTGATTCGTCTTGACCTGCTGGGCGTTATGATCTGCGCGCACTTTACTCCGACCATACAAGCCCGTGCGGCGCTTTAACTTAACCCCCACTTGAGTTTCCAAAGCGCTTATTTCACTCGGATCCAGCTCCATCCATTCCCCCAGATCCAAATCCCGCGGTAGCAACACATGACCAAAACGTACTCGAATCAAGCGGCTGACCTCGGCACCCACATGCCCCCACAAGCGCCGAACTTCGCGGTTACGACCTTCTTTTAAAATCACGTGGTACCAATGGTTCCTACCTTCACCACCTTTATCTTCAATACGGCTAAAGCTAGCCAGGCCATCCTCTAACTCAACACCCGTTTCGAGCGCTGCCAACATCTCATCATCCACCTGCCCATAAACACGCACTGCATATTCGCGCTCAATCTGAGAAGAAGGGTGCATTAAGCGATTGGCCAACTCACCATCGGTGGTGAACAACAGCAAGCCTGTCGTATTGATATCAAGTCGACCCACTACAACCCAGCGACCAGACTCCAGCTCTGGCAAATGATCAAATACGGTAGGGCGTCCTTCGGGATCGGTTCGGGTACAAACTTCCCCTTCAGGCTTATTGTATAGCAGCAGCTTGGTTTCGATATAATCGGATCTATTCACAGTCAGTGTTTCTTTTCCCTGATTTTTTCCCTGATTAAAGTCATTTCCATGATTAACGTCATTGTCAGTGTAATGATCGCTATAACTGTCGTTGTAAGGGTCGTTGTAAATATCAATCTGATCGCCAGTATCAACGCGCATGCCCAACTCAGCAGGCTCACCATTGATCCAAATACGACCCTCTCGGATCATTTTTTCAAGCTGACGGCGAGAAGCAATGCCTTTAGCAGCTAAATATTTTTGGATCCGAGGTAATTTATCCTCCGGCTCTTCACTCACAGCAAACTACTCTCAGATTCCATTCACTATAGAACCCTTTCATCATGACAGCTAATAAACACTCACCTATCACCCTTGAATTGCCATCAATACAGCTCTGTAGCCTTGCATTGAGCCCAGCGAAATCAAGGTGTTATACCACTGACTCAGAACTTTCTTCCAACTTAGAGTTTTCGACCACCTGAGAGCTCTCTACCACAATAGAATCCTCGGCCACATCAGCCTTGGTATCCACTTTGATATCAGAGACATCAGATTCGGCAAAATCCATTTCTTTCAATTCAGCCAAAGCGGGCAAGGCATCCAGGCTCGACAAATTGAAATAGTCTAAAAACGTTTTCGTGGTGGCCAGCAATGCCGGCTTTCCCGGAACATCCTTATGTCCCACCACTCGAACCCATTGACGCTCTTGCAGCATTTTAATGATCGAAGAGCTGACACTGACGCCGCGAATGTCTTCAATTTCAGCACGAGTGACTGGTTGTTGATAACCGATGATCGCCAATGTCTCAAGGACAGCTCGAGAATAACGCGGCGGTTTTTCCGGGCGCATTTTACGGATCATCGGCGCCAAATCAACTGCCGCCTGAAATCGATACCCACTCGCAACTTGCTGCAACTGAATACCTCGATCTTGATAAAACACTTGCAAAGTCTCGATCGCTCGAGCTACCGCTTCTTTGCTGACAGGCTCTGCTACCAGCGGTTCTGCAAAAGGCTTTTGATCAAGCTCTTCATCAGGCTCCCCATCCAGCTTTTTATTAAATTTTTTATTACCTGTATCCAGATCTTTATTAACTGTATCCAGATCCTCAACAGCCTCTTCCACGGATTCTTGATCCGCACTATTAGTTTCTTGATTAGCCGAATTCAATGGAACAACCGTCTCAGCTGAATCACCAAATAACCGTTGCCAAATCGCTTTAACCGTTAACGGTTTGTCACTGACGAACAGCACCGCCTCAACTAATTTAATCAGCTCTTTATCAACCAGTTCTTTATTAACCAACTCATCATCTTTCATATCAAACGGTCTTTAAAATTATTTACTTGTGTGTCAGCCTTCTCTAGCGGACTCAATCTCATCTATCTCAGCAGCTGTTTCATCTAATAGTTTCGACTTCAAATAAATCGGTGCAAAGGCCTCTTGCTGCACGATGGACACCAATCCTTCTTTAATCAATTCTAAAGCCGCTAAAAACGTCACTACCACCCCAGATCGCCCTTCGGTTAATTCAAACAACGTAAAAAACGCCACGACGTTTTCACGCCTTAGGGTGTCCAAAATTTTTGACATCCGATCACGAGTCGACAACGCCTCACGCTGGACTTTATGCTGCTCATACAACCCGGCACGAAATACAACCTCTTTAAACGCCATTAACAAATCTTTCAACAACACATCGGGCAGGGCTTCAGGTTGAGTATTCTTGGGCATCACCACGCGCGCTAAAAACGTATCCCGCTCCACCCGAGGCAATTGATCCAAATCCTCAGCCGCCATTTTAAAGCGTTCGTAATTTTGCAGGCGCTTGATCAGTGCCATGCGAGGGTCTTCTTCGCTGTCTTCGGTTTCAGGCGGACGCGGTAACAAGCAACGAGATTTGATCTCACCCAACGTCGCCGCCATTACCAAATATTCGGCCGCTAACTCAAGCTGCAGCGTGGAAATCAGCTGCACATACTCCATATACTGCCGGGTAATTTCAGACACCGCGATGTCTAGGATGTCGAGGTTTTGTTTTTTGATCAAATACAACAACAAATCCAACGGCCCTTCAAAAGCCTCTAAAATGACCTCTAAGGCTTCCGGGGGAATGTACAGATCCTTTGGCAACTCTTTAAGCGGCTGTCCATACAGATAAATCGCACTGTCAGATGAGGGCTTTTCCGTTTCGAGCTCTGCCGTGCCCTCTGTCACGCTGACATCCGTTGCGTTTTCAACAGGCTCGCTAACGACAGGCTCGCTGACCGCGGAGGAAACTGAACTCACCGGTACTCCAGCCCCATGGCTTCTCGAACTTCTTCCATTGTCTCGCGCGCAACTTCTCGTGCTTTTTCTGAGCCTTCCGCTAACAGCGCATGCACCACTTCCGGGGTTTCTTGGTAATCTTTCGCTCGAATACGAATCGGTTGCAACTCTTGCTGAATTTTTTCGATAACCGGCTGCTTACACTCAACACAACCAATACCCGCCGATCGACACCCGGTCTGAACCCATTCTTTGACGTCATCATCCGAATAGATTTCATGGAACTCCCACACCGGGCATTTAGCCGGATCACCAGGATCTGTTCGCCGAACGCGCGCCGGATCAGTAGGCATGGTGCGAATTTTCTGTTGCACCTCTTCATCCGTGTCACGCAAGGTAATGGTATTGCCATAAGATTTCGACATCTTCTGACCATCAATACCCGGCATCTTCGCAACAGGCGTTAGCAAAGCTTTGGGCTCCGGAAGAATTTCCTTCCCCTCCCCCTCTAAGTGGCCCAACAAACACTGAATCTCATCCAGAGTAATATTTTTTTGCTCTTCAACCAGCGCACGCCCCGTATCCAAGGCGTCGGTTTCACCTTGTTCTTGATAACGTTTTTTCAGCTTCTGATAGAGTTTAGCCGCTTTTTTACCCATTTTTTTCAAAGCGACTTCGACCGATTGATCAAAATCTGGGGCTCTACCGTATAAATGGTTAAAGCGACGCGCAATTTCGCGGGTAATCTCAACGTGGGCTACTTGGTCGGCACCAACAGGCACACAGCCCGCTTTGTAAATTAAAATATCGGCACTTTGCAGCAGCGGATACCCTAAAAACCCATAGGTATCCAGATCACGCTCACGCAGCTTCTCTTGTTGATCTTTAAAACTCGGCACCCGCTCTAACCAGCCAAGGGGCGTCATCATGCTCAGCAACAAGTGCAATTCCGCGTGTTCAGGCACCCAAGACTGGACAAAAATAGTACAAGACCCCGGATTCAGCCCCGCCGCCAACCAGTCGATGGCCATGTCCCAGACGTTACGCTGAATCTGAGACACGTCTTCATAATGCGTGGTCAGCGCATGCCAATCCGCGGCAAAGAAAAAGCACTCGTATTCGTGCTGCAGCTTGATCCAATTTTTCAGCACCCCGTGATAGTGCCCCAAATGAAGCCCTCCGGTGGATCGCATCCCGGAGAGTACTCGGTTTTCAAAAACCGCCTGTGCCACTGCGCGCCCTCTTTTCCGATCTTATAAAAACTTTGCAGACTAGCAAAATTCGGACAGGATAGCGAGGACTGAACTGGCCAAAGGGACAACAGCACTTAGGCCCGTTTTATGAGACACTACCAAACTAGATACACTTTTAAACCAACAACTTAAACCAACAGCTCGGAAACGCCCATCATGGACAAAAAACTCTTAGAAATTTTAGTCTGCCCCGTCAGCAAAACCCCTCTAGAATACGATGAAAAGCACCAGGAACTTATTGCTGAAGTCTCTGGCCTGGCGTACCCGATTCGCGACGGCATCCCAGTCATGCTTGAAGAAGAAGCCCGCCCTCTCAACGCCCCGCGACCTGAAAAACAATCCTAGCAATCTTATAAGACCATTTGATTAAAAGGCAGCCTTCACATGACCGATACTCTGTTCACGAAAATCATCAACCGAGACATCCCCGCTGACATTGTCTATGAAGACGATCTTTGTCTGGCTTTTAAAGACATCAACCCCCAAGCCCCGACCCACATTTTACTGATCCCCAAAAAACACATCGACAAAGTCGCCAACGCTGAACCCGAAGATCAAACACTGATGGGTCATCTATTACTAAAAGTGGGCGACATTACCCGAGAACTGGGCATTGAAGACGCGTTTCGATTGGTGATCAATAACGGTGAAGCCGCCGGTCAAACCGTATTTCATATGCACATCCACATTCTAGCTGGCCGAACCTTTCAATGGCCTCCGGGCTAATACCGCAACGCACCAAGACAGCCCCACTGAACCCCGTTTTTGTGCAGCCATTTTTTGTAGATTGCTAGCCATGCCTAGCAATGCCAGGTAAAGCACCAATATTTCAAGCAAACCTTACTTGGCACAGAGCCTGCTTACACAAAGCTTCCATACACGTTACTTAGCAAGGAAATCAATCTATGGTTGCCCCGCAGTTAAGACACATTGCCTCAACCACCATCGGATCCAGCATCGCCTTAACAGCAAAAGACTTTATTCAGCCCCCCCCAAATACAACAACACACAACAAGACCACACAAAATACAGCAACCCAAAACACAAGAACCACAGACATCACCCCGCTTAATACCGAGCACGCCCTGAACTCAATCAAGCGATTTATAGACAGCCGAATCAAAACGCTTAATATAACATCACCCACTAAAATCCAAGCCACCTACCCCGAATTTCCCAGCGGCCTGAACCCTCATAAAGCAGGCGAACTGCGTAAAGCACTGGAAGCACTCAAAGGCACGCCCATTTTAGACAGCACCAGAGGCTTACCCACACAATCCGCCAATACACTGACCCGCCTCAAAATAGGCCTCGCTTTCACCCAAAAACTGTTGCAAGGCGAGTACACGGGCTACACCTCAGCCGGCGGAGCCCCACAGGACCGAGAGGCAATCGCACACCTTATCAATAAGCGACTATCCCTAAGCCACTCCATTGCAAATTTAACCGCCGATCATGTTTTACTGACCAATGGCGGTGCTGAAGCCGCGAACATCACCTTCACCACTCTCAGCCAACTCGGCTACAACATCCACCTCCCCTCTCCAACCTATGCTCTGTACTCCAGACAACTCAATACGTTTTCACCCAACGCGAAAGTTTTCGAGCTCTCAGCAACGCAAGGCATCACCGACAACTATTTAACTCGTTTCGAGCAAACCTTAAAACACTCGCCACACAGCAAACACGCACTGGTGCTCACCATTCCCGGCAACCCCAACGGCACCACGCCCAGCCAAACGATGTTAAACAAACTCGCCAAGCTGCAAGATAAATACCCTGGCTTGCAGTTGATCGTAGATTTGGCTTACGCGGATAATGTTGAAGAAGGCAAGCTCGTGAAACAAACGCATGAAGCGCTCAACCCAAGAAAAACCATCTACATCATGAGTGGCTCAAAAGGGCTCGGCGAGCCCGGATTGCGTGGCGGCTTGATTTTCGCAACACCCGAAATGATCTCAGACATTAGTAAAACCGAACTCACCAATACCCTAAACACCCACCCCATTGCCGCCATTGCCATGAAAGCCGCGCTAAGCCTGACCCAAAAGCAGCTGGAAAACAAAACCCAATTTTATCTTGAACGCATGCAACCCATACACGACGAACTGCAGGCCTTAGGCGTAGTGCCCAAAGGCGAAAAACCAGGCCCCATGTTTGTGTATCTGACTCTATTTAAAACATTAATCGATGCCAATACACCACTCCCCAAAGAAGCCCAAGAAGCGCTGCGCACCTTAGGCATCAACACCCCCAACGACACCGTTCAAAATGACGTCGACCTGGCTGCATACATTGCCTGCCAATACGGCCTCATGGGCGTACCAGATAAACACCTGGCCGACAATGGCGACGTTGAATACGGCGTTCGTTTCTATGGTGCCTACGAAAATCTCAACCTGCGAGACACCTTAATCGATCGCCTAAAAGACATGGTCACCGACATCCAACATCTGCCCACCCTCAATAACAATACCAGCGCCATTATCAGCCAAGTATTGAACTCAAACCCGCTCACAACGAAGCTCACAACAAAAGAGATGGAGCACTTAATCAAAATTCCTGAAGCAGAGACCCTTAACTACTTTAACAACATTTAATCTAACAATATTTAAATTTAACGGCCCTTTAACAAAGATTAAGTTACTCTCTGGATGAATCAAACCACTACCCCTGCATTAATCGACACACCAACAATAACCTCTCCAACAAATGACTCACCGATGCACATTGGCATCGTAGGGGCTGGCGCCATTGGCTGTTCTTTAGCAGCGATTTTACAGGACTCCTTTGGCAACAACGCTCGCTTACGTGCCATTGATTCGCGCCCCAACGCAAAAGACAAACAGGTCACCGTGACACTGACCTTACCACGCAAGAACACGCAAAAAACCCTAGATATAAGACTACCGATCGCTCAAAAGAACGAAAAAATGGCCTACATTTTCGTGACCACCAAAGCCACGGATTTAACGCCAACTCTCTCAACAACCTTATTAACTCACGCCGATCACAACACCGTGGTCATTGGGCTGGCCAATGGCATGAAAGCGTTGAACACCCACCACCCCCTTCACAACCTGCAACCCATTAATCACTTAATCGATCAGCTCAAATTGCATCACATGACCGGCATCCCAGGGTTTGCTTCATTTCCAGCAAAAAGGCTCACCAATGAGGCGGGAGAGACCCTCATCCAAGCCACCTTAGTCGAACCCAGCATCACGCTGCGCCAAGACCCCAAACTAACCCGCTTAGCTGAGCCCATTCGCAACCGCCATTACGCCATTAAACTCTCAAACCACGATGACTTTAAACGCGCCTCATTTGAAAAACTGGGCGTCAACTTATCCAATTTAATGGCCGCCGCCTTAGGCCTCAATTGCCAGGAAATTCTTGAAGACCCCCTTTTAAAACAAGGGATCATGACCTTGCTTGGGGAATTGCATAGGTATTACGATAAGGTCACAACTGAATCAAAAAACAAAAACACATTCATTCAAGACATCATACAAGCCATGGAAAACGTCGGGCCGCACCCTACCTCAACCGGTATGGACGTGATGGCAGGTAACCCCACTGAAAAAGACACTCTGTTTGCCGCCTTATTAGAAGATGGTTTTTTAAACCATCTCCATTCACCGATCACGACCCTGCTATTTCAGCTGCTTGAGGACCGAGAAAATCAATGCTGCGCCGCCAAACAGAGTATTAAACAAGGCCAACTAAAAACAACGTTAGACAACACCGCCAAACACAACCAGCAAGCATTTAAAAAAGCGTTTTCAAACTATCTGCAAATACAAAAACAAATTCACCAGCACTTTATGCAAAAGCAAGTGCCTTTGATCGCCAGCGGCATCAGCACCTATGGCGTGATCTTAGCCAGCATGGCCATGAATCAATCCACCGCTCTGGGTTGGGCTGCGGTTTCTGTGCCCTTGCTGCATTATTCTTTAGAGTGCGCCGTGCGCACCCAAACCAGCCGCACACTTGACCCCGCCCACGACAGCATTCAAGCCATGCTGACACCGCTGGCAGGCATCATCAAACGCACCGTCCATGACACCCCCGATGAAACTGTGCAGTACCCAGAGCTGACTCCCGAAATTCGCAACCAGTACTTAATGGGCTCTTTACGCAAATACGCCTCGGTCGCCGCGTTAACACCGGTTCTGGTTAACAGCCTACCGCCTGGCGCCAATTACACGCTGATTTATGCCGGCACCTTATTCGCAACCGGGTTTTCAACACTGGAAGAAATCAGCCCAATTCTAAAGGCCGCATTCAAATCTTTAACCAATACGGCAAATGATAGGAATACCCAGGGATTGAATACCCTCCCAACCAGCATCAGCCATCAACACAGCAAAGCGGTTATCCAGGCTGGCATTATGCTGTGTCTTTCCAGCGCCTTAACCGGAGTCGCCTTGGGAATCGCGGGCCACCATGAAGTGGGTCGACGACTCACCGCCACCACTTCGGGCGCGTTGTTTGCCCTGTTTCCAATAGCGGGCCTGCTCAGAAGCCTAAGCCAACGTGGCGAAAAAATATTTCAACAGGATTTTAATGTCGGTGTTAATACGGGTGCTGATATTGATGTTGATCCAGAACAGGCGTTAGCACCCAGTCTGAAAAAAGCAGAACAAGCCGCCTCGGTAAGCAGTTTGTCCAAGGGTGAGCGTTTAATGGTTGCACTGAAATCTTTGCGTCTTTTTGATGGGCCTTACGCGGCTTTTTTTAAGATGTACACGGTGACGTCGACACTTTTGGGTCAACCAATAACAATTTCAGACACAGATACGAACATCAACAAATCCCTCAGCCTGTCAACACTGGGCATTATTTTGGTGTTAGAGCTGATGTTAGAACTGGTGCTGTACAGCCAGCGAGTGTCTATGTTTAATGAACATCGCCGCGGCCTGCCCGCGGGTTAGCCAGCCCCAACGCGCACAAATCCTTGCACTAAACGCGTGCTCGCGCCTGTGGCAAAGTTGGACTGACTGTCGGCCTGCAATCGAATATAAGAACTGCTGCCATCCATATTAAGTGAGTACCCCATCATCATTGAGCTGGACGCTTCGAGCGTGACTTGGATCGTCAGATCCTGATCATTGATATCAACAGTGTAAGATGGCCAGTCGCTGAAATCGGGGTCATCCATATAAGTTAAGGTTTGATTGATCCATGCGGTTTGATCCAAAGAGAATTCCCCAGCACTCTCAGCAGCCTGGAAACGGCGATTTTGCAGGTGTGAATTGGAGGCCATGTTTTCATTCATCGCCACCGATTGCATGCCACCCACAGTCAACAGCGTCATGCTGATCAGCAGCAATAACCCCACTATCAGCACTGCCCCGGTTTCTTTTGCGGGAAAACGCACTCGACCTTTTTCTATTCGACCTATTTCAACACGATTTGCCATCATTATGCCCGATTTTTCAACTGCACGGTTTTGGAAAACACTTTACGCATATAAAGCCCGCCCTGATGGGTCAGGCCATCACCGCTGGGCGCTATAGAAGCCCCAGGCAAAACATAAGTCGCGGTATCATCGCTCTTCTTAGAAGGCACCAAACTTTGCATCAACACCCCCAAACGAACCGTGGTCACCCGTCGCATGTTCAGGTTCGCATCATCGGCCGTTAGATAACGAACATTACTGGTAGAAAGCTGCTCACCGTATTCAACTTGCAAACTTTCAACACCTTCAATGATCTCATCGACGTTATCATC
>CAZECE010000046.1:0-2422 GCA_964510525.1 uncultured Pseudomonadales bacterium | reverse complement strand
CCGAGCACGGTCGCGTCGTTCGCCGATGCGTTGTCGGTGCAGCGGATCGTCGAAGGTGCGCTCGGCGGGGCGGCGACGCCCTGACCCCGCCGAGCGACGAGCGCCCGCCGACCCTGCGCCGGTGATCAGCCCGGCCTGCTGCCCGCCGGCGGAATGGCCGAGCATCAGGATTTTCGACGGCGCCCATGTGTCGGCAACATAATCCACGGCGCCCTGAATGTCCTTCAGCAAGCCAAGCACCTCTAGAGCCAGAGTAAAAAGAAGCCACCACCCCGGCGAGCAAACCAATCCCGCCTAAACATTTATAAATAACCCTGCCCTGAAAATTGGAAAATACATACGCATTAATACCCAAAAAAACCGCTAAACAGCCAAAAATAATGTGATGGCCAACCTGCCCATGAGGTGATGAGATATGCAGCCAGTGGTGTTGATAAAAAGCCATCAATAGCGCAAAAAAAGCCCCCAGAAAACTACTCCAAAACAATACCCGAGACGAAAGCTGAATGTAACAAAGCGCAAAAAACAAAGCCGGCGCTAACCAAAACCGAACCAACAAATCCACACGATGCCACTCTTGATACACAGCATCGGCAAAAAACAAAGACACCATGCCAGCCAGCCCATAGGCCGCCAACCCCCAACCGACGATTCGATGCTCTCGACTCAGTTGATACCGCCTACGACTGATTACATACGTGAACAGGCCCAGCAGCAAAAGCAGGTTCGCAGAAACCCCAATAAGTTTATGAGTGACCAAACCAAAGGCAATCATCAAAAAGATGAGAAGGCCGACGCCTAATCTCAGGGGCTGGCCAGATTGAGTACTGAGATAAATTGCCTGTAAAACAGGATGTTTAAAAAATGAAGAAGAAGAAAACAACGGCTAACCTCAAAAGATTCAAGAATTTACAATAAAATACTTAGGCAAGCTAAAAGCAAAGCTCAATAAAAGCAAGGAAAAGTCGCTGTATTACAGGCAATAAAACCCAGCCACACCTGGAAAGCAACACACCTAATCAGGTATATTGTTGGCTTTCATACACCTTTTCGAGAAACGAAAAGGTTAGCCTTAGATAGGTTAAGGCAGATACGTTAATAACAAAAAAATTATCAATACCGATGAACCCACTCGCCATAGTCACAAAGCATGCCCATTCACTGGTTCAAAACATTCAGGTAGGCCTGATTGATAAAGCTTGTAACGAGCGACTCAATACGCTGATTAGTGAATCAGAAGAACATCTAGCCTCTATCACCCAGCGCCTCGAGTCGACACTCTCCGAGTTTCGTGACCGCCCCACAACCAATCATTTAAGGTTAATCAATGCTTTGTACAAAGAAATTTGCACTGAAACTCGTAAATTTTTTTCGCTTTACCCAAAAAGCACTTATTCCGAAAGCGCTACCCCACCAAATAACGCTAACAAATTCGAAAATCGTTTAAATAAGCTGGAAAGCCTGGTTGTTGCTGAAGCCAACTCAATCGCAGTAGCTTATAAGCAAATAGAGCGACGGGCTTCAAACTTTCGAATACAGAACCCCACACAGACTTACTTTAGTAAAAACACCACTGAAACCGAAGAAAAAAGCCTACTTATTATAGATTTAAAAAAATTAAGGTCCATTTTAAAGTACCATCAAGATCTGCCAAAATCTGCATCCATTGGCTCAAATGCGTCGGCCCTAAGCTCAATAGAGACCGAATCCGACAACCCTGTTGTTATCATGATTGACGACATAACTGAATTTGCTTTCAAACAAAGAGTCGCTGCAACAATCATCAACGAATACAATAAATTAACGCACCGAAACATAGAACAAATAAATCAAGAACATCTAAAATGGTTTTCTAAAAGCATCGAAACATCGCATGACACTATCAATCAAATCAATAATACCTCAAAAAATATTTTTAGTACTTTTAAAGGGTACAACCATTTTTCTAACTCTGATAATTTCCAAATTTTGGACAACGAAATACGAATAACAAACAACTTAATCAATCAAATAGAATTAGAATCCTATGTTCTCAACTCTTTATCAGACGCTCTCGAAGATTTTGAGCCTGCCTTACTCAGTAAACTAAACACCCCAAACGAACTAAAGCAATCACAAGAAAAAGTTAAATCAATTATTGAGACGATTCAAGCCGAGTATATAAAGATTACTGACAACTTGCAGGGTAAACTCTCAACTGAAACTTCTAAAAATATAGGTTCCTTAATTGCAAAAACAAATAAAGTGATTGATCAGTTATTCTAGCGCGCCATTTCACCCAGCTTTACGCATCACCCGCTTAAATAAACGACTTTCCAACCAGGTCTGCAGCCATCTAAAAACCTGTTGATATTGTGATGCCTCAAACCATGCCAAATCGACATTTGCAAACTGCCGAACAAAGGGGAAAACAGCCACATCC
>CAZECE010000045.1:0-48704 GCA_964510525.1 uncultured Pseudomonadales bacterium | reverse complement strand
AACTACTGATTTGTACATTACTGCTCCTAAAAATCATCCAGAGTTAAAAAAAGACGCAATACCTTTAGTGAGCAAGGTAGCCTTGATAAGGAACGAAATCAAGGTTTCCTATCCATTAAAAAAATCTACAACACTGCCGCCAACTTTTGATCAGGCTGAAGGCACGTTATGTTTGGGTAATCGATATGGCCATTGAGCCTAAATGGCAAAGAAACGGGAAGCCTAGTCGCGCGATTTAAATTTGCGCTTAAAGCACCGCGAACATCAAATTTCCCGTTTAATGTCATGATATTTTGAAGAGGCGTAATTTTTCCACTCAGAAAAATATCGGTTTCCATATTGTTAAACAGATTAACGCTCTCCGACTTTAAATCCGTTAAATACATACCGACATTCGGCAGCCCTGCTCCATTGAACTCATCAAGAGATGCCTTTATCTGAACGTTTCCATTCAAAGAGTTAAAACGAATGATTCGAGCAGGATACACTCGGTATTGTTGATGAATCTCACCACATTGGCTGAGCCACTCCCCACCCTTGGTTAACTTACGCCACTGAACCTGCCCATTTTTCATAACCACTTTACTGTTGATCGTCAGGTCATTGGTTTTGTTATCCAGCACCCCATTAAATCGATACAAGAACGCATCACCAGACTTTTTAGATATTAAATCTTGATAACGCAGCCTCATGTCATCAAGAAAAAAAGTGCCATAAAAACGGTTTGAAACAGCATCACCTTGCGATGTTACATCAAACGAAATGGGGCCTGTCACGTCTAAATCGTTCGTGAAAAGATTGTAATGGAACGGGCCTAAGCTGATCGCTTCTTGGATATCCATATCCTGTGAGCGGAAGGCTATTTTCCATTTAGGGCTGTTTTTTAAATTTTGGATGCGCCCTCTGGCCTGGATGACCTGGTTATTGATATTAATGTTAACGTCTTTAAATGAATACATATCATCGTTATAAGACATCAAAAATGAAGGGCCAAGATCGATATAAGCGTTCAAGGCTACCTGATGTTGGCGATTTTCATCATCAAAATAAAAATTCTTTACTGACATATCTCCCGCGATCGTTAACCCTGAAGACAAACTACCCGAAACCTTAAGATCAGCACTCATTGTCGACTGCGATACATCGATGGGATAGTGCTGAATTAAGTTATGGATATAATCCAAGGCAGGCACATCGGATAAATGAATATTCATTTCAACCGGCGTGTTCATAACATTATGATTCATGTGCAGAGGGCCAACACGCCCAATCACCAGCATCTTTTGCTCGCCAGAATCAAAAGCGTTTACGCTGATGACTGTGTCCGCTATGGCTTTATTGGCAACATTCTCAATGTGAAAATCGATTTTCATGGGCGAAGCGCTTATTGAATACTCCCCCAGATCCAGCAAGGTGTTCATAAACGAGAGTTTTTTGATATTCAATTTTGAATAGTTTTTAGTGTTTACTTGTGCCTTCCAGTCATTGATTGCCAAAAACAACTCACTTTTTGAGGGCAACACTATTTTATTGTCTTTAAAAACAGTCTCGTTAATCGACAGTCGTCCCAAAGCCAAACTGTATGGATTCACTTTCACATCGACATGTTCTGAAGTGAGAAAAACAGGCTCCTCATTCAATGCTGAAGAGTTTTCTATGGTTCGGGTTAAATAGAGCTTGTAATCTTGAATAGAAAATTTGAATTGATTCGGCCAAATGGCAAAACTGGATTCAGAAAAAGATTGCGTCCATGGCATGTATTTTTTAGAAAAGCGATTAAACAACCCCACATTTATTTTTTTAAAAATAACTGTGTTGATCAGAATCGACAATATAATTGATCTCGGTTTCTTGATGTTGATCGACTGTTTCTGCTTTTAATTGCATAGAAAGAAACGGCACAAGAAACAAAAAACTTAGTAAGAGGAAATATCCCGCTCTAACAAACCCGTGACTTTTAAAATCATATATAGAAACAGCCATCTCATAACCTTTTTTTATAATAATAATTTACTGCTTTTATAAGCACTCAACAGCTATTACTAAATCAGTTTTTTAGCTTTGTACAGGTTTTTATTTCAATGAGTTTGGGGATATAAACGTTAGGATAAATCGGCGCTTTTAGTGAACAAGTGCTTCATCATTTTTGGATATTGGATCGGCCTCACAGCATTGAGCTGAATGTCTCTGACGTTATCAAGCTCACTCCAAATCAACTTGCTGCCTTTTAGCTTTTTTGCAAAGCCAATCCGCTTTTGTAATCTAGCCTTTTCTTGATATGTTGCAGGCCTCAGATCCCCAGCAACACCATATAGCCTTATACCGGGATAACTTGGAAAGCGACCTTGCAATAATGACTTTACCCCAACCAATGTACTGCTGTTAACAGCAAGCAGACAAACATGACGATTACTTTCAAAATTTTTGGGCAGGGTTTCAGAATATTGTTCGAAGTAATGTACCGATCTGTCGTCATTTAGAAATGCAAAACCAATCGGTGTGATTGACGGATGCCCACTAGCATCGACAGTCGCTATCGCGACATGTTTAGAAGATTTAATTCCAGCATTAAATACATCAACGATTTCGTTCCAATCTTGATCTAAATTCATTTTAACTTTTGAACTAGGTTAGCTTATTGGTCAAGCGACCCTTACTTTCTTCCTCATCAAGGCTACTTGGATTAACCGCTTCAATGGCTACCAAACTTCAGCCGCTGGAGTCGCTTGATGGTATCGCAGTTGCCATTTTTCGTTGGTGTATAACCAAACCGACGATCGAAGGGCATGATCTTTCAGGCTGCCATCGTCATTCACACGTGCAGAGCGGAAGGTCAGTAAAACGGTTTCAGGATTAATTTTTTGAAGTTCAAACTGATCTGAAATACTGGCTGGCGCTTCTTTTTGGGAACCCAGCACACTCACCACCTTAGAACGCTCATACATCACGCCTGATCGGCCCACTTCACAAAAGTCAGGATGCAGAATTTCTTCAACGCGCGCTTGATCACAGCATACCCCACTGTGATGAAGTTCCATTTCTAGGGCTTTAATAGTGGAGAGTAATTCGTTCACTTAAACACACAACCTCTAAGGCAATGCCCGCATAGCTTTTTGATACCCCAAATCAATCAACGGCGATGCGCGATCAAAGTCCATCGTGCCGCAGACATTTCTCGGTAATTCAATCAGCACATCCGGCGGATAAGCTGCGAGTTTTTGTCTTGCAATGGTACCTTGCATGGCATCAAACGCCTGACTTGCGATGTCATATGCACCCAAACTTTTATCCTCTTCCGCATCATCCGAGTTTCGCAATTTTTTGATGAATTTATCCACCGCCGCGTTAAAAGAAGAATCGGTTTGGCGTTCACGCTCTAATGCCTCCGTCTCGGCATCCACCTGTTGCTTTAATGCCTCATCCGCATCACCGTTTAAGTTTACTGCTACTATCAAATCACTGTCGTCACTGAACACTGGCGCGATAGGTACCGGATTTAACACGCCACCATCAATCAGATAATCTTCCCCTTTTTGAACCGGGGTTAAAAACAACGGCAACGACACTGAAGCGCGAATCGCATCAAACAAACTGCCCTTGTTTAACCACACTTCTCGCGCTTGCGAAATATTGGAGGCCACGGCGGTAAAACGGATTGGTAAACTTTCAATGGCCCGATCGCCAATGATTTCTTTTAAAGTATCAATGGCGCGATCGCCCTTAACCAGCCCACCACGACCCCAAGCCAAGTCCATCAACGACACCACGCCAGACGGCGTAAAAGCTCGCACCCACTGTTCAAACTCTTCCAGCTTACCCGCAGCGTATACACCACCGACCATGGCCCCTATGGAACTGCCCGCAATCGAGCTGATCTCATAACCTTTAGCCTTTAAGGCATAAATGATCCCAATATGAGCCAACCCTTTGGCGCCGCCACTGCCCAATACCAAGGAGACACGCTTGTTTTTTTGAGAAGCCATTTAAGACGCCACCAGCTTGGCGGACTGGGCAGCTCCACGCCCTCGATTTAACACTCTCGCTCGACGCCAAAAATCGGCCGCCAGCCCAATCAATGCAGGATGATCAGCACGATTAACAGACTCTCGCTCGGCTAACGACAATAAGCCTTTCATGTCATCCAAAGAAATTTGAGTAAACTGCTGCAACAGCTTAGCCAGTTCCGGGTCTTGTAAAATATCCGTTCGACACACCGGCATCGCGTATTGCGGCAAACGCGGAAATTCATGTGTTGGCTCTATGACTTGAATGCGCGGATCAGTAAAGTGCGGCGAGGTTTCCATACAGACACCAACATCGAACTCACCGTCATATAAGCCCGCCAAACGATCATTCAAACTGACCTCATCGGTCACGCCTTTAAAATAAAAACCCTGACGCTGTAACTTGGGGTAATACCAGTCTCTTAAGAAAAATTCTCGGTTCGCGCCAAAATGCAACAAATGCGCATGAGATTTCAAGTCGTCCATCGTTCGGATATTCAGCTCATCCGCTTTGGACTTTAACATCACCAAAAGTTCTGAATCTTGAAAGCCCAACGAAGGCAACCAAGTCAGACCCAGAGGCTCGTATACCTTATTCAGAGCCGAACGCACGGCTTCTGGATCTTCAACATTAACGCCTTCAAAACTACCATTGGCCAACATCATACCGGTGCCTGAGTACCACATGAACAAATCAATCTTGCCGGTCAGTAAACGGAAAAACGTCATTAATGTGCTTTCCCCGGGCGCCGGCTCACTGACTTTCCATCCGGATCGGCTGGTCCGCGCCGCTTCTTCTAACGCCAGAAAGTTCACCCGAGACATCAACCAAGCTTCGTTAAAATCCAACTGGCCCATCACCAAGGCGCGCTCTCCCTGAATCCCCCCTTCTGTTTCGGGACGGTTGGCAAACATTTGCTGACTTAAAGAGGTCGCGATCGTAAAAAAAGCCGCTTCGTGTTTCCCCGAATTAATTTGCGCTTGTTTTTCAACTTCTTTGACGTTTTGATCAATTTTATGGACATGCCCTTCCATCGAATCAACCCGCTCTAACAACTCGATTTCCGCGCCACCGAATTTAATTTTGGATAAATAGGGTAAAACGGCTGGGAGAAATAACGCCAACGCAATTAAAATCACATTTTCATTCACCACCAAATAAGCGACAGGATTCAGCAGCAACTCGCTTAAAGAAACCAACTGCCCCGTTTTAGCATCCGGGTATAAAGAAGCCACCAACAGCAACAAAAAAACCGCTTCATAACACAGCAGCAACCCGCCTTTTAACAGCAAAGACTGATGCGATGCCAGCCAGCTTACTTTTTTATCCGCGTCCAATTGATAGTCCATTAATACGTTTCCATTTAGCACAGTGATCGGATATTAAACTGAAAAAAATAAGCACAATCAAGAACGGCTTTGCGCCGCAGTCGCCACGGCTTTTAAGTAGGTTTCGGGGGAAAAGCGCTCAAGGCAGGATTTTAGACACGCGAGTTTTAAGGTGACACTGAAATGCAACGCGGACAACGCCTTCATCACCCGCTTTGGGCGCTTAGCCCCTTTACCGCCCACACTTTTATCATCCAAGCTGTTGGCCACCCAAGGCGCAATGCCCTGTTCTAATTTTTCAGAAAAATAAACAGAGGCTTTTTGCAGTCGCTCCTGAATGCGATCATCCTCTTCCGGCAACTGCTGTGCTTGACGTTGCGCTTGAAAGAGATGGTGTAATTCACGCGCAAACCTTTCACTGATCTCAACGACTTCATCCGACACCGACTGCTGAATGTTACTCAAAGCCATGTCTTCCTCAAAGGCAATGCCTTGGGCCTGATCTTGGCGGTCTAACAGCAGTTCCGCCACCTTGTTTAAGTTGAACGCCAATCCCTGAAAATCAAAGCACTCCAACAACATTTGTTGTTGTGAGGCAATTTTGGCAGCCAGCAACTTCTCTTCTGAGGGTTGGCTATTCAGCATCTGACGCGCGAAATCCGCCACCACGCGATCGACCCGAATCGCTGAAGCGGGAATAGGCTGACTGAGCACCATGCCTTCGAACGACTTGCAACGACTTAATGCGACATAAACTTGCCCATGCGCAAAGGCCGCTTGGGCGTCAAT
Organism: uncultured Pseudomonadales bacterium; assembly: GCA_964510525.1. Lineage (GTDB taxonomy): Bacteria > Pseudomonadota > Gammaproteobacteria > Pseudomonadales > JANQJO01 > CAZECE01. The sequence goes on along the minus strand of CAZECE010000045.1, from coordinate 42,582 downwards.
GATCGCATGCTCAAAGGTCAGCCCTTGGCTTTTGTGGATCGTAATGGCCCAGGCCAACCGCAACGGAAATTGCGTGAACTTGCCCACCACCTCTTTTTCAATGGCATTGCTTTCTGGATTTAAAGTGTACTTAATGTTCTCCCAGGTGGTTTGCTCGACCACAATCTCATGCTCTTCCTCTGGGCACTTCACATGAACTTCATCCAAGGTGATGCGGGTGATGGTGCCAATTTTGCCGTTAAAAAAACGCACATTGGGTGGCGTATCATTACGCACGAACATCACCTGAGCGCCTTTTTTCAACACCAACTCCAGATCCGTTGGGTAAGCATTTTCAGGAAAATCTTGCTCAACCGACGCCTTAAACCGGTATTCTCTCGTCGTTAACGCCGCTAATTCTTGTTGATTGCAGGTGTCTGAAGATTGGTTGTGGGTGGTGAGGGTCACGAAGTTTTGACCCTCTTCTGGCGAAAAGTCCGACTCCACTCGCTCATTCAACTGCTCGAGCAAGGCTTTGTTCAGCCGTTTTTCCCGTACGGCGTTTAGCAGATCGATGAAAGCTGCATCGGATTGTCGATAAATTTTGGTCAGTTCAATCGCCACCCAAGGAGTTTGCGCCAGAGCTTGGCTGCTGAAGAAATAACTGGATGCGTAATGTTCTTTTAAAATGGCTCCTTCATCACGTTTTACAACGGGGGCTAGTTGATACAAATCACCAATCATCAACAACTGCACCCCACCAAAGGGCTTTTCTGGATGACGATAACGTCGCAGCACTTCATCCACGCAGTCCAGCAAATCGGCCCGCACCATGCTGATTTCATCAATGATCAGCAAATCCAGGCTTTTGATCAGATCAATTTTTTCGCGATTAAACTCTTGAGAGGCTTGATGGATCTCACTGCCCGGCACATAGGGCCCAAAAGGCAACTGAAAGAACGAGTGCAACGTCACGCCCCCAGCATTCACCGCCGCCACACCCGTAGGTGCGGTAATGATCACTCGCTTTGGTGTGCTTAATTTAAGCTGTTGCAAAAAGGTGGTTTTACCCGTACCGGCTTTTCCCGTCAGGAAGATGTTATGACGGGTATGTTGAACAAACTCATTGGCGAGTTTTAACTCTGGATTGGATTCAGGCACAAAGACTCATCTCTTACAGCGTAATTGACGAATTTTAATCAGTAACCGTGCTCGTCTCAAGGTTATAGACAATTAATGGATGATATGTCTGGAGGGATCCATCGATTGATGAAGCACGTCGATAATCTCGACCTGCTTCCCTTTAACTCGATAGTAGATGGTATTAGACCCTACAAAATCACTAAGATAATTCACCTTCAAGTCTTCACGAGCTTTACCTCGACCAGGCTCTTCTGACAACAATCTCATTCGATCTCTGATGCCTTGAAAGTAGCGCTTAGCTCTTTCCCGGCCAAAGTTTTTAATCGAATAACACTTAATCTAATTTAGGCTGATTTGAGCAGCAGGCGAAAGAATGTATTTTGCTTTAGGCATCTTTGATCAGCGTTTCCATAAAGTCATCGCCATCAAAACCAAGGCCTTCATCGAGCTGGGATTCCCCAATGGCCAACTTGGCTTTTAATACATCCAGCTTGGTTTCACTTTCTTCTAAAAGACGAAGACCCGCTCGAACAGCTTCACTCACTGATTCAAACCGCCCTGCTTCAATCTTAGATTCAACAAACTCAGAAAAATGATCGCCCAAAGTCACACTGGTATTTCGTTGCATATTTAACTCCTTAAGCCCGCTGTATTAAATATTAATACATCACTCTCAACCAAACAAGGCTGCATTTCAACCAACTCAAACCGAACTCGAAAACAACAACTTAACCATTTCGTCACAGCAATGTCATGAAATCGTCACAATAGGTTTTTAGGATACGCGCAGTTCTAGAAACTCCTTTCAATCTGTATTAAAGGGCATCGCTCTCTATGTTTCATACAGTTCAAACCCAACCCCTAATAACTCAACCCAAACCCCAAGTAACTCAACCCCAAAGCCCCACGCAGACTAATTGGGGTAGTACTGGCTCGAATGAAAACAGCTCTATTGCTCCTAGAGCCGTTACGCCCACACAGGGTGACAATACAGCACCTCCCACCAATTTCCGTCTAGGGCAAATTGTCTCAGGAACCCAAATGGAGATCGCAGGAGAAGTAGAAACAAAGGAGATCATCAAAGGCATCTTAGGCGCACTACCTTATGACTTAATGCCCTTTGGTGCTCCGAACAAAACAACAGAAAGTCAGCTTGTCGATACAATCGTTGACCGTTACAAAGCATACAAACAAGACAAACCCCATAATTTCCTGAAACCAACCGTCAAACTGCTGGCCACCATTTTAAAAAAGAACATTGCTTTCCGATTTATAACCAATGCCAGTATGGATAAGGTCGTAAAACAACTGCAACTAACGCTTCATAATTATCAAGATAAAAACAACGACCCCACCTACAAACACCTAAACAGAGAAATAAGGAACTTGCTCTCACCGGAAAATAAATCTTCACTGCAAGAGCGTGTTTTTGCCAAAGCTGATAAATCTGGTGAAAAAGAAGACGGCAAGCAGCAAAAAAAAACGCTTCAAAAGGTGGTTACAGCGGTTCACAAACAGAATCTTGCTTCCATTGTTATGATTGGCAACGGTTTCGCAGACAAAATTTTCGCCCAAACGTTGGATAACCCCAGCTTATGGGCTCAAGGCTTCAAACCACAAGTAAACTATATTCACCCAAATCAGCCTCGAGAAATGACCAAAGTGTATGAGGCGTTACACAGCAACAAACTGCAAGACACCCTATTCCTCTTTGACATTCATGGCACCATCATTTGTTCTGCAGAACTGATTGTTAAAACCACGCTTGAAGTCCTACAAAAGCAGCCTCATCAAGTTGCCGCTTAATTAGCTGCTTAAAAGCATAAGGTTATAAGCAATTAACATTTTACTCCGGCGTCATTTTTCGTTATCTTTCGAGTCCAAAAATTAAACAAACCAAACACACGAAAGATCTCATTATCACCATGGCCAAACTCAGTACCGAAACCGTTACCCACGTCCACCACTGGAACGACACCCTCTTCAGCTTTAAAACCACGCGCGACCCCAGTTTTCGTTTTAAAAACGGTCATTTCATCATGATTGGCCTCGAAGTCGAAGGCAAACCCCTGCTTCGCGCTTATAGTATTGTCAGTGCCAACTACGAAGAAGAACTGGAGTTTTTTAGTATCAAGGTGCAAGACGGCCCCTTAACCTCACGGCTGCAAAATCTAAAAGTTGGCGACAGCATCATTGTCAGTCGGAAACCCACGGGGACGCTGGTCACGGATCACCTGCATCCTGGGAAAAATTTGTTTTTGATCTCCACCGGCACAGGTCTTGCGCCCTTTATGAGCATCATCAAAGACCCTGAAGTGTATGAGCTGTACGACAAAATTATTCTGACTCACGGTGTGCGCAACGTGTCAGAACTCGCTTACCACGATTTCATCACCCAAGAATGGCCTAATAACGAGTTCTTTGGTGACGTCGTACGTGAAAAATTGGTCTATTACCCAACGGTAACCAGAGAAGACTTTCATCGCCAAGGCCGACTGACAGACTTAATGACCTCTGGCAAATTATTTGATGAGCTAGGATTGCCGGGATTTAATTTAGAGACTGACCGCTTTATGGTGTGCGGCAGCCCCTCTATGCTGAAAGACACCTGTGCTATTCTTGATGAACGCGGTTTTGAAGAATCCAGGCACGGGGATTTTGGTCATTATGTTATTGAAAGGGCGTTTGTCGAAAGCTAATCACCCTTGGGTTGCCACCAATCGGTCGCAAATACCTGTGCGTTTGGCATTTTTGTTGGCGCTGATGTTACAGGCCGCCCCTATTGTGCTTAAGCAAATACAAGTATTCTAATAATAAATATTATTTATAAAGAAGAAAGGTACATCCTTGGATTCAACTTATTCTTTATCCAGCTTAAAAGGAGACGACCTTTCTGTTTCGTCTGCAGCCACTTATCCGTCAAAACGACCTACCAAAGCGTCTCCTTCAGACCTAACTTCTATTAATGAACACGACTCCTTGAGATTACAGAGCGTGCTTAAACTTAAGCAATGCATGAGGATGTCGAAGCATTCTGTCATTGAGGTCAACAAACTCAACCTTTTTACTGGCACTCTTCTTGTAGCCTCAGGAATAATTAAAAACAGCCAATACACAGCTTGGACAAAACCTATCAATCTGGCTTTGATCGTTGAAAATTATTCCACTTTATTAATTTGGGTCATTAATACTCTAACCCTAGAACCAGCACTTAAGAAGTGCTTTAAGAAAAAACCTGAAGAAGTGAATAGCATTCTTTTTCTGGTAACCCAACTGTTCCAATTTTTTCACAAGGCTCACACAGCACGCGCTATTTTATCTAAAACCTCTTTTTTGGCCTCTTCGTCCCATCTCAAAACACATTTCCATAAACCCCAGACTGAATTTGCTTACCTTCACCCAATTCGCCATCCAGAATTTTTTACTGACTCCTTATTAGTCATTAAACCTGATGAGTTTGTTTGTTCGGCTTCACATAAAGCCAGCGCCAGCGTGTCAGAAAGCAAAACTCATCCGATTAATGAAAATAAACAGTTTTCAAATATTGCAAAAATCAAAACGGCCAACATTATTGTATTACTGTCTCAAGTTAAAAAATATTCTTTTATTTTAGACATGAATTTTAGGGACTTCATAACCTATCTAAAAGAGACTCAACGGGAATCTCAAGATCGATACGATCACTCTATACCTAAGCGTGATAAATATGTTTCGACTTGGCTTAAAGAGAATAAAGACTGGGTTGTTTGGGGACTCATTATGAACGAAACCCTATCATTGGCTCAGCTTTATTTTACGATGAGCTTATACGACAAATTAGTCCCCCAGTTTTTCACCAAGGAGCAAGCGAATTCTAGGTGGGGCTTCCTAACAAACACGGTTATATCTCTCTTACTATCAACTTTAATTAGCTTTATTATTAACAGGACATCTAATAAAGCATTCAGTGATTCTGACTCAAATACCACACCTCCTGAACCACAAATACAAAAGAAATCTTCCAGCAACTTATTCAAGATTCCTGAAACTCACTGTATGCCAAGCGCACCTATTCAACCGCCTGTAAATGCAAATAAAGAACCGGAAAACATGCGCCTTGACGGTTCCGACTACAAAAACTCTCAGCAGAGCTTCCTCTATCATGGACTTGACTATGAAGAAGACAAGCCTCTTTCAGACTCGCCTTTCCAGAGATTTTATTTAACAGGATTAACCGGAATGCGCTCAGAATCAACCAGCTCTTTAGGAAGCAAAAGCGCCCAGGGCGCCACTGAAAAGGCAACTCATCAAAGCAAAAAGTCTCAGCCTCCTCCTTTGAACTGCACAGTACTTTGATAATTGGACCCAACCTGGTTTTACATTCTCTAAGCTAAGTAATGATTGACTCTCTAGATTAAACCTATTATGTTGCGTTTCCGCAGTTTGGTGCTTGTCGCTTAAATTCTTTTTTATTGAATTTCTTCTGGGCAAGTTAAATGGGAAGTCTGGTGTAAAACCAGCGCTGCCCCCGCAACGGTGATTCTAGGTTTAACCACCAAGATCAGCCCGATACCAGCCAGGTGCGAACCCACTGATGGAGCGGAGGGCTACCATCCAGGTTTGGCTTTCGGCTGATTTGAAAAAAATCAGCGGCTGTTTCTGTTTGCCTACCTTGCGATGCCTCCCTCAATTGAACTTTTTTAAAGTGAATTGACTGTTTTAATTGAGGAGCACAACATGAAAATCCAACGTTTAACTTTTTTCAAAAACCCTGCAACCAGCCTGGCTTGCAGTTTATTAATAGCCAGCCATTCTTTGTCTGCTGATACGGTTTCCACCCCCACAGCTCAACTGAATACCTTAGTCGTGACCGCGTCCCGAATCGAAACGCCACTCAGCCAAGTGGGATCGGCGATTACAGTGATCGACCGCGCTGAAATCGAAAATCGCGGCCATACAGCCATTATCGATTTATTACGCACCCAACCAGGTCTGTCTGCAACAAACTCTGGCGGCCGTGGTAAAGTCTCGGCCATTCGGGTTCGAGGGGAAGAAAGCTTCCGAACCAAGATTAAAATTGACGGCGTCGAAATTTCAGACCCCAGTGGGCCTCAAACCCTCCCCTTATTGGAACACTTAGTCGTATCGGGTGAAATCGAGCGCATTGAAATTTTACGCGGCCCACAAGGCTTGATTCATGGCGCCGATGCCGGTGGCGTCATCAGCATCACCACTCGCACCCCCACCCCCGAATTCTCCGGCCAATTCGCCACTGAAGCGGGCCGATACGACACCACACAAGTCTCGGGTTTTATCACAGACAGTGATGAACACGGCGGCTATTTTCTCTCGTTTACTGATCAAGCTTCCGATGGTTTTAACGCGGCGACAGCTGATACCAGTGGTGAACGCGATGGCTATGACAATATCACAGTCCATGGCAAACTCTCTCGGCAAATCACTGACCATCTATCTGCGCAAGCCGTCATTCGAGATGTGAATGCCAATAGTGAATTTGACCAATGCGGCTTTCCCGCCAGTAACGATTGTGAAAGCGCCTATGATCAAACCATAGCCCGATTGGCCATTACCCATGATCACCCTATTCGCAATCAACAAGGCGCTGTAACTTTTTCGGATATCGACCGTGCCGACAGCAACGATGGCTCTCAATCTTTCCTTACAAAAGGTAAAACGGTTAAATTCGAGTACCTAAATACGACTCCCTTAAACGACCACACGCAACTGCTCTTAGGCGGTGACCATGAAACGCAAAGCGTTTTGGATACGTCGGGGACCACAATGGAACGCCATCAACTGGGGCTTTTTGGTGAAGTTCAAGCGGCCTTAACCTCAGATTTTACCCTAACGGGTGGTTTGCGACACGATCAAAACGAAGACTTTGGTGAACACAACAGTTTACGGACCACTGCGGCCTACCTTCGCCCTATTTCAGAGAATCGCTTTGTTCACAGCGGATTAATTAAGTATCGTGCCAGTGCAGGTACCGGGTTTCGAGCGCCGAGCTTATTTGAAATTGCTTATAATGGTGGGCCTTTTGCATTTGGTGAAGCCGCTGCAACGGATTTGCAAGAAGAAAAAAGTCGCGGTTTTGATTTCGGATTTGATTACCTCGCCGATTCGGGTATTGAGTTCAGTTTGACGTACTTTGATCAGCAGATTCAAGACGAAATCTTTTTTGATCTGACCAATTTCTCAGGGTATCTGCAAGCAACAGGAGAAACCCAATCTAAGGGAACTGAGCTGAACTTTTTGCTGCCTCTAACCGAATCTGTTTCACTATCAGGTAATTACACCTACAACGAAACCAAAACCTTTGATAACCAGCAACGCATCCGTCGCCCCAGAAATGCCGGCAACTTAACGGTTCAAGCCCAAGCAACGCCTCGATTGCAATTGTTGGCTAACGTAAGAGCCTCTCGTGGCACCATCGATGAAACCTTTTCTACGGGTCGATTACCTTTAGACGACTATGGTGTATTGGATGTCAGTGGCGCTTATCGCCTAGTACCAGGCGTTACGCTCACCGCCAGAGTTGACAACGTCACTGATGAAACTTATGAAGAGCTCTCCGGTTTTAATACCCCAGGCGCGGCCGTTTACACGGGTGTTAGAATCGACTTTTAATCTGAAGAGACCGTACTTATGAGTGAATCTGAAAAAGAAACGTCAAAAAAAGACGCCAAACATAACGCGGCCATGACCAAGCAAAAGACCAAGGTCGATGCGCGTATTGAAGCCGCCCAAACCGAGCGGGGCATTGCCCTGCTCTTAACCGGCGATGGCAAAGGCAAATCCAGCTCGGCTTTTGGCATGGTAATACGCGCGTTAGGGTACGGGCACAACGTTGGCGTCGTTCAGTTTATTAAAGGCGAACAACTCTCTGGCGAAGAGCTGTATCTTCGAGACCACTGCCCAATGGTAGATTTCTACCAAATGGGCACTGGATTCACCTGGGATACCCAAGATCGCTCTGGTGATATTGCTGCGGCCAAAAGAACGTGGGAAAAAGCCTTAAACATGCTTCAAGACTCGAGCAAAGATTTGGTGATCTTGGATGAGCTGACGTATATGTTGGCCTATGACTACCTTCCAGAAAGTGATATTTTGGAAGCGATTCAAAACCGACCATTAGAACAAAGCGTGGTGGTTACCGGACGTGGTGGCGGCAGCGCACTAAAAGAAATCATGGATACGGTCTCTGAAGTGAAAAACATTAAACACGGTTTTGATAGTGGCATGAAAGCGAGACAGGGCGTGGACTATTAGTGGCGAATACAATCCCAGTTCCATCATTCCGTGCTTGAAACGGAATCCAGTGAAAAAAACCTCTTATCTTGCCATCTTTATTAAACTCTACAAATTGAGCCAGATTTTAATACGGCGTTCTTTCCTCTGGATGCTGAATCAAGTTCAGCATGACGATAAACTAGGCATAGATGAAAATTTAAATTATTCAGTATTAACGATACAAACTCAGAGGAAAGTATTCGTAAATTAAAATAGCCGGGCGAATATCAATAAAGATTCGATACGCGCGAAAAATCAAATCTGTTGTTTGATTCGCGCCTCCTAATAATGACGAAAACGGCTGTTTTTCTTCCCCAACCGCCAGAACCTCTCGATAAGACTCTAAGCCAAAATCACCGATCAACGCACCTACCCCAATAGCCTCATCTTTCAATGGCTGCAAAAACTTATCCGGAACCATTTTGGGGTTAATCAATGATATGGCTTTAGCATACACCCGACGCGTTCCTCGCCCAACCAAGCGAACCTCTCGCATTAATAACGATTCGTTAGCCAGATGGTTTAATGCCACTACCTCAGACTTTCTATTCTCCATTTGCTGCGACACAACTTGCACATCAACCGGCTCCCAAAAGTAAGCTTCCAGAAGCTTGGTGACAGTGCCATCGGCAACCATCAAGCTGCGTAAAAAAGGGGGCAAGGTTTGCATATCAAACGGCCCAAGACTGACTGACTCATCAAAACCAGAAGACTGAAACAGCGGCGAATGCAAAGTAACATCAGGCAGTTTTTCAAATTGATCGATCACAACACCTCACTTTGATACCAAATTAGAACAAAATTTTCAGTTAACTTGCATCACACAAAATACCAGCCTAGTCTAAAAAATAACCTACGAAATTAGGCTATTTAGAATACTAGCAGCTTACCCTTTCAGGTTGAAAAAAAATGACCATTAAAGGCAAATTAATATTAGCAGTCGTACTCCTCAGTATCGCGGCATTTGGGGGTATTTTTACCGTTGTGCACTCTTTATATCAAATTGAAGAAGGCTTTTTGGAAATATCCGCTCTGTCCGAATCATTGCAAAACGCCAGCCAGCAACCACTCAACTCAGAAGAGCAACAAGAGGGCCTTGTAAATATTCAAGAAACGTCTGCCGAATTTTTCGAGCTAATCGAAAGTCAAATTCGCATGATTATTGGCTTATCCCTCTTTGGCGCCCTGATTGCTTTAACATTTTACTACAACCTGATTCGCTCTATCATGGCACCTCTGTTGACAACACGCGACATACTGGTTAATGCAGAAAACAACAGTGACCTAACCATCAAATTAGATGAGGAAAATAATAATGAATTTTCTCATATCTCTTCGAGCTTCAATTCTTTTATGAAAAAAATTACCAGCGTCATCAAAAGTATCGATGAAAGTGCGTTAGAGCTCACTACCTCGGCACAACAAACCCACGAATTTTCCCATCGTAGCAAAAATATCATAGAAAAAACCTGTGAAGACATTGAATCCATCGTAGCCGCTGTTAGCGAAATGTCATCGGCCGCTCAAAACGTTTCGACCAATGCTGAAGACAGCGCTCAGCATACTCAAAAAGTCGATAAAGAAATTGATCACGGAAAAAAAATTATTGCCAAAGCCATTCATGAAGTGTTTCAACTCGCGGACTACATCAAAGCCTCCGAAGAGTTAATGGATAATCTGCAAGCCAAAAGTAATAATATCGGCCAGGTGGTTGAAGTCATTCGAGACCTCTCAGAACAAACGAATTTGCTTTCTCTAAACGCGGCTATTGAAGCAGCACGAGCCGGCGAACTGGGTCGTGGCTTCGCGGTCGTAGCCGATGAAGTCAGAACATTGGCTACTAAGTCCGCTGAAAGTACTGAAGAAATTCAAAATATTGTGGAAGAAATTCAGCATTATTGCGATAAGACCGCAGATACCATGCATAATTGCCGAAAAAACAGTGATCGCGCTGTAGACGAAGCCCAAGAAGCTGAAAGCGCTTTAACAAGAATCAGCGACTCTGTTTCAGAAATTTCGGAAATGATTGTTTCTATTGCGAGTGCTTCAGAAGAGCAAGCCACCGTCTGCGATAGCATCGAAGCCAGTATCATTGATCTCAATAGCCAAACTCAAGAATCCGTCGTTTGCTCGAAGGAATCGAGCGATGTGGCCGCTTCCTTGAACCATATTGGGCAAGATTTAAAAATGAAATTAGCGCAAGTCAAATTCCACTGATTTTAACCTTTCAGATGACCCAGTGGCGGCATAAGTCTTACAGTTAAGGTCATCTCAATTATGTTTCCAAATACCCCAAACAATCGTCGACAATCAGAACAGCTAAGCTGGCTGCAAAACTGGATTGAAAACGAAACTGGCTTAGTGTTCGAAAATACTAAAAAGGACATTCTCGCCAAACGAGTCGACAGATTGTGCAATCAGCTCAAACTGGAAACCATCAATCAATTGATCGAAAAATTAAAATCGAACCCCAGTGCAACGCTCTGCTCTCAAGTTATCGACATTGCCACCATTAATCATACGCATTTTTTTAGAGAAACAGCGGGCATGGCTTTTTTTATTAACCGTGTCATCCCTACTTTAAAGTATGAAAAAAAAATACGTATTTGGAGTGCGGCCGCTTCCAGTGGTGCGGAACTTTATACACTGTTAATGATGCTTTCAGAACAAATCAGTATCAGCGAGATGTCTAAACGCATTGTTTGTGTTGGTACCGATGTTAATCCTAAAATTATCGAACAAGCCAAATCCGGTATTTATACCAAAAGACAACTGATGGAGGTACCTATTGAGCAGCGTAACAAATGGTTTCATCCAATCAATGACAATCAATGGCAGCTTTCCAACGACTTAAGAAACCTGTGTGAATTCAGGACCATCAATTTATTAGAAAAAAACTGGTCTTTTCATGAAAAATTCCACGTCACTTATTTAAGAAACGTACTTTATTATTTTTCTCCTGAAAAGCAAAAACAAATACTGGAGCACGTTTTTGAACACACTCTGCCAAGCGGCTGGCTGATTACCAGTGTTACTGAAAATCACAATTTCAAAACCAGCTGGCGACGCATCAAAGCCGGCATTTATCAAAAAGGGTTTTAATCACAGATTATGAAACATATTACAGACTATGAACCATATTAAAGCCCTAATCGTCGATGATTCGACGATTATTAGAAAAATATTAAAAGGAATTCTGAATTCAGACCCCGATATTGAGGTCGTTTACTGTGCCGTTGATGCCTTGGACGCCCAAGCCTTTATAGAAAAAGAAAAACCTGATGTGATCACACTTGATTTAGAAATGCCAAAGATGAATGGCATTACCTTCTTAAAAAAATTAATGAGCACAAACCCGATTCCGACCGTCATGATCAGCTCGCACACCAAAGGGGGTCAGGCCATCACGCTAGAAGCTTTAGAAGCCGGTGCCGTTGATTTTATTACCAAACCCACCTCAACAGCTGATCAAGGTTTTTCAGAACTCCAACAAGACATCATTCGTCGAGTAAAAATCGCGGCCAAATCTAATATTAGAGCCAATCAAACCAAAGCCATTGTCTCCTCGCCTCCTGTATTTAAACCTCAACCCACACCGCATCACAACAATCCAGTCAGCTCGAATCACATTCCAAGCTCTGCCTCTACAGCTACCAATACCCACATAAAGTCAGGCCCGCAAAAAATCATTGGCATAGGTGCTTCCACAGGTGGGGTCGAGCATTTAGCTCGTATTATTCAGCTGTTTCCAGCCAATACGCCGGCTATTGTCATTGTCCAGCACATGCCAGCCGGGTTTACAGCCTCTTTTGCAAAAAGACTCAACACCTTAGCCACACTACACGTTAAAGAAGCGGAACATAATGAGCCCATCACGCCTGGCACCATTTATATTGCACCAGGGGGTGAAAAGCATATGTCCATAACGCAACAAGGACGTCACTATCACGTCAATTTATTCGAAGGCGATAAGGTGAGCTTTAATCGCCCGTCTGTTGACGTGCTGTTTGACTCAATTGCCGAGTGTGCCGGCAGCAACAGCGCTTGTGCTTTGATGACCGGCATGGGCCAAGATGGTGCAGAAGGCCTACTAAACTGCAAAAATGCCGGCGGTCGCACCGTGATTCAAAATAAAGAATCCTGTGTGGTCTACGGAATGCCTGGGCACGCAGAAAAGATTGGTGCCGCTAATGAAATCGTTGCCTTAGAAAAAATTCCAGAAACCCTGCTGAAAATGATCTTCTAATTTTTTTGTCTTTTATTACTTCAGGCCTCACGATACACTCATGGCCTATGTCCGCATCATTGAAACCCAAGACCGAATTAAAGCGCACCTTGTCGTTGAGTGCCATGATGTTTTATGGCTTAGGCACCATCATCGGTGCCGGTATCTATGTTTTAATTGGTGAAATCATTGGGCTCACCGGCGCTTGGGCGCCACTTGCCTTTTTGATTGCCTCTGGCGTTGCGACCTTTACCGGGCTCTCCTACTCAGAACTCGTTGCCAGACACCCGCGCAGCGCAGGCGAGGCGGAATATATTTTACAAGCGTTTTCCTCTCCAACATCTGCTCATGCCATAGGTTGGGCGGTTATTTTTACCGGCATTGTGTCCGCTGCCACCTTGATCAATGGCTTTACAGGGTATGCGCAAACCTTTATTGACTGGCCTGCTCCCCTCTTAATTGCTCTATCCATTTCAGGACTTTGTACGTTAGCCTGTATCGGCGTGTCCGTTTCTGTCGGTGCCGCCGTCATTGTGACCCTGATTGAGTTAGCCGGCTTAATACTGATTAGTTGTTTGTTAATCGATGATGCGTTTTCTACCGAGGCTTGGCAAAACTTACAACATCAAGCCAGTCAGGGTATTCAAGCAGGAACCTTGATGACGGCCTCCTTTATCGCTTTTTATGCCTTTATTGGCTTTGAAGACATGGTCAACATGGCCGAAGAGGTCGAAGATGTTTCAAAAAAATTGCCAAAAGCCATCATTTTAGCGCTGATCATTTCAGCCCTAATTTACAGCGTGGTGGCCATTTTACTGGTACTCACCATCCCTCAATCTTTATGGACAGACAACAGCTCGCCTCTTACCAGTGTGGTACAAAGTCAAGCCAGCTGGCTATCGCCTCAGATCATGACCTGCATCAGTCTGATTGCGATTATTAACGGCGTTATGGTGCAGCTATTGATGGTGCCTAGAGTGATCTATGGGCTGACTCAAAAATCGGGTAAGTTGACCATACTTTCCAGCATCCACCCCAAAACTCAAACACCCATTAATGCCACCTTATTAGCCAGTGGTCTTATTCTAATATTTGCTATCAGCCTGCCACTGACGCTGTTAGCGAAGATTACCAGCTGGTTGATTTTATTAATTTTTATTACCGTAAACATATCATTAATTCGAATCAAGCAGGCTCAACCTTTCCAAGGATTTCAAGTGCCGATGGCTATTCCTTGGATTGGCATCCTGACATGCGCTACATTATTGTTAAGTCAGATTTTTTTATAGTCGTTTACACTTCGTTACGTGCTGGGAATCGCCATTATCGGACATTCGTTTTACACTGCTGAGTTTACTCAAAATCACAGAATTGAATGAACATACTTTTTTCCAATAGCATTGGTTACCGTTTTGCGAGTCAGGCTTATTTTTTTGCTTTTCTAATTGGCTTGGTCATCACAACGGGTTTTGTCTGGCTGGATTACGAGTATTCCCAGGACCGTTTTTTAGACAACACCAGAGCCTTGCTGTCGTCTGGCAGCCACACCAGTTCCGTGGCGGTCTATCACCTCAACATGGACTTATCGCAAGTCATTGTAGAAGACTTAACAGAATACCCCGCAATCATGTTTGCGCTGATCGTTGACCACAATGGTAAAACCATCGCTCGCGCGCAACGTTCCGCTGTCTTAAGCCGATACCGATGGATCAGCGATGCGTTTCTTGGAAAAAACACGCGTCTGCAACAGCCTTTATACAGCCCACCTCCCAACGAAGAGTTTTTAGGGTACTTAATTATTGAGGTCGATACGTTCATCATTGGTCGAGGTTTTTTGCAACGTGCCGGCATCATCATGATGGGGGGCATTACCCTAACAATTCTACTCAGCTCTTTATTGATTTGGCTAAACAGACGCCAACTGATCCAACCCATTCAAAACATGCTGGAAAACCTGACGGATATCAATCCTCACCAGCCCGGCGAATTACGAGTCCACTACCCTGTCGAACACCATTTAGATGAAATAGGCGCGTTAATCGAACATACCAACAAGCTGATTAACAGTGTCGACACCAACATTCAACGCCGTGATCGCGCTGAAAACGATTTACGAAAAAATCTTGGCAGTATTGAGCACATTGTCTCGGAAAGAACTGAAATTTTACGTAATCAAAATAACAAACTGCAAGCGTCGCTCACCAATACACAGCTAGCGCTAGAGCAACAGCAACAGCAAAAACAGAAACACCCAGCACTCACACGCCAACCTCAATCACTCGAACTCAAACCGTTTCTTCTTGACGTACTCGCTGCGCTGAAAAGCTCAACCCCTTTCCCCATTCCTGAGATCGCCATTGAACTCGATGAGACGCTAGCTAACTCCCAACAGCTGGATCCAACGCATTTAAGACAGCTGTTACATGGCCTCTGTTTTGTCGCAGCCGAAATCTGTGATTTAGCGGCACCAGGAGCTCAGATCACGCTGACCGTGACTCCCATAAAGGATGCACTTCAATTTCATTTTATTTTCGACAATCTTCAGTTAGACCCAGATACATTTGAAAGCTTGTTAGAGCGACCGGATAACACTCAATCTGACGAACCTTGGCATCAAAGTTGGGCCATCATTGATGGCGCTCAAGCCACCTGGCAAGTGCATTCTGCCTCTACCGACCCAAACATCCCACCCAGCTTTCAAGTCACGGTTCAGCTGTAATCAACCTTTTGCAGCAAAATCAACGCTCGTTTGTTACTAGGCTGACATTGATGAGATAACAACTCCGCCTGCCTCGCGACTGGGTTAGACATACCTGGAGGGGGCGTATGATACCAATATCGATATACAGAAACCGTTTTTAAAGCAGGCTGTGCAAAGTGCTCCTCCTGCCATCGCTGACACAAGTACTGTCCAAACAACGAACTCATAAGCGATTCAGGGTATTCCCAGTCGCTTGTCGTTGCGTTTATGAAAAACTTGCGCCAACGGTCATTTCTTTCTGCCGTGTAACCGCTCCAAGGTTCATCATGTTTAGGTGATGCTACCTTGTTCCAATAGAGATCCACTTTCTCGCCATTTTTTAGAGTCCCTTCAATAACGTGCCATCGCCTCAAGCTTAAAGGATAAGGTGCAAACATGTTCCACTGTTGGGTTAAGCGAACCGTACGCATAAAGGTTCGTACAGTATCGCCCACGTTATAGGCATATTTTGATTGAACGACGTGAGGCAAGTCACTCAAATTCCAAGCAAAAACACACGCCATGCAAATAGCTAAAAAAACGTTAGTGGCATTCTCCTGCTGAAACGTAACCGCTCGATTATTTTCCTTTAAAAATACAGCGCTTAAATAACCCAATTGTCGGCGATATTTTGCGATAACGGCATACAACTTATTGCCAAAATCCATCGCCCACTTCGGTAAAAAGAGAATACCTAACGGCCATAAAATAGGAGAGCGCCGCCACACAAACGCGACCGCATTCCAATGCGTGTAATACTGACCATTGGCTGTTGAAACCACCCAAGTGCCTTGTTCCTGAAGTATTTTCCCTGCCGTTAAATCTTCTTGCGCTGGCCGAATAGGTGTCTGACGAGGCAAGGAAAACTCACGGAAAATGCGACACACTTTTCTACAAAAGTCGCAGTCTTTGTCGTACCAAATTTCGATACCCATACGTTTTTCTGTTTCAGTTTTACAGCTGATCCAATCCCAAAACTGGCTCGGCATGAACACCATGAGACCTGTGAGGCTGACTAGTGGAAAAAATCCAACCGACAAAAAGAGAATAAAACTGATGTGTAACAAAAGTAACTGGGGTAACACAGCATAACGGAACCGATCTGTATAGAATGGGCTGAGTAAAAAAAAGACCGCAAAAATCTCTAAAAAATAGACATAATAGGTTAACCAGCGAGTTAACCCAAAAAAGTGAGCTAAGAAAGGCGCGAGTGGCGAGCTCAATTCTAAAGCATTCAATGCATAGTAAATGGCTGTTCCATCCGGAAACCACTGCGAACCCGTCTTATACAAGCCGCTATAAATGTACAGATAAGCCACCTGCAAGATGATAGCAGCAGTGGCTAAGGAGACATGCTTTTCCTGATCCGGCTGTTTACCTAAGCCGCCATCAATAGACCAACGAGCCCCTAGAGGCAGAAACATACTCCAAAACAGCAGCACCACAAGTTGGGTGTCGGCACCGCTCAGTAAAATGGGGGCTCGGTTACTCAAAGAAACAAACAAAACCCAGCAAAGAAAAGTGGCCAGACGAGTTTTGTAACCCACAATCAGCGCTAATGCACTCACACCAGTTAGAGTCAGCAGTAAAGCACTATACCAGGTGTCATCATTGATGAAATAAAGAGACCAAGTGCCTGTTCGCTTCCCTTTAAGCACATAGTCGTTTGTTAAAAATCCATCTTCGCTGATAAAAGCGTGAAAAAGATCAGACGTATAAAACTGAACGGCGGTGTACAACAACGCCATTCCAAGACCCACTCTCAGAACAGCCAGGCTCCGATAATCAATCGCAAATACGTTAACTAAGCGCTCTAGGATGTGATCTTTGCTCATTGTCACTCAGACTGATTGAATATCAGTTCAGTATAGCTGAAGCAACCGATTTTAAATTAAGACTAAAACCACACTGAATACAATCAACCCGACACCCAATAATTCCTTGGCGCTCATCGCTTCTCTAAAGTGGTATCGAGTGAGCAGGATTGAAAAGATCAATTCAATCTGACCCAGCACTTTTACCAGCGCTACGGTTTGCAACGAGAATGCGGTAAACCAGCCGACCGAGCCGAGAAACCCGGCAAAGCTGACCCCCAAAGCCGTACGCCAATGTTTCTTTAACTGCTGTAACTCCTGTTTGCCAATTTTTAGCAGCATAAGCAAACTGATCATCGTTTGAATGCCGGTGATCACCACCAGAATAATGGCAGCATTAAGCCACATGTTTTGCCCGCCTAACCCCCATGAGGCTTCCCGCACCGATAAGCTCGCGATTGCAAAGCTCACCGCGGATAACAGCCCTAAACCGATTGCTTGAAACGGTTTGCCCTGTTCGATTGAAGCCGATCTTCGCGGCGCCAACACCATCAGACCCAGCATGCAGATGGCAATGCCTAACCATTGCGTCACCTCTAGCGGCTGTGAGAAAAACAGCACCCCCAATATCGCAATGCACACAGGCTCTAACTTAGAATAGGTCACAGCAATCGCAAATTGCGCATGAGAGAGCGCCGATACCAGGGCCCAAGTGGCAATAATTTGCGTGATCGCTGCTACGACTGAAAAAATCACAAACTGCGTTGAGAATACCAATGCGCTGCTTTCTTGGAAAAACCAAATCAAGCCGCAATAAAGCACTGAAAAAGGCCAGGCAAAGAAAAAACGCGAATTGGCTGCAACGGAATCTGAGAGATGCTGCTTGAGCTCTTTTTGCAAGGCCGTGCGAACCGTTTGGCAAGTCGCTGCCAACAGGGTCATCATAATCCAAGTCATCGGAGGTCCTTAATGTGTGATATGGGCTAGGCTTTCTCTAACCGCGTGACCACCGCATTATCGCCGAACACACCATTGCGTCCATTGGCTTTGGCTTGATACAAGTTTTTATCCGCTTGTTGGATCAGATCACTGACCGGCTGATCGACCAACGGTGTTACGGTTGCAACTCCGACACTGATCGTCACTTGCCGGAAGGTGGAGGCATCATGTGGCAAACGCGCATTGTGCACAGACTTACAAATTTTCTGACCCAGTGCAATCGCATCTTTGTAGCCTGTTCCGGCTGAAATAATCGCAAACTCTTCGCCGCCGTAACGTGCAACCAAATCCCCTGCGCGCTTACCAAAGGTCGCTAATACTTTAGCCACTTGCCTCAGGCACTCATCGCCTCGCTGATGGCCATAATGGTCATTGTAGGCTTTGAAAAAATCAATATCGACCATCATCAGTGATAACGGATAACAGCCTCGTTGCGCGCGTCGCCACTCTTCTTCGATGGTCTCATCAAAGCTGCGGCGGTTAGCAATTTTTGTAAGCGAGTCGCTGGTTACCAAATGCTGTAAATGGTGATTGACTTCTTGTAATTGCGCTTGCTCTCGATGCAACATGCGTTTTTGTAAATAATCCCGACGCGCAAATCGTTCCAAAAAATAATTGCCTGTTAAACTGATCGCCGACACACTCAAAAAGAAATAAACATCTGTTAAAATGCGCTGCCATGGATGATGGAACATAAACAACACCAAAATTTCAAACACAACCATCGTGAAGCAGGCAATCAACGCAAACCGGAATTGTAAACGCATGATATTAAAGCCAGCCATCATCGCGATCAGCGCGCCCGTAAAGTAAATTTGACTGTACTCTAACGGAATCAATGCATTCATCAGCATCAAGGTTAACGTAATCACTAGGACAAAAGACAACAAAACCGGTTGCTGAAAGCGCCAAAAGTTGGTTGAGAAGGTATAGACACACAACGTCACCAAGGGAGGCATCCCCAACAGGTAGCGCACTTGCCAGACAGGGGCATGTCTAGGTGTCAGCATGACGTAATCGTAGACACCAGACAGAGCATAGATGCAGGTCGCAAATATCATCACATACCGAATGTAGGTATTAAAATCGCGCGAATAAGCGGTTTGAAAAGCTTGCTCGAGCTGTCCACTGAACCGCAGCTGGGTCACATCGGCGTACACGTTCACCGGGATATCGTCTTGCTGCGCTTTATTTTGTTCTGAACTGTCCAAGTTTTTTCCTTAGTTCTCTACTGTTGGTGCAATCATGGCGTGGACTCCTGCAACACCATCACACCTGTACTGTAATTTGTCCCTTCTACCGCTTTCCATGCCCCGATCACACCCTGAGCATTGTCCCCGACAAATTGACCTTGGAAATTCAACGAGGTCGTATTCGTGCTGCCGTTGATTTCATTCACAGTTGCCGTTGGTACAAAAAACCGAGCTCCATCCAGGCTTGCGCCTGAGAATTGTAACTGATGCGTGTTACTGGAAGCCGAGAATGTAAAAGCACCACCCACTGTATTGGCATTAAAATCCACATTTAGTCCCGTACCCGTCATGCCATCAATATCTACATCATTAATACGCCCGGCTACATACCCAGTTGCAGTATCATAGTTTACCGTGCCCGTCCGTGCACTCACCACTTCATCGATTGAACCTTGACCGACTACCCAATAAATGCGGTCACTGATGGATGAGGAGCTGGCAGGCGCCAAACGATCCGTGTACAAATCCGCATTATCCCAATATCCCCAATCCACTTTGGTATTGCCTATCGTTATTCCAGCCCCTGCCGATAGTGACGGGGTCCCGCCTTGAATGACGGCTCCTTGCTGATCAGCAGCGGAAATCCCTACATATGGGTCGCGCTGCACCAGGCTGGTGATATTGACACCATCGTCGTCAATATAAAATTCACCATTCAATACCTCTTTTGGGCCACCATAACCATCCATCAAACCATAATCCGATGCATCGGCAATCACGCTTAAGCCCTGTTGAAAGAACATGGGCAAGTTCGCTGGTAAACGCGTTTCTCGATAAACCGCAAACAAGCCTGAAAGATACTCTTGATCATCACTGTCTTGCCAAAATTTAAAGGCGCCCGCCAAGCTTTCCGCGTTACTGCCGATGAACATAGCGCCCAGCTCACCATTGGCTGCCTGAGGGCTCGCGCACACATCGGGATCCGTGCAGACTCTCCCCGTTAAGGGTCCAAAAAATTCGATCGCGCCGGAACTGGGATCAATCTCCCCGCCGCCGATGTCCATTCGCCAAAGCCGGTTATCGCCAGGCGATGCCGACCCATCTAAGAATTCAAATTGCGCGTAAGACACAAAATTATTGGCAAAATCAATGTCAAAGCGGGCTTTAAAGCGACCTAAATCAGTCACTGAAATCGCTCCCCCATTACTGCTTAAGCCTTCCCAGTAAATCAGATGATCGTAAATCATATAACCCGTTTGAGAACCTAGGGTCGCCGAATCGACGGGTTGCGCTGTAAACCACAGCATGTCTTCACTTAGATTGACTGAATCTATGTTATCCAAGGGGTTATCCTTAAATACTATGGTGTCTGCCAAACTCCAACGGTGAGCAGAAAAATTAGAGACAACAAAGCTTGAGTCGCTTAAAAAGCGAGATTCAGAAATTAATGGTGAACTTGAAGTGGGGGTTGCAGAAAAGTCTATCACCATCTCAACCGGGGTTTCCGCTAAGGGCGCTTCGCGCTCAATGCCGTACCAAAAATCCACCATGCGTGTAGGCGCCGAGGCATTATCCCAAATGCCGGAGAACACACCGGCATCTCGGTTATACCGTGAAGAGGCTGAGGTGATTAACGTATCTGTACTTGGGCCAGCAATGGTGAGAAAACCCAGCGCGGTTGAGGCATCAAACAAACTGAGTTCACCCTGTGTTAATCGCTCATCTCGCCCGGGGTGCGTGACCCCGTAATTACCGATCACCCACTCTATAGTCCCTGGCGTAGGCTCATAAGACAGTTTAAATTGGCCTGCCAACACGTCTCCATTATCCGCCCAAAAACCACTGAGACTCCCTGATGTCAGCAAGATGGGTGGTTGCATTCCATTTTCATAATTTTCAACTCGGGAATTGGTTTGATCAACCTCAATCAACAAGCCATCTTCATCGAATTGGCCCGTAAAAAATAATTCCCACGACAGCCAATTTTGATTCGTTGCATCGCTGGTTTCGACAGAGAGCTCACCATTGATGATGGTTTGCGTATTAAAGTCCAACGCCAATTCAATCTCGAAGGCTTCCACATTTGGCTGGCTGCTCAAAACCCGATTATACAGTGGTAAAGAAAAACTCAGATTACCCATCGCCATATTTTGCAGTGATGCCAAATCCCACTGACTGTCGGTTATTAACGTGTAAATTGGAGAAGTAACCGAACTATTGGCGCCAGCATCTAACGGGTTATCGAAAAAATTGGCTTGGGTCCACTCCCCATAAACAACACTTGCTGGCACTCTATTCTGTTGACGCCCCTCAAAAGTGGACGGTTTGTAATTAACAGAATCACCACGACCAATAGCAAACGGCGCTAAAGCACTGGCCGCTGGATCGCCATAGGTTCGATCAGCCAATAACGTCCAAACAGCATTGCCGCCATCGCCAAACACCTCCCCTTGATACACTTGATCGTCAGCAAGAAAAGCCAGCGCATGTGTATTATCGTCTGCCACCACAAAGCTGGTGTTCCGATTAAACTGGCCTATTTCGGCTGCAGCTAAACGTTGATCTTGATGGCCGAGCGCAAAAATACCCGTTGTTCGATACAGAGGGTCATCGCTCGGAAACAAGGTCCAGCCACCGGCTACATGATTGCCTTCCGATACCCACAGCAGCAACAGATCACCGTCCAATGCTCGGTTGGCTTGGTTTTCTGGCTCTAAGCGTGCGGTTGTCAGGTTTAAATTAAACACTTGACCGGCATAGTCTCCATCAAACTCCACCCACCACTGATCAAAGGGGTTATTAAAATCCGTACCCGTTTTAAACGTCAACAAACCATTGCGAACACTTTGAGTGCTAAAGTCAATCGTCATGCCCATCGTGAAATCAAACATGAACCCCAAAGGCCCTTCACCGGCCGCCGCCAACGGAATATTAAAATTCAGCTCGCCGGTTTGCGGCAAATTAAACGGGTCTATTCGCTCTGTGATCATCCAGTAGGCTGACTGCGTAAAATTGAAGCTTTCTCCAGTATTTCTCGTCACCAACCACTCTTCTGCCCCCGGGCTGTCCCAACGTCCAAAGTCAACGGTGGCAGGCAGTAGGCTGGCATCAAAAACAGGGGTTGTCTGATTGACCATAGTGAACTGATCCACTTGCCAGACAACGGGTAAGGATTCATAGTCTGCAAGATCAGGCGGTGCTTCTCTATCGTAGAGCGCTAACGGCAAGCTGCCCTCTGTTACGCCACCAAAAAAGTTCAGCGGGTCGCCAAGCTCTGTGGCAAGCCTTTTTTCTTCGACTGACAGAACCAGACCCAAAGTATTTGCACCTGCGGGTGGCACTATAACTATACCCTCAGGCTCTGTCGTCTCAGGGGGGTCATCCGCGACTGTATCAGTTGAATCAAATGTAACTTCTAGATTGTCTGACGGCTCAATAGTGCTTTCAGTATTATCCTCAGCTAACTCATCTTCACAAGCCTCTTCGTCTCCAGTTCTACAAGAGTCTGGAATAGTGTCACCAGCTATAATTTCATCAACACCATCCAGTCCTAGATCGCCAATTGGCTCAATCCCACCAGGATCATATAAGCTGTCTGGCTGGTCTAAAACATCTAAGGGGTTCTGTTCGGAATTCTCGTAGTCTTCAAATGGAAGCGCCCCATAATCGGGCTCCTCAAACGTCCCTTCTTCCGTCGCCGGCTCAGACACCGGAATGACCGACTCCTCATCTCCTGAAAATGATAAATCCGTCGAGCTTTCATCTGGCGACGTCGAACCAAAGCTTGAATCTTCCGTTTGGCTTTCTTCATTCTCAAATCCTCCTGGACCGCTTAAGTTCGTTGTTGTTGCACCTGGTGGAGGCGGTGCCCCCTCTCCGTCTGGGGGTGGCGGGCTGTCCGCGCCACCATCTTGTTGCTCAGTGGGGCTGCTGTGTTGTTCCTCATTTGTCTCTGTTGGGCCATCGTTGACTTCCGCTGCAGGTTTTTGATTTCCTTCCGCTGAGGGCTCCTCATTTCCTTCCGCTGAGGGCTCTTCATTACTCTCTGCTGAGGGCTCATGCCCCTCATCTGAGCCAGACTCTGTATTCTCTTCGGCTGACGATTTATTCTCTTGGGTTGAAGACTCTTCATTGCCTTCTTCGGTTGTGGCCCCCGCATCTTCTGTTGAGGATTGATCATCACCATCCTCCGTTGAAGACTCTCCATCTTTGTTAGCTGAGGGCTCTCCATCTTCGTCAGCTGAGGGCTCTTCCTCTCCATCTGTACCCTCATTCTCATCAGTCTCACTGTCGTCTGATTCTTCTGAGTTCTCATCAGAGCTCTCATCTGCAGAATCTTCTTCTGTGTTTTCTTCTTCCTCTTCACTCTCACTGTCATCTGACTGTTCACCACCATCAGATGATTCCGATTCTTGCTCTTCTTCACTCGCAGAGTCGTCGAAAGCGGCGACTAAGGCAGGAGGTGGTTGGAGTAGGCCTTTAGGAGGCGCCCCATCACTGGCCACTTCGGCAAAACTGAACCCGGCATTGTCACCTAAATCAATTTCACCCCCTTCGTTATTTAATCGTACCCCACCTTGCCAAACACCAACCAGCAACACATCTTGGACCACCGCCGAGTAATGTGTGCCTCGAATACCAATGGTGGCCATCGGGGTATCCATACGGTACGCCTGGGGGTTCTTTTTGCCAATGGCGCCCGAGATCGAACGAACGCCCCCTTTGACCAAAGAAAAAAAGCTTTTTTGTTCTGACGCATCGCCGGAATACTCGTATTCATCAATGCGCATCACCGATTCTGCACTCAGCGCAATGATGGAACCATCGGAAAATTTTAACTGCAACTTACCGGAATCCCCGGTGCTGATTTCATCGCCCGGATAGACGCGAGACCGGCGCTTGAGCTTTCGGGCTTGCACCTCTCCCGGACCTTTTGCGGTGACCGGCCCTGAACTGATGATCACAAATCCCGCCGCTTTGGGTTTGGCGTTTGTTCCTGCCAACACCCAGCCCCCATTCAACGGCAACGCTAAAAACAACGTTAAAAACAACGCTAAAGAGGTCATGAAAGTCAGTAGGATATTAACTATTTTTCTATTCATACTACTTCCACTGCCAACGCACACTGAAAGTGGCTTGCGTGCGATCGTAGTCATAGAGCACTACGTTTGAATGATTATCGGTATAGGACACATTAAATGTACTCGACCAATCTGGGGCCATTTGCCAGTTAAAGCCTGTTGCCGCTTGGCTGAATACTTCAGAGCGTTTTTCTAAAAAACTTCCTTGCCCCTCGTATTTCACTTGCTGCACATTAGCGTTTAAAAACGAGGTGATTAAAGGCGACAAGCGTACTTCTGCCCCGGCTCGCAACCCCACAAAGACTTTTCCAAACACAGCATCTCCCAAAGGACGATCATGGCCGATCGACAAGCTGGCCATCAGTTGCGTTCGCGCTTGCGGTAACACATGGGTAATACCCGTACCTAATAAAAACAGGTTGGTGTCTCGAACCCCGTTTTGCGGGTTGCGCACCATGTTAATTTGAGAGAAATTCAACCATTGGGTTAACGTGGTTAACGAAACGACCTGATCCAAGCCTATCGACGCGGAATAACGTCTCGGGTCCCCGTCGATATACACCGTTTGCAAGCTCACCGGTAAACGCCAAACGACACCGTCCTGTTTCAGCATGCCGCCCATGCTCAACGACAAGGCATCGCTGTCAAAATCACTCAGATCCCAGTTATCACTGGATTGCAGACTGGCGCTGCCATATTGCGTCAGTCGTTCGCTGATCGGGCGGTTAAAACTAACCCCCCCACTGGTTTGACTGTAAGCACCACTGGTCTTGCGAGATTCCTCACTGAAAAACACAGTACCCAGCGCAAAATCAAACTGCTCTGCTGAAGTCGCGCTGTTAATGTTGGAATCATAGCCCGAAGCAAAGCCGGCAAAACCCGACCAATTTAAATTCAACGCCTGCTGTTGTTGCGCAATGGCTTGCAGGTATTGATTCACTCGAGTTTGAACCGTTGCTGGCGGGCTTAAAGCCAACACTTGCTGAAACTGCTGCTCGGCCGCCGGGTAGTCTTCCGTCAGATACAATGCGCGCCCTAACTCCAAACGCACCCGAGGGCTTTTGGGAGCATCGTATAAAATGCGCTCAAACGCCATAATGCCCATGGCCGGCTGACCAGTTTCTACAGCAGCCAACCCATAGTAAAAATCAAAAACCGGCTCACCGGCATAATCCCATTCCGCCGCTTCAGCACGCGCCATGGCAGCGGAGGCATCGCCCGCTGAAAGCAGCCCTTTAATTCTTGAAATTTCTCGCTCCAGTGCCGAGCCAAAAGCTCCCGAGCTATAAACCAAGCCACTGTTGAACATCAGCCCCACACCCCAAAAGAGTACGATGCCAAACCGCCATGCCATGCGCTGATCCTTGCGCTGATCCTAATTCAACCCACTCTGAATGATGACGCACACTTAACCGTGAGCGCGCACCGAATGGATTTTCCTAGGATTCAGTATAGACAAGGAAAAGCAGAACGAAATCAGGGTGTTATTTAATCAATGCAAGACTGAAAAGAGGCGTCGACGCAGTGTTTTTACATCCGCATGATCAGGCCCCATCAAGGTCAATAACCATTGTAAGGCCTGCTTGGGGGCTTTTTCTCGATAGGAAGAATTTCGCTTGAACAATAACAGCAGAGACTCAAAGCACTGGGTATAGTCAGACTGATAGCAAGCTGCAATGGCATGCGCCCAGAGGTCATCATCGTTCAAACCAGCCGGGTCTTCATCAAGGCTTTGGGGTAATGGGTTGAGCTCAGCCCCTAATTCAAAAAACTTAATTTTGGCATCCAGCTGCGCATGGCATGCATCGGCTTGATCAATCGTACCCAACACCAACTTAGCCTCTTCAAAGCGTTGCTGATCCAGCAGGGTATGAGTCGCTAGCGCTTTAAATGTCACATTATTGGGAAACTGAGTTGAGGCCTCCTGAATGCACGCCTCGGCTTCTTGCCAAGCCTGTTGGCTCCGCAGCTGTTCTATTCTGGTAATCCACTGCTCTTCTTCGGACAGATTGGGATCGACAGCGGGCACATCGACCGCAGGGCCCACCATGCGTTCAAATAACGAACGAATCTGATCCACAGGTTCTTGACCAGACAATTCTGCCAACACCTGACCTTGCATGATGAGTTTGGCTGAGGGCCGCATAAAGCCAATTTGTTGGGCTAGTAATGGATGAGCTGAGATATCCAAGGTCACCAACAGCACTCGGTCACGAAACCCTTCCATTGCCTGTTCCAGTGTGGCAACCAAACCGTTTTCTTCATTGTCATTTTGATGACCCACACAGATAAGAGGCATCTGTAGGGACTGTTGCAAAATATCTTGAGCGTTTTGATTGTCCAAGACCTGAGTCGGCATTGCTTGGTTAGCTTGGGTGGCTTGCGTTTGCGCGCCTGAAGGGGCTTGGCCAGGCTGAGCCTGTGTTGATTCTGACGAATATTCAGTGCCGTCTTGTAAAATGACCATGGTTGTTCCCTTTTCTGCCTATAAACTGAATAGATAACCGGTAAACTGGATAGATTGCCGGATAAATTTTTGCCGGGATTGTACCATACCCCTTATAATGCGCGGACTTTCTAGTGCAATTTCTACGCTTGTTGCCAAGCCAAAGAGATCGTCATGCTGAACTTGATTCAGCATCCAGAGTTAAGAACGCTTACATTGGCTGCTCGATGATGCCATTCATTGTGCTCACCGCTCTGGATTCCGTGTCAAGCACGGAATGACGCCTCACAGAATTGATAACGGGCCATTAATTAATTGCTTATTACACTCTTCAAACAGGTGTTGCCTTATGGATTTCCGCTCTTCTCTTAAACCCGCCCTTCTCGCTTTGAGTGTTACTTCC
Organism: uncultured Pseudomonadales bacterium; assembly: GCA_964510525.1. GTDB lineage: Bacteria > Pseudomonadota > Gammaproteobacteria > Pseudomonadales > JANQJO01 > CAZECE01. The sequence continues at coordinate 15,269 of CAZECE010000045.1, read as the reverse complement.
GCTTCAATCGCATCTCAAACCCTACAGGCGGATACGTTTTTTGGCGTCTATGTCGGGGCTGGTTTTTGGCAAAACCAATACAGTGGCACCTTCACCGAAGGCGGCAGCCCCATTGATGTGGAATCCAACCTTAACTTTGAAGATGAAAACAACAACTTTGTCTATGCCGCTATTGAGCATCCAATCCCATTGATCCCCAATGTGCGTCTGAGTCAGACTGAAATTGAAAACACCGCTAACACCAGCTTGAATCAATCGATTACCTTTGTTGATACGACTTACAACATCAACGCCAGCATCTCTTCAGTGGTTGACCTGACCTTCTCCGACGTTACATTTTATTATGAATTATTAGATAACTGGATCTCGTTGGATTTAGGGCTCGCGGCCAGAAACTTCGATGGCACCCTATCCATCACCGAAAGCGCCGTCACCGAAAGCGTTGAGCTGAACGCAACCGTGCCCTTGCTCTACGCCGCCACCAAAGCGGAACTGCCTTTTACGGGTTTTTATATTTCCGGCAGCTTAGTTGGCATTGGCCTGGACGATAACAGCGTCACTGACCTCAGCGTCAATTTGGGTTATGAATCAGATTATGGCATTGGGGCGGAACTCGGTTATCGCAGCATCAACATCGACATTCAAGAAATCGACGAGCTTGCGACTGATTTGGATGTCGATGGGCTGTATTTAGCCGCCACCTTTCATTTTTAGACACCCAGCCTATTCAAAATATCCAGTCTCGACGAATTTCCATAAAGATATCAGTATCTTGACCATATTAAGATGGCAGCTTAATATGGTCATATTATGTGGATCGAACGAGATATTTCAAATTTAATCCGCCAATCTGTTGATGAGGCGGTTCAAATCATTATTGGCCCCAGGCAATGCGGCAAAAGCTCTCTGCTGTGGCATCTTGGGGCAGATTTTTCAGAGGTCACCTTTGATGATTTGCAAGCACGCACCCTAGCTGAAAAAGACCCCAAACTCTTTCTTTCGCAATACCAGCTACCTCTCATCATTGATGAGGTTCAATACGCTCCCAACATTTTTCCTGAGATTAAACTCAAAGTGGATCAAGCCAAAAGGGCGCGCCTTAAAAGTGATACAGAACAGCCTTTCCCCATCCTGTTTAGACTCACAGGTTCCAACCAAATCTTAATGGACAAAAATGTTAAAGAATCCCTTGTCGGGCGCGCCGGATTTTACTATTTAAACACCTTAAGTGTTGCAGAGATTACCGCCAAAAACCCCGACATACCTATTTGGGATATTTTATTCAAAGGAGGCTGGCCTGAACTCTATGTCTCGAGTATTTCAACCACGAAATACTTGAACGACTACATCCGCAACTATATTGAAAAAGACATTGTCCTCAGCGCCGGCATTTCGAAACAAAAAGAATTCAATACCGTACTGAAACTACTCGCAGCAAGAACAGCAGAACTCTTGGTCTATTCGGATATCGCCAAAGACAGCGGCGTCAAGTCGATCACCGTCAAAGAATGGGTTTCTTTATTAGAGCGATCTAACCTCGTTTATTTATTACAACCTTTTGCCAATAATTTGAATAAACGCCTCATCAAATCCCCGAAGTTGCACTTTTTAGATTCAGGCCTCACTTGCCGCCTACAAGGCTGGACAGAACAAATACCCATGTCAACGTCACCTCAAATAGGCCACTTATTTGAGTCCTTAGTGCTCGCCGAAATCATCAAAACAAAACAAAATTACCATTGTGACTGGTCTGTGTATCACTGGCGCACAAAAGAAGGCGAAGAAATAGACTTTGTGATTCAAAATACGAAAGGAGAACTGTTGGCGCTCGACGCAAAATTAGGCGTTCATGGCGTACAACCACAAAATTTACCTCCCTCATTCAGCAAACATCACCCAGAAATCAAAACCTTTTATTTAATCTCTGCTGGAGGCGAACAAAAGCAACTCAGCAATGACTGCCAACAAGTGCCGATCACCAAGCTCAAAGAATTGCTGTTAACAGTATAATGTTAAGCGCTATCTAATAGCCCTATCGACAGAAATTATCGAAAAACATTACCAGCGTAAGGTATTACCTACTAAGTAAGGTATTACCGACGCAATTCTCGCGGCATGGAGAAAATAACGTCCTCTTGCTGGCCGGCTAACTCTTCGGGCGCAGAGCCCCCTAATTGCTCCAGTTCTTTCACCACTGCCTGCACCAGCTGTTCCGGCGCTGAAGCACCTGCGGTAACCCCCACGGTTTTACAGCGCTGAAACCAGTCCGATTGTATTTGAGAAGCATCATCTAATAAAAAAGCCGTTGCCCCACAGCGCTCAGCCAACTCTCTTAAGCGATTCGAATTCGAGCTGTTGGGAGAACCCACCACCAAGACCACATCCGCCTCCATCGCCAGCTGCTTAACAGCATCTTGCCGATTCTGGGTCGCGTAACAGATATCGTCTTTTCTAGGGCCTTTGATATCTGGAAAACGCCCCCTTAAAGCATCAATAATCTGCCTGGTATCGTCGACAGACAACGTCGTTTGAGTCACATAGGCCAATTGTGCCGGATTCTGGACTTCAATTGACGCAACATCCTCAACCGTCTCGACTAAATAAATACGTTGCTCGCTGTCTTTATTTTCATACTGCCCCATCGTCCCTTCCACTTCAGGGTGACCCGCATGACCAATCAATATGACTTCTTGGGCAGCATCGCTGAATTTAGTGACTTCTAAATGCACTTTGGTGACCAGCGGGCACGTAGCATCAAATACTTTTAAATCACGTGATTTAGCCTCACCCTGCACTTTTTGAGAAACGCCGTGAGCACTGAAGATGACGATGGCGTTTTCAGGAACTTCCTCAAGTTCATCCACAAACACAGCCCCGCGGCGGCGCAAATCCTCCACCACAAAACGATTGTGGACCACTTCATGCCTGACATAGATGGGCGCGCCAAATTCTTCCAAAGCCCGATTCACAATGGCGATAGCACGATCCACGCCCGCGCAAAAGCCTCGAGGATTGGCCAAGCGGATATCAAATGAATGCGAATGTTCCATAACAAGCCCCAAGAGTACGGAAATTGATCACTTCTTATTTCTAAGAAGGCCGTAGTGTATCGGATTTTAATCGACCATTCAGCAGAATCGGGTAATATGGTGCGGTCATTCACCTGCCTCTTAAGATCCATGACACATCCATATCAGACACACTCAAATCAGAGACATTCATTTCAGCAAGCACATTCGGCTCAGCCTGATGAACAGCGCTTTACGATTACCAAGCGTGACAAAAACGTGTGGGAATCCGTGCTGCCAAAACTGACTGCAGGCCAACGCCAAGCGTTAGAAGAGACCCTATTTCAACAAACCCACTTGTTTCATCATGAAGTATTTGGCGCAGAACACTTCGAACCGCAGCTCAGCGTAAACCATCAGCACAAGCAAGGCGGCCTATTTATTCTGAATCATGACATTTACACCCTAGGCGTTATGAACATCATCGCTTACATCATAGAAAAAACTCAGCGATCTGAAGATATCATCATCGTCACGGCCGATGCCATCTTAGCCGCTAAAATAAAGATTGCAGGATACACAATGATGAATCCCGGCAATTGGTTTAAACATTATGGTTGCACCGCCCCCCCTTTCCACCAGTTAAAACAACAGCTCTTAGAAGGCAAGATTGTCATTGTATTTCCTGGTGGCGAACATGAGTGGATTAATCACCCGCACTACAAAAAAAGCCTAAACCCCAAGCATCCAGGCATACCCCAGGTCTGTTGGACCTGCCAAGAAACGGATGCCGAATACAACCAGGGTCGTCATGCCCACAAACACCCTAAGGGCATCTGGCCAGGGGAGCGCGGTGATCGTAACGGGTTTTTAGCCGCCATTATTGAAATTTTTGCTGAAGAAAAGCTGGAAATCCCTATTTTTCCCGTGACATCACCCAATGCAGAAAATCTTTTTGACTACAACGCTTTGGGCTTTGCCATCACGCGCTGGCTTTCTAAGACACGCCAAATATTTTGGCCTTTTTGCAGTAACCGTGGACTTCAGTTTCAGCAGCTGCCGCATTTTGTTCCCAATAAAAACGTTGAGGTTATTACCCAAATTGGCCCACCGATCTTCCTGACGAAACCAGGCCATCAAGACATTCCTTCGCTTTCTCTGCGAGTCATCGAGCAAATACACGCGTTTTATCGCACCGAAAAAAAGTACCTGCGACAGATCATCAATCAGCACACCTCAGATACGCCCTTGAACCGGTCACACACCAAAGCTTTTTATCGCCACTACAAGAAAAACCTGAGAGCCGTTGAACCTTACCAAAGCCATTTAAAACAGTGTTTGGTGGCTGTGCAAAACAGAATGAACGAACAGATGATTGAGACCCATGCATTAACCGCACAAGCTGTTGACCCAGAAGAGGCCAAGCAACGAAAAAATTTCCATCACTGGGTCAGAATAAAAACCCTGTCGTCTCTGGTCTCAATCATTATCTTATCGGCTCTGGCTGTATTTTCTTGGTCGTAGCCACTTATCAACACCGTAAATTAACAACATCACGACCGGTCGAGCGTTCGAGTCGTTAACTCATTTTCTTGATCCAAGGATTCAAAACAAGGCTTTTCACATTGAAAGTGATCGTACCAATGGTGGGCCTTGACCTGTGTTGGTACTTCACCTTGCTGGATGTCAGAGCAAGATTCTTCGCGAGACTTCACGCACAAATCAATAACGATGCATTGCTCATAGGCCCCTCGCACCAAAATCTCGGTTTGCAAATGACTGCCGGCAAACGCCTCTGGAATTTTAAAAGACACCTTGGCTTTTAACGACTCACCCGGCGCCAATTCTTTTTTGTTTGGGGTCACTTTAACGCTTTCATCACTGCAGGCAAACGGTAATGGCGTTAACTCAAAGGTGCGTTTTTTATCGCCTGTATTGGTGAGATAAATCTCATGATGCAAGGTATCACCCGGCATACCCAGCCAATCAATACCACCAACACATCGAGGTGGGCACCCTGTCTCTGGGATCTCACAGCAAGCCTTCTCTTTGTTATTGAATGTGCTTTTGATCACTTGCACCGAACTCTCAGCGGAAGCTTTTAATAACCTGGGTCCAAGCAGCAACCAACTCAAACACTTGGGTTCTTCATATTTCTCATACCCATCACAACCCAAAACAGGTTGAATATCAGGACAGCAAGCCAACTCTTTTTCAGCAACAGAATGACATGATTGAGTCATGTTTAAATCTCCTAATCAATTTTCTTGGATGTTTTTTCTTTATTTGCGTTTACTGCACCATTATTACAATACACGGCTAACCAAAATCGAAATCGCTGCACCTTGACAAAACCGTGGTAGGTTTTTCCTTTTAACAAACCTTCCGGCAACGTCACTGAAAAAGAACGGCTAAGCTGAGTACCTGGCGGTAATAACAGATCTTTCGACTGATCAAACTCGACGGTAATGGCCGGCAACATGGTTTTTTGAAAGCGCTTGAGTAAAGCGTTTAAATAATCCTCGTAATTGTCATCCTGTTTAGTATCACGAATAGTTTGCACCAAGTTATGACCTAACCAGTCGCGCTCTTCAAACCACACCATGGAACGTGCCGGCAACACAATCTCGGTATTGCCTTGATTATGAAAGTTCACCGTTTTAGTGATCGTTTCTCCAGGGCACCCCTCTAAAACGGTGCGCTTGGGCTGCATTTTTAAAACATCGTTTTCCAACACCTCCACATGAGCTTTGACCGCTCGATCGCCCACCTGGATATTGACGTGATACTGACCTGGCGGCGTGTTGGAAGGTAAGTTCAGACGAACATTGGCTTGCTGCTGAGTATTAGCCGGCACTCTGAGCTGACAAAACAGCTGCTCACAGCACAATGCTTTATCATCTGAGGTAGCTGGCAAATAGCGAATTTTTAGTTTTTGATCTGAAAGATTTTGGACATTTAAAGTCCCAACGCACTGATACGGCGGGCCAGAGAATTGAACATCCGTATCTTGAACACACCACTGAGATTCGGGTTCTAAATTATAAGCCGTTTTCACTGTTAGCCTCCCTACTCAATCGTTTATTCGCAGTGTTCTGATTTATGCTTTTTCAGATTTTCTGCAACCACCATGCTCTCGCCACAGGTTTCAAAGTTAAACACTTCACAACCGAGGATGGACAGGCGCCATTTAAAGTTCAATGGAAAGTGTATCCGCATCGGACGCAAACCAAACTCAAACTTGATCTCAGGCAGCTCGCGAATCCGGATGTTATCAAGGCCTAAATCCACCTTGCTGTCACTATCCAGCTGAAACTTGGAATCGCTCTCAAGCTCAACTTTGCTGTCGCTATCGAGATCGACCTTGCTGGTACTTTTAAGATCGACATCAGCATCGATATCCGCATTGACAGCGCTACTGCTGGTTAAGTTGACTTGGTTATCGGTGTTAAGATTCACCGTCGGCAAACGATCCACACTGACGTGGATATCATCCAAGTCCAGATCCACCGCGCCGGACAGCCCTAAGGTGGCATTAAAAGGTTGAGGAATATCAACATCGACACTCATAAGCAACTCCATTTGCTGAGCAATAGTACGCAACGCTTAAAAATAAAAGCGAACGTTATTGATAGGACACTATAGACAAATTCTCAAGCAACACACAAATGCTGAGGCAACATTGTGGTAATTTTTCACAAACTATTCTGAATTTTGCAAGAACAGCAGATCAATCATGAGCATGATTGCGCCGACAGTAATGGCTGAGTCTGCGACATTAAAGGCGGGCCAATGGTAGGAACCCCAATAAAAATCCAGAAAATCGATGACGTAACCATAAGCCAAACGATCCCATAAGTTTCCGATCGCCCCGCCCAGCACTAAGGCCAACGCCACCGCTTGCCAGGTTTGCCCTTGACGTAATTGACGCAACCAAACAATTAAAAACACAGACATCCCCGCAGCAACGACGGCCAAAAACCAACGCTGCCAGCCACCGGCATCCGCTAAAAAACTAAACGCGGCTCCTGTGTTGTACGCTAAGGTTAGGTTAAAAAACGAAGTAATGGGTAAAAACTCATAGAGTTGAAAATGCTGCTGAACCCAATACTTAGTGACTTGATCCAAGACGATGATTACGGCACTTAAAAAGAGTGCATAGCCCCATTTTAACGGAGGCCGCTCAGGAGTTTCTAAGCCTTCCTCAGACATATCGGCGTGCCTCGCCCGGCATGGTGAGATTCTCAACGCATCGCGAGCAGATCTCAGGGTGCGCTTCGATGGTGCCAACCGATTCGTGATGATGCCAACAGCGCGCGCATTTAGCCGTGTTAGCCGCTCGCACATGGATTTCAAACCCTTCCGCATCCGAAGGCTTTAACCGCCCGGGCGTGCCGGCCACTTCGGCCCAACGTTTTAACGTGACCTTTGACGTAATCAACACAAATCGAAGTTCATCACCCAAACGCTCCAGCAATTCGGCCAACTCTTCGGAGCACCAGATTTCAACTTCAGCCGCCAGACTGCCGCCAATCTCTTGAGCCTCACGAGCTTTTTCCAATTCTTTATTCACCGCCGAGCGAACCGCCATTATTTGTTGCCAATAAGCGGAACTAAACTCAGGGTTAAGCTCAAAACTCTCCGTTTCGTGGTACCAGGTACTGAAAAACACCGAGGCTTCTCGCTCGCCTGGGATGTGCGACCAAATTTCTTCAGCGGTAAAACTAATGATGGGGGCTAACCAGCGGGTTAACCCTTGCAACACATGGTACATCGCGGTTTGAGCCGAACGTCGGGCTTTGGAATCCGTCGGCAGGGTGTATTGGCGGTCTTTGATTACATCCAAATAAAAACCGCCTAAGTCCACGGAACAAAAATGATGGACCTTTTGATAGACCGTCAAAAACTGGTACTGCTTATAGGCTTCAATCACGGTCGCTTGCAGCTCATTGGCTTCATTCACGACCCATTGATCCAACAGCAAACACTCCGATAATTCAATGCGATGCTGCTCGGGATCAAAATCGTGCAAGTTGGCCAACAAAAACCGCGCCGTGTTGCGCAAACGTCGATAGTAATCCACCACCTGGCGTAAAATGCCTTTGGAGACTGTCATCTCCGCCGTGTAGTCCGTGGCCGCAACCCACAAGCGCAATACATCAGCGCCTAACTCATTGACCACTTCTTGCGGCGCAATCACATTGCCTTGTGATTTAGACATTTTTTTGCCTTGGGCATCGACAGTAAAGCCGTGCGTCAACACCGCTTTATAAGGCGCCTGATTCTCCATCGCCCACGCAGTTTTCAATGACGACTGAAACCAGCCGCGATGCTGATCCGAACCTTCCAAATACAAGTCCGCCGGAAAACTCAAATGCGAGCGCGCTTTCAACACAGCAGCATGGGTCACCCCGGAATCAAACCAAACATCCAAGGTATCGGTAACCGGCTTGTACTGCTCGGCTTCAGCGGAATCTTCCAACCACGTGGATACCGGCTCTTCATACCAAGATTCCAGCCCTTTTTGCTCAATGCTTTGGGCAATGCGCTCGATGATGACCGGCATATTCGGATGCAGTTCGCCCGTCTCTTTGTGCACCAGCAAGGTCAATGGCACACCCCAGGTGCGCTGCCGGGAGACACACCAATCTGGGCTTTGCTCTAACATGCTTTGAATGCGTTCTTTGCCTTTAGCCGGAATCCATTCAACACCTTCAGTAGCTTCAATCACGTCTTGCAATAAACCGGCTTGATCCATGCTGATGAACCACTGAGGTGTAGCGCGGAAAATCAGCGGTGTTTTGGTGCGCCAGCAATGCGGATAACTGTGCGTAAACTCATGGTGCGCCACCAGCAACTGCTTTTCGGTTAAGGCGTCCATCACGGGGGCATCAGCTTTGTAGACGTGCAGGCCCGCAAAGGCACCTGCCGCTTCTCTAAACACACCATGATCGTCAATTAAGTTTAGAGTGGCTAAATCGTTCTGACGACCAACATAAAAGTCATCCAAACCATGGTCGGGTGCCGTATGCACTGCCCCAGTACCCGCATCCGTGGTCACGTGATCGCCAACAATCACAGGCACAGGCTGTTCCGCAAAGGGGGCCGACAGCTGAGCACCGACCAATTGGCGCCCTTGAGCACTTGCTAACTGAGTGACGGCTCCAAGCCCCGCGCGCTCAACAAAGGTCTCCACCAAGGCCTCAGCAATCACATAACGTTCCGGCTGACCGCCTTTTTCTACTTGCAACAACACATAGTCTAATTCGGGGTGCAAACAGACCGCCTGGTTTGAAGGCAGCGTCCAAGGCGTTGTGGTCCAAATGACCACGGAAACAGGGCCTTCGCCTAAACTCTCCGTCGTTTGCTCAGACCAGCGTTGCAAAAACTCCGCCTCATCAACCACGGGAAACTTCACATCAATGGCGTGCGAGGTTTTATCTTGGTATTGCACTTCGGCTTCAGCCAACGCTGAGGCACCTACGACACTCCAATAGACCGGCTTAAAACCTTTTACCAAGTGTCCGTTTTCCAAAATTTTGCCGATGGCGCGCACGATGTTGGCTTCAAACACTGGATCCATCGTTAAATAGGGTTGCTCCCAATCGGCAATCACGCCTAAGCGTTGGAAATCCTGCTTTTGCCCTTCGACCTGTTTGCCGGCGTATTCACGGCATTTGGTGCGAAATTCCGCAGGCGAGACCTTTTGACCGGGTTTCCCGACTTTCTTTTCAACATTGTGCTCAATCGGCAGTCCATGACAGTCCCAACCGGGCACATAGGGAGCATCAAATCCGGCGAGGGTTTTGGATTTCACGATGAAATCTTTCAAAATTTTATTCACCGCATGGCCAATATGGATTTGGCCGTTAGCGTAAGGCGGGCCATCATGCAGAATAAACGTCCGCCGGCCTTCACACACCTGGCGAAGCTGTTGGTAGTAGCCTTCTTTTAACCAAGCCTGAACCTGTTTGGGTTCTTTTTGTGCCAAGTTGGCTTTCATTGGAAAAGCCGTTTTCGGCAGATTCAGCGTATCTTTGTATTCGGTCATGAATGGGGTCTCTCATTGTGAGCAGCATTATGATTGAGCAGCAAAGAATGCCTTAGCTTTGGCTACATCTTCACCGATCGCTTGCTGTAACGCCGAGAGACTAGCAAACTTTTGCTCCGAGCGAAATTTTTTCCGGACGCGAACCACCAGCCGTTGCTGATACAAATCCCCCGAGAAATCAAACAAGTGAACTTCCAACCAAATACGGGGCTCCGTTTGATGAATTGTCGGCCTAGATCCTACATTAGCCACACCGTAATAAGGGGTGCCCTGACCCACACTCACCTCAACGGCAAACACCCCCTCTAAAGGCATGACCTTGCGATTGAGCAATATGTTCGCGGTAGGAAATCCCAGCTGCCGCCCTCGCTGCTCCCCCCGCACCACTCGCCCGGAAAACGTAAACGGCCGCCCCAATAATTTACCGGCGTGTTCAAATTGGTCCTGCTCTAACAACTGGCGAATAAACGTAGAACTGATGCGATCCGAGCCTGATAACACCGAATCGGTGCGCGTGACCTTAAACCCTTGCGCCTTACCGGCCTGAGCTAAAAAATGAAAATTCCCCGCTCGTTGCCGTCCAAAACAAAAGTCATCTCCGACAATGACCTCGGAGACCCCACAAGCGTCAACCAACAGTTTGGAAACAAAGTCTTCCGCTGATAGGTTGGCAAACTCGCGATTGAAGTGCGGACAATAAACCTCATCAATATCTAAAGATTGCAACACCTCCAGCTTCTCTCGGCACGTCATCAAGCGAGCCGGGGCTTTATCTGGCGCAAAAAACTCCAATGGCTGAGGTTCAAACAACATCACTTGACTCAGCAAGCCTTGATCTCGGGCTTTTTCAATGACGGACGTTAAGATTGTCCTATGCCCCTGGTGCATGCCATCAAAATTCCCAATGGTCAGCACCCCCCTACTTTGATTATTTCTTTTTCGGCCTGCTTGCAAAGCAAGTGGTTGCCAACTTCTTATTAACTTCATGATTGACTTCTCGATTAATAAACAAACCCGAGTTTACTGAGCTTCTGGTTCAATATGAAGATTCAATATGTATATGATGTTTATGTTTTCAAAAATCTGGACTTGGGCTTGGACTTTAACTGGGCAACCCAATCAAAGAAGGTCAAAATCGAGCCAAAAAATTAATCGCCTTTCCCAAATATTAATAAAAACCATGCTACCAACCACAGCAATACCTCAAACCCAAAGACGGCCAAGCAGCTTCTGCTTACATTTGCTCCCCAGAAATACCTGATCAATGAAGCGTCTCATAAAGACTCTGATGAAACGTTATGTAACCTTATACTGTCTTGTCCAGGTGCCGTAACCTTCATGTTAAATAAGGAAGCATTGTGTTGCGATGCAGAAGACTTAAAAAAACGCCCTTCTGTTCATTCACGAAATCAACCTGGCTATCTCGATGGGCATCTCAAAAGGCGTGAACGTATTTGATCTAATCGCTAAAACTATAGATAAAAACACTCTCGATTCGATTGCAAAAGGGTTAAACAAAAATCCCAATTACTTCCAGTTCCTCCCTCATAAATTGATCACCAACCCCGTCCTGATTGAAAAGCTACTCAACGAAAAACCCGATCCATTAACAAATTAAGCCTTTAAACCAAGCGCTGAAGTAGATCACGCAAAGACAACACTCGAATGTCCTCAGTCAACAAATAACTGTTTTGCACCAACCCAACAACATACGTCTCAGTTGGTTGAATGTCTTCCAGAGCATTATAAAACCCACGAGTGGGTTTTGGTGAAGCAGACGATTTTATCTCAATCGCAATTGTCTTAGCGCCCCTTTCCAACACCAAATCAATTTCCGCTCCGTGAGAGCTACGATAAAAACTGGCTCGCCATCGGGGTAACTGAGTCAAAATATTTTCAATACAATACCCTTCGAAGGATACTCCATAGATCGGGTGAGAAAATAAATCCTCCAAGGACTCGATATCCAGTAACGCATGTAATAAGCCCGAATCTCTGATGTAAACTTTAGGGGATTTTACTAATCGTTTTTTAGTATTCGCCTCATAGGGTGGCAAGGATCTAACCACAAAGGTTTCACAGAGCAAGTCTATATATTTGCGAATATTATGCGAGCTCACCCCCATCGAATCCGCTAGTTTGGAGTTATTCAATAATTGGCCGTGCGAATGGGCTAACATGCGCCAGAATCGACCTAATGTCGCCGCCGGAATTGAAAAGCCGAGCTGAGGAATATCCCGTTCTAAAAAACTGCGAATATAATCCTCCCGCCATATTAGACTCGTCTCATCACTGGTATTGATCAAGCTGCGAGGGTAGCCGCCTCTTAGCCAATGTTTATCAATATGTGTTTGTTCTGATGCGTTTTCTAATTCTGTTAGTGTCAACGGTGTTAGCTCGAGGTAACTCAGTCTGCCAGCCAAGGTTTCGGAGCTTTGTTGAATTAGATCTCTGGATGCAGAGCCTAAAACCAAAAACTGACCATTACGGTTTTTCCTATCGATTTCACTGCGGAGCAACTTAAAAATTTCGGGTAGTCGTTGAATCTCATCAAGACAAATTAAAGAAGACTCGAATTCCTTAAAAAACACTTCGGGGTGAGTCAGCTTATTTAAATCTGAAGCCCGCTCCAGATCCAAATACAGGGTATTCGGTAGATACTCCCCAATTGATTGCGCGATCGTGGATTTACCCACCTGCCTGGCACCCAGTAATGCCACAGCTGGCGCTGAGCTTAAGCGGTCTAATAGGGTTTGAAATAGGTTTCTTTGTATATTACCGTGCATATTTTAAATTATCATTTATAATTACACGGTAATCAAGTTTATATGGCCTGATCAAGTCGATTCGAGCCAGCAACAGCTCGACGAGATTAAACGAAGTCTTTAGCGGTAAATATCGCGGTTGCCCCCTCTTCGATTCGCTTCGCGAATCTGTGTGTTTTGCACTCTCAAGTCAACATTAAGCAGCTCCTATAACCGTTTGTATTTAAACTATTTTTTTATAAACGTACGCTTTTCACTCTTAAGCTTTTCACTCTAAGAAAAAAACCGCCATTAACATTTCTTAACCCAAGACATCTGAACACATAATAACCACAAGTGTATTATTGCAGTTTGATATCATGCATGCTGATACAAGGGGCACTGAAAACAGCTAAATTAGGCCATTTTTAACCAACTCGAGAAAAACCATGACGCGGACGAGCGACAACTCCAGCATAAATTCCAGTAACCACAGTCGTAACACATCGAACGATAATAGAGCAGTCCAACAAGAATCATCGGATTCTCAGAGGCCGTTAAGCTCAATATCCTCGGCAACGGATAACTCCATCAACCGTCACAATCCGACTGCCACAAATCTTAATAGCACTCCAGACAGCCGAATAATGCAAAACGGAACTGCAATCCAAGAAACCCCGCGACCTAATGCCAGAATAGAACGTGAACGCGCAAACCTTCGACAGAATGTAAGTGATTCTACGGGAAAAGAAAAACAAACGACGAATACAATCTCTAAAGAAAGCAACACCTCATCTGAGAACATCATGAAGATCCATTGGGAACGTCATTTTGACTCCGAAGAAAAGGCTCAAGGGGCAAATTCTCAGCAAAATAGGCAAGAAAAACCAGTTTCCCCCTTAGAGAAACGTCAACCACCTACAGATCCACGTTACCAATCTGATTCGTCGCACTTAAAGGCCTGCGAGCGGTTTTCAAATAAAGCCGACAATGAAGAAGATAGGAAGCCTTCGCCGAAAGAAAAACAGAAAGCTGATGCAGCTAGGGGGCAGAATGATAACTCTAGATTGAGTGATGACGATGATAATTCATCGGTAGATAGCTCTACGAGTTCTACTGAACAAGATTTTTTGTCGGATGTTTGGTCAAATAAAGATAATTCGAAAAACTCATCTTTATTAGCCAACAACCCTGGCACAGAAAGCAATGATACAAAAACCCCACCTCCACTACCACTACAGCGCGCAGACGGCGGGGCCACACCCACCGCCCGCCCAGGCGCTTTTGCAGTAACACCAACAAACGCGAGGGAATCAAATGAAACAACATCCATAAATGAACCCGATACGGTAAGAAGTAACGATAATATTGAAGATGAGCAGATACCATCTGTAGCTGAAGCCTCACTCGCTCCAAATTCGCCTTCGCATTGGGCATTAGCTGAAGATCAAGTTCAACGTCCCAGAGTTTCAATGAGAACACATTCGGTTGATGATAATTTTATTGAGGATGCTGATCTATCCGGGTCTGAAGAATTCCATGATTTAGAATACAGTGAGCGACTAAGCCAACGTTCTAATCTGACCGCTACTGATAGGAATGTTTCTGCAGAGAATCAACAATCGGAAACTGAACCAACTGCAACACGAATCGTAGACACGAATAGTGATATACCAATAGTTGAAGCACTGACAGTATCACAATCAGCGCAGTTTGAAGATCGTGATGATGACTCAATCGAAACCGGTATTGGTGGTCCAGACGCAAATGAGGCACTAGCAGAGTGGGAGCAACGCATTAAAGAATGGTTAAAGCAATTGGATTTTGAAGCCCCCCCACAACGAAATTCCAGCGACGGACTTCCAGAGAGCGAGCCTATAGATGCCCCTTCTCAAGATCAGGAACCGCTACCCGCAGCGTCCACAACCGGAGTCGATCCTGAGCATGCGATGCACGATGAGCCCTTAGACAACGAAACCTTAGCTAAAAAGATCAAACGTAGATTTTTCAATCTATTTAGTAGAAATAAATAATGGCAACGACGATGAAGTCGTATTTAAAAGATTTAATCACATCTTATATTTTTGCGTGTTGCGCAACACTGTTAACCTGATCGGACCCCATTGGTTTCGTCATGAGGACATAAGCTTGTCTCGTGCACTTATGCTGCTTTGCGGCGCCGGTGAGTTCAGTTTTGAAAAACTGATATCTTCATCCGGTTCCCGTCGTTCCAGACCTGATCTGGAACCCAGAGGTAAGCACCTCGCAGCCTGATCCTCCTCGATTCGCTGCGCTCATCGCGGCTACGTCATACTCATCCAAGTTTGGTTCACGACATTCCAGGCTTGACCTGGAATCCATGGGTAAGTACCTCGCAACCTGCCCTCGTTGAGTCGCTTTGTTCATCGTGGCCACTTCATACTAAAGTATAGCCGATTACGCAAAAGGCACCTTTGAGGCAGAGAC
>CAZECE010000044.1:0-14002 GCA_964510525.1 uncultured Pseudomonadales bacterium | reverse complement strand
AGCTACCCCTTTTTATTAACACCGAGTGACTTTCAATAACTGCTCACAATAACGACTGCACTCAAAATGATCTTCAAGGAAGGCATGATTTAGGCCAAAGCCTCTTTAAATCAAAGCCATCTAATCACGCTGCTAATGCCGTAACTTCATCAACTGATAAAGGTGATCCAAAGCCTGTCGAGGCGTTAAGCTATCCGGATCGATCGCATCTAAATACCCCAACAATGCCGCCGGCAACTGCTCTGCAAACATATCCACTTGCGTCAACGGGCGCTCCGGGGCCAATGTATCGGTCGCATGTGGGGCATCTTCTTCTAACGATGCTAATTTTTGGTTCGCCAAATGAATGACTTCATTCGGCACGCCTGCCAATTGCGCCACCTGCAATCCATAACTTTTGCTCGCAGCACCGTCTTGCACCTGATGCAAGAAAATCAGCTGCCCTTGGTGCATTTGCGCACTCAAATGCACGTTGACGATGGTGTCATTCTGTTCTGCCAATTGTGTTAATTCAAAATAGTGGGTTGCGAACAAGGTAAACGCCTTACTTTTATACGCCAGATAATGTGCGCAGGCATACGCCAACGACAAGCCATCGTACGTGCTGGTGCCTCGACCAATTTCATCCATCAACACCAAACTGTTCGGCGTGGCATTGTTTAAAATAAACGCGGTTTCAGCCATCTCCACCATAAACGTCGATCGCCCACCCGCTAAATCATCGGCCGAGCCAATACGAGTAAACAGCCGATCAATACACCCAACAACGGCGTGCGTCGCCGGCACATAGCTGCCAATTCGAGCCAACACCACCATCAAGGCCGTCTGACGCATATACGTCGACTTACCGCCCATATTAGGCCCAGTAATCAACAGCAGTTTTCGCTGCTGGTCCAGCTCAATATCGTTCGGCGTAAAAGGCGTTGCGGAAACCGCTTCCACCACCGGGTGGCGCCCCTCTTTGATGGATAAACACAAATCCGCTGATAACTCTGGCCGGGACCAATTCAACGCATCGGCACGGGCCGCAAAATTGGTCAGCACATCCAACTCACCCAATAACTTTGCCGTGCGTTGCAACGCAACTATGGGCTCGAGTAACTGCTTCAAAATCGCGTCATACAGCACCTTTTCACGTGCGAGCGCCCGGCTTTTCGCACTCAGCACCTTGTCTTCAAACGTTTTCAGTTCCGGTGTAATAAAACGCTCAGCATTTTTAAGCGTCTGACGTCGTATGTATTCGGTGGGCGCGTCTTTCGCTAACGCCTTCGAAATTTCAATAAAATACCCATGCACCCGATTGAAGCCAACTTTTAACGTATGAATTCCTGTGCGCTCACGCTCTCGAACTTCCAATTCAGATAAATAATCAGTGCTGTTTTGTTGCAGCGCCAACAGCTCATCCAGCTCTGCATCAAATCCAGGTGCAATGACCCCGCCATCACGCGTCGTCATCGGCGGGTTTTCAACAATGGCTTTTTTCAGCAACAAAGCGATGTCCTGAAAATTCGGTAATGTCGCTACCGCCTGCAAACACGAACCAGACTTTTGCAAATCCCAAGGCTTCGATGCCAGCCACTGTTGCAACTCAGGCAAGACCTCTAAAGCCAGCCGCATGCGCTCCAAATCACGCGGCTTAGCACTCAACAACGCCACTCGCGTCAGAATACGCTCCAGATCGCCCACGCGTCGTAACAACGGCTGCACCTCTTCAAACGCAAACTGCTGCAATAAAGTGGCCACCGACTGCAAACGATTATCAACCACCGCGTTATCAAGCGACGGCGTCATTAACCAGCGACGCAACAAACGACTGCCCATCGGGGTCTGACAGCGATCCAACACCCAAGCCAGCGTGTTTTGTGACTCACCCGCTAAGGTCTGCACCAACTCCAAATTTCGCTGGGTCACTTGATCCATTGTTACGGTGTTACTCGTCAACTCAACCTTTAACGGCTCCAAATGCACCAGGCTGGCCTGCTGCATGGTCTTACAATAATGCAGCACGCCACCGGCGGCCGCCTGAGCAGCTAACAAAGCTTCGCAACCAAACCCATCCAAGGTTTGCACTTGATAATGATCGCACAATAATCGTTTCGCCGTTTCGGTTTCAAAATGCACGTTGGACCAATACCGTACTTTTTGAGACAAACGCGATGACGGCTCGCCAACAATCGCCCCATAAGGATCCTCTGTTTGCCGGATGGGCAACTCTGGCAACAACAGTTCCGCCGGGTCAAACCGCTCCAGTTGCGCTTGAATACTCGCCGCCTCTTCCGATTCAAAGCAACTGAATTGACCGCAGCTTAAATTCAACGCCGCAAACCCCCAGCGCTTTTTGTGACGAGATAACGCACACACCCAGGTATCACGATGGCCTTCCAACAAAGCTTCATCGGTTACAGTTCCAGGCGTCACCACGCGCACCACCTTGCGTTCAACAGGGCCTTTTTGCAGCCCCGGTTCGCCCACTTGCTCACAAATGGCAACCGACTCTCCAAGCTTGACCAAGCGAGCCAAGTAATTCTCCAAGGCTTGCACCGGAATACCCGCCATCGGAATGGGTTCCCCATTTGAGTGCCCACGCTGGGTCAGCGTAATGTCCAATAAAGCGGCGGCTTTACTGGCGTCCTCAAAAAATAATTCGTAAAAATCCCCCATCCTGTAAAATACCAACACGTCCGGATGGCCTTGCTTGATGCTCAAATATTGTTGCATCATCGGTGTGTGCTTAACGGAGGGGCGCTTAACGGGAGTATGTTGTTCAGGTGCTGGAACTTCTGTCATAAACCAACCATTGTCATAAACCAACCATTGTCATCAGTCATCCATGGTCATGAATCATGGCCATCAACCATGGTCATCAATGGATGATTAGCTAAGTGAAAAACACCCGAGTCTAACAGTGCAAAACCACGATTCACAACCCAACATTCCACGCCTTGCCCAGCAAGTCGCTTCCTATTGCCAAACACACGCATTAACAATCGCTACAGCCGAATCGTGCACCGGCGGTTTGTTGGCCAAAGTGTTAACCGACCTACCGGGCGCATCCAACACCTTTGAATGTGGCTGGGTCACGTACAGCAATCAGGCAAAAGCCAACTTATTACACATCCCCGCCGAACGCATTGCGGAACAGGGTGCGGTCAGTGAAGCCATCGTACAAGCGATGGCAACACAGGCATTGCGGTTAGCCAACACACACATCGGCATCGCCACCAGTGGCATTGCAGGGCCTGACGGCGGCACCGCCGACAAACCGGTCGGGACCGTGTGGATCGCAGTCGCGTTTCGCGCTACAAACAAAAACAGCGAAACGAAACACAAAACAGAATCTAAAACAGAGTGCAAAACAGAGTGCTTGTATTTAAATGGCGACAGGGACAGTATCCGCACACAAACCGTCGCGATCTGTTTACAACGATTACTCACTTGGGCGACTGACTATTTTTAATCGGCTTTTTTTAATCGGGTTTGGCTTTAATTTTAAAATTTCACTAGACAATTTTTTTTCTCGCCCCTACCATACTGTTCATTCATACAGACACCTAACTGACCACAACACTGACCACAACACTCTGAGAGAGGGACCCATCAGATGGATCAAAATCGCGAAAAAGCTCTACAAGCCGCACTCGGCCAAATCGAAAGACAGTTCGGCAAAGGCGCCATCATGCGCATGGGTGATCGAACCATAGAAAAGATGCCCGTCATTTCAACCGGATCGTTAGGATTGGACATTGCCCTAGGTGTTGGCGGCATACCCAAGGGCCGCATCATCGAAATTTACGGACCAGAGTCCAGTGGTAAAACCACGCTAACATTACAAACCATCGCGCAATGCCAAAAAGACGGTGGCACCGCCGCTTTCATTGACGCTGAGCACGCCCTAGACCCTGTCTACGCTCAAAAACTCGGCGTCAATATCGACGATCTCATTTTGTCGCAGCCGGACACCGGCGAACAAGCACTCGAGATCACCGACATGTTGGTTCGATCCGGCGGCGTCGACTTGGTCATCATTGATTCCGTTGCCGCCTTGACCCCCAAAGCCGAAATCGAAGGCGACATGGGTGATCAGCACGTTGGCTTACAAGCACGATTGATGTCACAAGCGCTGCGAAAAATCACCGGCAACATCAAACGCAGCAACTGTACCGCCGTCTTCATCAACCAAATTCGGATGAAAATTGGGGTCATGTTCGGCAGCCCTGAAACCACCACAGGGGGTAACGCCCTTAAGTTTTATTCGTCGGTGCGCCTGGACATCCGCCGCATTGGCTCTGTCAAACAAGGCGATGAAGCCATTGGTAACGAGACTCGCGTCAAAGTTGTCAAAAACAAGGTCTCCCCGCCCTTTCGACAAGCCGAATTCCAAATCCTCTACGGCAAAGGCATCAACCACATGGGCGAGCTGATCGATCTCGGCGTGAAACTCAACCTCATCGACAAAGCCGGCGCCTGGTACGCCTACCAAGGCAACAAAATTGGCCAAGGCAAAACCAATGCTGCCAACTTTTTAAGTGAGAATCTGGAAATCGCCGACGAAATCGAAACACAGATTCGCGCTCAACTGCTGAAAAACGTAGAGCCGAACGCACCTGAAAACGGAGAGAACACACAAGGCGCTGCAGCCCAAACCGCGGCAACCAAACAAGGGAAAGCCAAAAAGGAAACCGATAAGGCGGCCGTTAACCTAGCGACTAGTGCTTAAGATTAACAACTAGCGCTTAATAAACAAAAATCGCTCCTGTGTGAAAACACCGGGACTGGTATCGAAACTGACACCAAAACCGGGGGCTTCACACAGGCGCGTAGAATTGCAATAAAGAAACCACACAAAAATAACAATTAGAAACATCTAAAAGATCAGAACTTGCTAACATCCTTGCAATGAAAATTGTTCTGTACAAAAAACCGAAAGGAAAAAACAGCAAAACAAGAAAATCCTGGCGACTCAGCCTGCCGATGATTTTTTCTTTTTTGATCAGCATCCAGCTCATTGCCCTGTGTGGCGGTTATATTTTGGGTCAGAAAAGTACAACCGAATCAGAGGCAATCGCAAGCCAAGCAAACAATAAGCTTGAGTGCCTTCAACATATCATGAAAGCATCCAGAGAAAGTCAACGGGCTCAGGCAAGAGCCATTGCCCGACAACTTTGAGCAATCCCGCTCTAAAACATGTTGAGACAGCTTTAACTGTAAATCAACAATGTTTAGACAGCCTCAACAATGATGCTTTTAAGTCAGGATCTTCACAAAGGTCAGCAGAGCCCTTAAACATACCCGCATTTTCCTCCGACAAGGGTTTAGCACGCCTGGCAACGGTTTTAACCTCTTGAGATGCCCGCGACACCCTCACCACCAGCCTTTCTAAATGAGCAAACTCAGGCAACTCTTTTAAGAGCGGCACCAACTGCGCCTCTAAAAACCGAAAACGCGTTGCACAGGCCTGATTCGCCAATTGCAACTTCAAAACACCCGATTGATACCGAATAACCGATACCGCGAGGTTAACCCCTCCGACCTGAGATAAAACCGCCTTCACTTTGGCTTCCAGATCACTCAAATAAGCGCTGTGCTGCGACAAAGCCTGGAGCAACTTATGCTCCCCCATCAAACGACCAACCGAACGGTGACGGTAGCCAGGCCCCGACCTTGATTTACGTATGGTCACAAAATGCCACCGACAAGAATTTGGCTTACGCCTGAGCAAAGATTAGAATAGACCAATTGAAAACCTGTTCTATTATGATAGTAAGTCGATTTTAGAGAAAAAAAGCAATAGCTTCATAACATTACGCAAAACTTCTCGAAAATTGTAAACGACGTGCTGCACAAAGGGAACAATTAGAAACATCTAACAAGAACAACTATTTGATAAGATCTACCTCATGAAAATCATCCTCCTGAAACAATCTAAAGAAAAAAACAACAAAGCCAGGAAAGCTTGGGCGCTCAGTTGGCCTATGATTTTCTCCTTTCTGGCCAGCCTGCAGCTAATCACCCTATTTTGTGGTTATATTTTTGGCCAACAAAACCCAACCCAACAAGCCAAACTCAATGAAGTCAATGAAATCCTAGTAGAAGCCTCTGCCATTCAAAACACAGAGCTGGAATCCGAAATCAACACATCACAAGATCTGAGCAGCACAATCAACAGAAATCAGCCCGACTTCACATCGAATAGCCCAGAAGAACAGGCCTTGAACAGCAAACTGGAACACCTCAACTTAAAAGTCAGTAAAGCCGAAGCGCGACTATCTCGCTTGGACGAACTCGCCAAAGCGCTCCTGAACGCCAGCGGACTGGTTGATGAAGGCTTTAATTTTGACGCCCCACCCCCATTAGGCGGCCCCCACCTTACCAGTGAGCCCATCCTGGGTTATAACACAATCAAAGAAGCCCAACAGGAACTCAAATCGTTAGAAAACTCCCTTCAGGTCGTCATGACCACACTTGAAAAACAAGCCAACCGCTTTTACGTGATCAGCGACATTATTAAAAACAAGCACTTACACCACAGCCTAAATATTGACAACAGTCCCGTAGAACATGGCTGGATCTCCTCAAAATACGGCTTTAGAAAGGACCCTTTTACCGGCCGCAGAGCCTGGCATGATGGCATTGATATCGCCAGCCGAGAAGGTGAGCCCATTCTGAGCGTCTCATCTGGCGTTGTGTTACGAGCGGGTTATGTCAGAGGCTATGGTAACCTGGTCGAAGTCAGCCACCCAAATGGCTACGTTACACGATATGCTCATTGCAAAAAAATCCTTGTCTCATCTGGCCAACTGATCAAAGAAGGCCAAACCGTCGCTACCGTGGGCAGCACTGGCCGCTCAACCGGACCACACGTGCATTTTGAGGTGCTCGTTGAAGGCAAATCCGTAGACCCGAGACGTTACCTCAACCAAAGCAAGCGGAAAAAAGCCTAAGTTTTTACCGCTAGACGCACCCCATTCTGCCCCATCCAATCTTGCTATTTTTCGGTCAGTCCTTTACGATTCTACGTACATTTACGTACCTCAGGACTTGTAAAAAACCAACATGCAATCCGCTTCAACCACACCGCCTCTTGACCAAAAAACCGCCCCGGCCAATCAGACCATTGATGACGCCATTAACCAACAATACCAACACGGCTTTGTTACCGACATCGACGTCGATAACTTACCTCCTGGGCTTAACGAAGACACCATTCGAGCCATTTCAGCCAAAAAGAAAGAACCCGAGTTCATGTTGGAGTGGCGCTTAAAATCCTATCAACAATGGCTAAAAATGACACCTCCAGAATGGGCGCATGTCCAGTTTCCACCAGTCGATTTTAATGCCATCACCTACTACTCGGCACCGAAATCGCTCAGCGATGGGCCCAAAAGCCTGGACGAAGTCGACCCTGAATTACTACGTACCTACGAAAAGCTTGGCATTCCACTGCATGAACAGAAAATGCTGGCCGGCGTTGCTGTTGATGCCGTGTTTGACAGCGTTTCAGTTGCGACCACGTTCAAAGAAACCCTTGAAGAAGCAGGCGTCATTTTCTGCCCCATCTCAGAGGCTGTACAAAAATACCCAGAGCTGGTGAAGCAATACCTCGGGAAAGTAGTGCCTCCCAGTGATAATTTTTATGCCGCCCTGAACTCCGCTGTGTTTAGCGATGGGTCTTTTGTCTACATTCCCAAAGGCGTCCGCTGCCCGATGGAGCTATCTACTTATTTCAGAATCAATGCGCTCAATACAGGGCAATTCGAACGCACCCTGATCATTGCTGACGATGACAGCCACGTCAGCTACTTGGAAGGCTGCACCGCCCCGATGCGCGATGAAAATCAATTACACGCGGCGGTAGTTGAATTGGTTGCGCTCAATAACGCGCAAATTAAATACTCAACGGTCCAAAACTGGTACCCAGGCGATGAAAACGGCGTCGGCGGCATCTACAACTTTGTGACCAAACGGGGCCAGTGTCGAGGCCACCATTCTAAAATTTCTTGGACTCAAGTTGAAACCGGTTCCGCCATTACCTGGAAATACCCCAGCGTGGTCTTGAAGGGTGATAACAGCGTCGGAGAATTTTATTCGGTCGCGTTGACCAAATACCACCAACAAGCCGATACCGGCACTAAGATGATCCACTTAGGCAAAAATACCAAAAGTACCATCATGTCCAAAGGCATTTCGGCTGGCAAAAGCCAAAACAGTTACCGAGGTCTGGTACGCATGAACCCCACGGCTGAATACGCCAGAAACTTCACTCAATGCGACTCCCTGTTGATCGGCGATACCTGTGGCGCGCATACGTTCCCCTACATCGAATCGCACCACCCAACGGCTCAGATAGAACACGAAGCCACGACCTCTAAAATCTCCGACGAGCAACTGCTTTATCTTAGGCAACGTGGTCTCAACCCAGAAGAAGCCACCGCTATGGTGGTCAACGGTTTTTGTAAGGAAGTATTTGATCAACTGCCCATGGAGTTTGCCGTCGAGGCTCAAAAGCTGATGGAAGTCAGCCTAGAAGGCTCCATCGGCTGACTTATTTTAAAAATCTAACTGAAGAACGACCAACTGGAATCCCATGCTTAAAATTGCCAATCTCAACGTCAGCATCAACGACCGTATTAACAGCAGCTCTAACAACAGTTCTAACAACACTAAGATCTTGAACGACATCAACCTAACCATTAATCCTGGGGAAGTTCACGCCATTATGGGACCCAATGGGTCTGGAAAAAGTACATTTTCTCGTGCTTTGATCGGCGATGAAACCTATCAAGTTGACAGCGGCAGCATCCAACTGGATGGTCAAGACATCACCGAAGAGCCGGTTGAAGTTCGCGCCCAACAAGGTTTGTTTTTAAGCTTTCAATACCCAGTTGAACTGCCTGGCGTGAGTAATATTCAATTTCTTAAAACAGCCCTCAATCACACCCGACAAGCCCTCGGCCAAGAACCACTCGATGCCATCGACATCCTAGAGCAAGCCACCGAGGCCCTAAAGTCCGTTGGTTTGGATGAAAGCTTTTTAAAACGCGGGGTTAACGATGGCTTTTCTGGCGGTGAAAAGAAACGCAACGAATTGGTTCAACTATTAATGCTCAAACCCAAGGTCGCCATTCTTGACGAAATAGATTCCGGTTTAGATGTAGACGCTTTAAAAATTGTCGCCAAATGCATTGAACAGCTCAAACAATCGGGCACTGCCTTTATCCTAATCACCCACTACAAGCGCTTGTTAGAATCCGTTGCCCCGGATCACGTGCACTTATTAAAAGACGGCGCCATCCAACAATCCGGTGGTATGAGCTTAGCAGAAACCATCGAAGCCGAAGGTTATCAAACAGAACCCGCCTAACGGTACAACACACTCACAACAGTACGGCTCACATGACCACACTACGCACCCCCAAACAACTGCACACTGAATCGGAGATTCATCCGTTTCAGCAATATGCTCTAAACCGCTTTGAAACCTTAGGTTGGCCCAGCCAAAAACAAGAAGCCTGGAAGTACACCAACCTAACCCCTCTGATCGATAAAAACTATCAGCGGATTTCAACGACCGATGCCTCTGAAACCAAGGCTTCTGAAACCAAGGCTTCTGAAACCAAGGCTTCTGAAACCAACGCTTCTAAAACCAACGCTTCTAAAACCAAGGCTATTCAGATCGACTCACCGCTTTTTGACAGCCCCGCTCTGACCATCACCAATGGCAGGCTATGTCAGGCATCTGTGGCGAATTTAAATCAAAGCGAAACCTTCACGATATCCACGCTGAAAGACAACTCAAGTTTGCAAGTCAGCTCCAATTTAAAAGACATGAGCAACGAATTTACAGAATCAATGCTCGATGCCCTCGCTCACAGCGTCAGCTTAGCCAGCTTTGGCCTTGCAACGGACATCATTCACATTCGAGTTAAAGCCAATACCCACAGTCAGCTCAATGTTCACCATGTTATTGACTCTCAGCCTAGCGATCACAGCGAGCCACTCGCGATCAATACCCCGATTGTTATCACCATCGAAGCGGGCGCTGAACTGACCTTACAAGAAGTTTTTCAAGGTATCGAAACAGAACACGCGTACTTCCATAATCAAACCACTTTGATCCATCAATCACCCCACAGTCAATGCAATCACCTAAGAGCCTTGATACATTCGGATCAGGGCGCCCATATAGGCACAACCCAAACGCATTTAGCGCAGTCGGCACAGTATGAAGGCTTGCAGCTTGCTTTGCGTGGCAAACTCTTAAGGGACAGCACTCAAGTAAACCTTGAAGCCGATAACGCCAAAGTCACTTGGAACGCACTGTCTGTCGGCCGAGGCGAGCAACACACGGATCAGCAAATTGAAGTCAACCATTTAGCGCCCAATACTCAGTCCAATTGTTTGTTTAAATCCATTGGTCAAGACAACGCCAAAATTCATTGTAACGGTCGCATTCATATCGATGAGCATGGCCACAATGCAACCGGCGAGTTTTACAGTAAAAACTTGATGCTCTCGCCTCACAGCAAAGTGTTTACCAAACCTGAGCTCGAGATCTACCATGATCAAGTCAAATGTGCCCACGGGGCTACCACCTCACACGCCAGCCCAGATCAAATTCGCTATTTAACATCCAGAGGCATTCCGGAAAAAGACGCGCTTGCTTTACTGACCGAAGGTTTCTTGCAAGAGGTGATTCAAAACAGCTGGTTAAATCAAACGACTTCTGGAAAACACCTGTTAGCGCAGCTCAGTCAGATAGCGCCTTTTATTGCGCCGCCAACTGAGAACTAAACATGGCACACACGACCTTTGATCCTCACAAGATCCGCCAAGACTTTCCAATACTGTCCCAAGAGGTCCGAGGAAAGCGGCTGATTTATCTCGACAGTGCGGCCACCACCCAAAAACCCCAAGTCGTCATTGATCGCATTCAACACTATTACACTCACGAAAATGCCAACGTGCATCGCGGCCTGCATTATCTCAGTGAAACGGCAACCGCCGCCATGGAAGCGGCACGGCAAACAGCGCAACAATTTTTGAATGCCACCAAGCCAGAAGAAATCATCTTCACTAAGGGTTGTACCAACGGTTTGAACTTACTCGCTTACAGCTTAGCGAGCCTGGTCCTGAAGCCCAGTGATGAGATACTGATTACCGCCATGGAACATCATGCGAACATAGTGCCATGGCAACTGGCGTGCGACCGAACCGGAGCCACTCTTAAAGTCATTCCCATTCATGAAGACGGCCGGTTAAACCTCGAAGAAGCTCGCGCACTCTTTTCCGAAAACACCAAAATTTTCAGCTGTGTCCATATCTCCAATACCTTAGGTACTATAAATCCCATTGAAGAGCTGATCAGCATCGCCAATAGCGTTGGAGCGATCAGCATCATCGATGGCGCCCAAGCCGTGTCACATGTAACGGTCGATGTGCAGTCCCTCGATTGTGATTTTTACGTTTTTTCAGGACACAAACTCTTCGGACCAACGGGGACCGGCATTCTTTATGGTAAAGAACACTGGTTAGAAAAAATGCCCCCCTTTGAATCCGGTGGTGACATGATTGAAACGGTGCGCTTTGAGAAAAGCACCTTTGCTCAACTGCCCGCTAAGTTTGAAGCTGGCACGCCCAACATTGCCGGCAATATTGCCTTAGGTGCTGCGATTGAGTATCTCACGCAATTTGATATGGCAGACATCCAGCAACACGAGCAACAGCTAGTAAACGTGATTCAGAACCAATTAGACACCCGTAAAAACGCCTTAAAAATAATTGGTAACGCCCAAAACAAAACAGCCATTTGCACAATTTACAGCGACATGATTCACCCACACGATCTCAGTACGCTGCTGGACTTCGATGGCATCGCCATTCGCGCAGGCCACCATTGCACCATGCCATTAATGGACTTTTACCAAGTGCCCGCGACCGTGCGAGCCTCATTTGCGTTCTATAATACGTTAGAAGAAGTGGATTTATTTTTTGAAGCGCTCGATCGCGCCATCGAAAGTTTTAGTTAAAGAAAGCTTTTATTAAAAGAAAATTTTAAAACCGTGTTTTTGTGAGTCTGAAATACATGCAACCCGAATTACGACAACTGTATCAAGAAACCATTCTCGACCATGGAAAACAACCCAGGAACTTTCGAGAAATCAGTCCATGCTCCCATCAACAAGAAGCCTTTAACCCGGTGTGCGGCGACAAGCTGACCTTATACCTGGATCTTGACGACAACAACACCGTCATCGACATTGCCTTCAAAGGCCAAGGCTGCGCCATTTCAATGGCCTCAGCCTCTATCATGACGCAACTGTTGAAAGGCAAAACAAAAGAAGAAGCCCTGAACACCTTTCAACAGTTTCACTCCGTGATTACACAAAAGGAAGAGGCGAACGCGCTAGACAACACCAAACTCAAAGTCCTCTCAGGCGTGAGCGCTTACCCAACCCGAATTAAATGCGCGACACTGGCCTGGCATGCCTTGGAGCACGCCTTAACGGACAAACAAGACTCAGGCTCCAATACAGGAACCAGTACAAACACCAGTACAACGACCATTACAACCGAGTGAGACAAATCATGACAGTTGAACAATACGACCCAAAACAAGCCGACAACTGGGTTGTGCTCACAGATGAAGCCAAGCATCATTTTATTCAGCAACTCGCCAAAAAACGAAATTACGCCGGCGTTCGTTTATCCGTAAAAGCCAGCGGCTGTTCTGGGTATCAATATGTTTTAGACTGGGTTGAGGCTGCTCTAGACTCTGACCTCCAAATGCCGCTTAGCGACGACAAGCATCTGATCATAGACAGCCAAGCGCTCAATTTAATCCGAGGCACCGAAATTTTATTGAAAAAAGAAGGACTCAATGAAACCATCGAATTCAAAAATCCCAACGTTACAGGTACCTGCGGCTGCGGAGAAAGCTTCTCCGTTACCCCCACCTAAAGCCAAATCCGAGATCTTCAAACTCACACGGGATCTCACGGCGATCTGCATACCTGACGGACGCATCGAGCAACTGACCGAAGGCACTGAAGCCTACCTAACACAGGCCTTAGGATCCTCTTTTACAATCGCGGTCAATCATCAACTGTTTCGCATCGATGGCGAAGATGGTGATGCCATTCACCAACAACCTCGACCCATGATAGATGCTAAGCTGTTAGCCGATCCGGTCAATGAAGCCACCGTGAAAGCGATTTTAAAAACCTGCTACGATCCTGAGATTCCGGTCAATTTATTAGACTTAGGTTTAATTTACAAAGTCTCGGTAACTGATAAAAACGTGCATATTCAAATGACACTGACCAACCCCGGTTGTGGCATGGGGGAAGTCATGGTGCAAGATATCCGGCGTAAACTGTTAAAACTGAAACAAGTCGGCAACATCGACATTCAACTGGTATTCACACCACCTTGGTCCCGAGATATGATCTCGACCGCCGGCCAGCTCGCCCTAGGCCTGCTTTAGCGAGAAGACAGGTCGTATCCATTAACATTTGAAAATTCAATATAATTTTTGATGATGCCTCGCTGATTATCAGAGCCAACATCCAAAGCCGTTAATGGCTTTCTGATGTTAGTCTGTGTGTTGTTCTGGCTGTTGTTTTTTCTGTAGATATGAAGCTTTATCTGACAGTGCTTGTGAAGCAAATGCACCGCATATTCAACCCAGTGGCTTGGATCGGATAACCAAGGTGGCTCAACCTTTTTCTGCTTATGATAAAAAATGATACGCTGAGAAAAGCCTGATTTTTCAAGATACCCCCAAACGCGAAACAAAAACCGCAACTCAGAACCCGTCACGGCCGGCGCTTTATTTCCCAGAACAGTGGTAAATCTTCTTTTGTTGTAACTATTCAGCCCCAGCAAGAAATTGATCAGCCGTTGAACGCCAGAATGTAACCATCATTCAAAGTTCCCAGTTTATGTGGAATTAATGAAATCGACCGGATCACCACTAAAAACAGCCCTTAATGCATCAGAAGCT
>CAZECE010000043.1:0-51452 GCA_964510525.1 uncultured Pseudomonadales bacterium | reverse complement strand
GCCCAGTGACCATAAGCTATGGCGTCTGGATAACGGTTTTGAGATTGAAAGAAAGAGCCTAAACGACTTAATAGCTCAGCAGGCTGTTGCACCTTTAATAAAGACGATTGAATACACTCAATCGCAGCAGGTATATTTTTTTGCTTAAAAAAAGTCTCCGCTAACACTTCAACCCAATACGCTTCTTCTGGCTGCATTGCAATTAGCTGCTTAAGCTCATCAATCGCCAATTCCATAGCACCGGATGACAACAAACTTTGAGATAAATTAAAACGAGCCGCTATATTTTCGGGTGCAACATCCAAGCACTGACGAAAGCCATCAATAGCTTCTTGCCATCGTTGCTCTTGCTGCGCTTTCTGCGCTGCGTCAAACGGCTCCTTCATTGTCATTGTGAATTAATTGGCTATTTGAGTTTGTTGTTGAATTCTATTCACAACCGGCTGGGCATGAACCGAAGTTCCCATTAACTCCAACCAAGAACAACTGTCCAAACACTGGCCCAATTCAGCGTGCCAATGATCGTAATACTCTGTGCCTTTCATTTCTAAAAAGGCGGGAATACCTTGGGTATAATGAACCAGTTTGGCATCGTCTCTCGGTTGATCATAGCCGACTAAGTGATTCCAATCCGCTGTCAATGTACCTACGGGACCCCAATCTAATTTTTGTGGCTCCCCCTTTTCTATAAACTCAGGCGTTAATGCCTGACAAGCGGCACAGTTAAACAACATCATGGATGCCCATTCAAATTGCATCCGGCTTTTCACCACCTGAACAGCGTACCGCTCATCCGCTTGCTCCAATATTTTATAAATATCCGTTAAACACAAAAAGTCTCCATCCAAAAACAAAGCCCACCCTTGATAATCACAAAGATAGGGCACTAAATAACGCGAAAACGTAAAATCCGTTAGCCCTCTTCGTTGAATGGGTAGTTGAGGCAACAGCAATGGCGTCACAGCAACCGGTTTACTGGCTCGAGTGGCAATTGAATGTTGCAAAACCGTATAGGCGATATGTTGACGGTGGTCGGTACCAATAAAAATAGGCAGCATGATGTCACTTTCCTTGCATTAAACATCGTAAAAAAAATAAATCGCGGGTTAAAAATAAAAAAAATAGGCCTGCCAAACATCTGGCAAGATTTTTTATTTTTATTTTTCTAAACAAGAAACGGGCCAAGTTATTGATTATTAGGCTTTCTTACACCCTTACTGTTACTAGCCCTTCAATAAATCCCACAAAAGTTATAGGACAATTAAATTTAAGATCTAAAAGTTCTTAAAATTGGCAAAACCAACGCCGATACCACATTACAAGTTTGAGCGATTTCACAATGTTTAAACGAGTGCCATGGAAACAGGCACAGAAACAACGTGATATTAAAACTAACCAGAACCCGGATTGGGTAACTTAGTAGTACTTTTAGGAGAGCGTCATGCCACAAATTATTAATACCAACATCCTGTCGATGAACGCGCAGCGACAGTTGAACAAAACCCAGGACATGCAAACAACGGCGATTGAGCGTTTGTCTTCTGGTTTACGTATTAACTCTGCAAAAGATGACGCTGCGGGTCTTGCGATTTCGACTCGTTTCGAAACTCAGGTTCGGGGTTTGAACCAAGCGGTTCGTAACGCAAACGACGGTATCTCACTCTCACAAACCGCTGAGGGATCGATGCAGGAGATGACCAACATTCTCCAGCGTATGCGGGAACTGGCGGTACAGTCTGCTAACGGTACCAACTCTGACGCTGACCGGGCTTCTATCCAATCTGAGGTTGATCAGCTGTATGATGAATTAAGCCGTATTGCTGAAACCACAGAGTTTAACGGTGTAAAACTGCTTGATGGTTCAGCTGGTTCACGTTCTTTCCACATTGGTGCCGACGCTAACCAAACCGTATCTTTTGACCTGGCTTCCGTTACTACAACTGACCTGAACTTAAACGGTTTCAGTGCGTTGGGTGACTTGAACGGCGGCCGTATCGACAACAACTTACTTAACAGTAATGATACTGGCGGTGGTACTGCTATTGACGCCAGTGACTTAAGTATTAATGGTATTTCTTTAGGTTCGTATGTGACTTCAACCACTTCTACTATCGAAGATGTTGAAAATCTAGTCAACGACAAAACATTCCAGCACGGTGTGACAGCTACGGCCTATAACGCAGTAGAAGGCGGTGGCGGTGTAACCGGTATTACTGCAGGCTCACTGGTTATTAACGGTGCGACTGTCACCAAGTCAGGTAACATGACTGAGCTGGTTGACAACATCAACCGTGACGTTGCCGGGGTTTCCGCTTCATTGAATGACGAAGGCGGTATCGTTCTCTCTAACGACACAGGTAACACCATCACCATCTCAAGTACTTCAACTTCAGATTTGTCTGCTGCCGGTTTGACTGCTGGTACTTATGCAGGTTTCTTAAGCTTATCCAGCTCCAATGGTGAGCCTATTGACATTGGTTACGATGCCGATAACGGTGGTACCATTTCAGATTTGCAGCGTTTAGGCTTTAACGTTTCGAGCGGTTCTGACACCATGACCGGTGGTGAAGTTCAAGGCACCTTTATTGCCAGCACCGACGGTATTCAAATCAACGGTGTTGACTTAGGAAGAGTCCAAAACGGTACTTCAGCCACGGTTAACGCCGCGGATATTGCTTTTGCCATTAACTCTATCTCTGACGAATCTGGTGTGAGCGCAACAGCCAAAACAGAGATTGAGTATCAACTTAATGTTCTGCAAAGCGCCGTAGCTGGTTCAAATGCTATAACCTTGGAAGTGAACCAGGTATCGATCACGCTTTCAACGGGTGATAGCCTCACTGATATCGTGGCGGCTGTGAACGACGCCGGCGTGCAAGGTGTCTTGGCATCAGCCGACGAAGAGACTGGTCGACTGGTGTTAACCTCTGAAAACGGTCTTGACATCAACGTCACTCAAACAGCGGCTTCCGTGATTTTCTATTCAACCGGCACATACGGTATTACCGCAACCACAGATACCACGTTCGGTGAAATCACACTGACAGGTGAAGACGGTAAAGACGTGATCGTCACCAGTACAGCTTCAACCCAGTCAGCTAAAGCCACTGCGTTATCTAAGCTGGGCTATACCGACCAAGGTGGTAGTACCACTGCGATTGGTTTGGGTCTGGACGTGACCACTGTGAGCAATGCGAACAACGCGATTGAGCGGATTGACGAAGCGTTAGATAAACTTTCAACCTCTCGAGCGGATCTCGGTGCGGTTCAAAACCGTCTCGCATCTACGATCTCTAACCTCGAGAACGTAACCCAGTCACTCGCCGCTGCAAACTCTCGAATTCGAGACGCGGACTTTGCTTCTGAAACCTCTCAGCTGACCAAGTCTCAGGTACTGCAGCAGGCTGGTATTGCGATGTTGGCCCAGGCAAACGCCAGCCAGCAGAACGTTCTCTCACTGTTGGGTTAATTCTCAATACTGGGATAACACGCTAACAATAACCTCCCACAAAAACCCTCTTTTGATCACTCAAAAGGGGGTTTTTTCTTTGTAAACCTGCGATTAGCATAATAACGTTACAAAAAAAGCTGGCCAATTGGCTTAATTAATTCCATTTGCAACCGATAACATGAACTAGACTTATCTAGTAATTCAAAAAAGACATTAGGTACAGAGAAATAAAATGCCAACCATCCAATCACTCGGTATAGGATCAGGCCTCGACATTGATTCGATTGTGACAGCCTTGGTGGATGCTGAAAAAGTCCCTCAAGAAACCAAGCTTGAAAACGAACAAACAGAAATCAACACGAAAATTTCTGAACTAGGCATTGTCAAAAGCAATCTTTCTGATCTTCAGTCAAAGATCAACGCACTCAAAAGCACTTCAAATTTCGATACCTTTACAGCCTCCAGCACAGATACATCGGTACTTACTGCCACAACTAGTACCCTAGCATCAGCCGGTACTTATTCAGTAAAAGTAGATCAAACAGCATTAGGTCATACTCTGGCCACCACAGCATTTAGCAACATCAACGACACCATTGGAACTGGCACCATCACAATTGCTTACGGCACGACTGATTATACGGGTCCTGATCCAGGCCCTGAAGTCTATACAAGTTTCACAGCAAACAGCTCACAAGCCAATGATGTCATCACAGTCGACAGCAATAACAATACACTGTCTTCACTCCGGGATTACATCAATGCAGGAGACTATGATGTTTCAGCCTCCATAGTGAATGATGGAAACGGCTACCGCTTGCTCTTGAATGCCAATACTGGTGTTAAAAACAGCATGCAAATCACAGTCGATGATGATGACACAACCGACACTGACACCAGCGGTTTATCGGTACTGGCTTTTAATGGCAGTGCCACGAATGCCGAACAAACCCAAGCCGGACAAGACGCTTCTATCACCGTCAATGGGTTAAACATCACCCGTGAATCGAACAGCGTCAGCGAAGTGATTTCAGGCGTGACGCTAAACCTTCAAAACAGCAATACCAGCACCCAAACCATCACAATTGCCAGAGACACCTCCTCCATCGAGGAGCAGGTGACCGATGTCGTTGAAAGTTACAATACCTTCAAAACGCATTTAAATGAAATTACCGAGTATAATGCCACTACCGGAGCGGCCGGTGCGCTGTTAGGTGATGCCACCATTCGTGCCATCGATTCTCAAATTCGAAATACTCTTTTTTCGGGTGTCTCAGGGCTTACCGGCGAAGTTCGAGCCGTTGCCGACCTTGGCATCCTCAGTGCTCAAAGCGATGGACTGTTGAGCGTCGACAGCTCGGAATTATCCGATGCCATTAACAATAACATTGAAGACGTAAGAGCCTTATTTGCACCCACGGCCACAACTACAGATTCTTTGGTTCAGTACATCTCCAGCAGCAGCAACAGTGTTGCGGGCACCTACAGTTTGTATGTATCCCAAATGGCGACTCGAGGGACTTTTACCGGAACAACCATTAATGATTTAGACATTCAAGCCGCCAAAGATAATGACAATTTTGTGGTTCGAGTCGATGGCATTCTTTCTAGCACAATCACGCTCACCGAAAAAGTATATACTGACGGCGATGAACTGGCTGCCGAGGTCCAATCGCAAATCAATAAAGATTCCAACCTTCAAGCCAATAACGTCTCGGTTGCTGTAACATACGACAGCACCAACAACCGCCTTGACATTCAATCAGGGGTCTATGGCAGCACTTCTAAAGTAGCAATTACGAGTGTGGACACTGCTGTCGCTAATGCCATTGGCTTAAGTGAATCGGCAGGCACCGATGGGTTGGATGTTGCAGGCAGCTTTGATGCTACCCGTGGCATCATCACAGGCTCCAGCCGGCTGCCCAATTTCAGCGGCGGTGGCTCAATCGATATCAGTGCGGCTAACAACAATGATAATTTTGCTATCAGCGTCGATGGCATTACCTCGGGTACCATTACATTAACCGCCAATACCTATACATCTGGCGATGATCTGGCAACTGAAATTCAAACCCAAATCAATGCCGACGCCACCCTATCCGGTTCCGGCAAAACCGTGACCGTTAAATACGATGGAAACAATAACCGATTCACAATTGAATCCGATACTTTTGGTTCAACATCGACTGTTGCGTTAACCGCTGTAGCAACATCACTAAACACAGATCTAGGCCTAACAACCGGGGCTGGCGTGACCGGTGTTGATGGAGACAGCGCCATTGGTGCCGGTCAATTTTTAGTATCAAGTTCTGGTAACAGCCAAGGATTAAAAGTCGGGGTGCTTTCAGGTAATACAGGCGATCGAGGTAACGTCACCTTCAGCCGCGGTGTTGCCGATCAGCTGTCCACCTTAATCGATAATTATTTAGACAGCGATGGTCTGCTAGATAGCAAAGA
The DNA here is from genome assembly GCA_964510525.1 of uncultured Pseudomonadales bacterium. Lineage (GTDB taxonomy): Bacteria > Pseudomonadota > Gammaproteobacteria > Pseudomonadales > JANQJO01 > CAZECE01. Next base: position 45,544 of record CAZECE010000043.1, on the reverse strand, counting down.
AGAAAGCCTGGAATCTTCTTTAGACAGAGTCGCACAAGACCAAGCCAACCTAACATTCCGAATGGATAAGTTCGAAGCACGCATTCTTGCGCAGTTTACCGCCATGGAAGCCTTGGTTAACCAACTTAACGGCGTCAACAGCTTTTTAACCAGTGCACTTGCTTCATTGCCGGGCGCAAAATCAAGTGGCGGTTAATGAGATTACAGCTAAACCGGTCGGCAACATGTTGCCGTCCTCATCAACCACAAAAACAAGCTTTGCCCGTTTCGACCATCGCAACCAAGATACAAGCCCAATAATCATGGCCTAGTATTTGCTTAATTAAACATTAACTTTAATTAATCACACTACCTTTGAACACCTTATCGGAGTCTACAATGACCGCAATCGAGCAGCAGATCGACATAGCCGAAGCCAACGCCATCCTAAATGAAACCGGCCGCCGCAATCTGCTGCTGTTAAGGGACAAAATGCCCGAGCTTTATGCCGCCTTTAAAAACTACCAACCACAAAAATTTCATTTATGCGTTGACGACGCCAACGCCATTAATATTTCAGATACTGAAGGCAACTTAGTCTATCCACCTGACCCCAGACCAGAGGTGATGAAACAAGTTGATCTTTATAAAACCCAAGCCAAAGCCTTTGTCTATCGGCCAGAAGTAGCGGCCCAAAAAAAACTCGAGCACGCTAGAGAACAGTTCATTCATGCCCACCACATGGATGACGTTTGGAGAATGCGATACCAAAATCGAGACGTCGCTAAAATTGGCAGCACCATACCCAGCGTAGCTCCCATTTTAGCCGTTGTGGGTCTTGGCCTGGGTTATCATTTAGAAGACATTGTACGGACTGAAAATTTTCGTCATGTCTTTGTCTACGAACCCGACATGGATATTTTCTATGCTTTTTTACACGTTATTGACCTAGCCCCCTTATTTGAAAAACAAGTACAAGGTCATGGCACACTCACTTTTCTTGTAGGCAGTTCTTCAGGTACTTTTATTAATACGCTTTCCGAGTTTGCCTGGACCCGAGGGCACTTCAATATTTCAAGGCTTTATTACTATTGTCATTACCGCAGTGAGATCGCCACCGAAGCCACAAAAAAAATGCATGAACTAATCAATCGTATGATGCAAGGCTGGGGCTTCTTTGAAGATGAAATCGTCGGTATTGCCCACTCCCTGTTGAATGCAGAGGAGCGTTATCCATTTATCAAAAACAAAACGGCTATAGAAAACCCAAATTTAACCGTTCCAGCGGTCATCATCGGAAATGGCCCTTCCCTTGACCAAGGTATCGAAACGGTAAAAAAAATAAAGGATCAGTGCATCATTTTCTCGTGTGGAACTGCGCTATCTTCATTACACAAACACGGTATCGTGCCGGATTTTCACGTTGAAATTGAACGAACCTTTAACGTTGACCCCTGGATCGAAATCATTAACGATCCTGACTACCTCAACAAAATTACTCTAATCACGTTAAATACAGTCCACCCTAAAGTTCAAAAACGATTTAAAAACAATCTTCAAGCCTTGAAAGGCAATGATGTTGGCGCAGATTTAATGTGGCAAGCCTTGCAAGACAAAGACGTACTCAAAGCCAATCACTGCAACCCCACCGTGGTAAACGGCGGTGTTTCATTTTCCATTGCACTAGGTTTTTCCACGCTTTATCTCTTTGGCGTTGACTTTGGTTTTAAAGACGAGCTATACCACCATTCAAAAGGCAGCCAGTACTACAACAAGGACAACCCACGAGCCAAATTGGTCAAAGGCAGAGGCGACAAGGAATATCCTGGTAATTTCTCAGAAACCATTTTAAGTAACGATCTTTTTGACTACGGCCGATTTGAAGTTGAAAAGGCGTTGCGAGAAAATCGAGACGTCACCTGCTACAACTGCAGCGATGGCATTAGAATCACCTATACCACCCCACTTCAACCGCATAAAGTCAGAATTGACGCCACAAACACAGAAAAACAAGAGCAGTTAAAACTGATAGACAGTGAACACAGGGTAATTCCTGATGAAAATTGGCCGGCTAGAACAAAAGAGTGTTATCAAGAAAAGTCAGCAAAAATCCGCATGCTAATGAACGAATTCATTGACTTATTAGAACACCCGATCAACAGCGTTGAGGACATATTGGATGTATTCAGCGAACAACGTGCTCTATTAGAAGCCCTAAGAGCAAGAAACGACATTATTTTCACCATGTGTTCTGGCACTCTGAATTATTTTCAAACCCAAATCACCTCCTACACATTGGATCATGCCAATACAGAAGATGCCATGGACTTCTTAAAAGAAGCCATTCCCTTCTTCAAATACCACTTAAAATGTTTGCTTGAATTGGAAAAACAAGTATACAAAACAGCGCATCGGGATTATTGTGCCCTGGATATTATTGAAAACAGTGGAATCACGGTTTAACTATGTTTGATCATAAAAGCATTCTCATCACTGGAGGAACCGGTTCCTTTGGTAAAGCCTTTATCACCAAGCTACTTGAACACTACAGCCCAAACAAACTAATAGTTTATTCTCGAGACGAATTGAAACAGTTCGAAATGTCTCAAATGTTTAATGCCCATTGCATGCGTTACTTTATTGGGGACGTTCGAGATGAGCCACGATTGAATATGGCTCTGAAAGGCGTCGACTATGTTGTCCATGCGGCGGCTTTAAAACAAGTCCCTGCAGCTGAATACAACCCAATGGAGTGTATCAAAACCAATATCATGGGTGCTCAAAACGTTATCAGTGCGTGCATTCAAAACAAAGTTAAAAAAGTCATTGCACTGTCTACCGACAAAGCAGCCAACCCCATTAATTTATATGGTGCCACCAAATTGGCTTCTGACAAACTCTTTGTAGCCGCGAATAATCTCTCTGGCAGTCAAGACACACGTTTCTCTGTAGTGCGTTATGGCAATGTCGTAGGCTCCAGAGGCTCAGTTGTACCCTTCTTTCAAAAACTCTTGGATGAAGAGGCAACTGAATTACCCATTACAGATGAACGCATGACGCGGTTTTGGATTCGCTTGACCGAAGGGGTAGATTTTGTATTAAAAAACTTCCAGCGTATGCAAGGCGGTGAAATCTTCGTTCCAAAAATTCCATCGATCAATATTACAGACCTGGCCAAAGCCATGGCACCGAATATCCCAGCTAAAGTCATTGGCATACGCCCAGGTGAAAAAATTCACGAAATCATGTGCCCAAAAGACGCTTCTCATCACACAATAGAATTTGCTGACCATTACGTTATTGCCCCAACCATTAATGTGGCGGGGGCAAGTGATTACAAAAAGAATCAATTAGCAGAACAAGGTCAGCCTGTACCAGAAGGGTTTGAATACCACTCAGGAAACAACCCACACTTCTTAAGTGTAAAAGAGCTTGAGCATTTCTAATGACATTACTTGTAAAGTCTTTTTGTACTAGTTAAAACTTCTTGCTCCTCCAATGTTTTGGCTAAATTGGCAAGATCTTTGACGCTGATTCCCATCTTCTGAGCAATATCGACCAATTCAAAATCCCCATCCCCATAGTACAACAAATGCAATAGCGCATTAACGTGATTAAACGACGTTACTGGGCCCGTTTTTTGAGTACAGGGTTCGTAATACAAGTTACGTTTGCCCAATTGAGGTTCGCAAAAGGGAAACAGGGTTTTATAAACTGCATTCGCTTCCATTTCACTGAATATTTCACACACAAAATCAGCCGACTCATGGAGGTCGTCAAAATCAATCACAGACTTATTATCCAAGGAAGTATGATACTCAGGGTACACACCATAAAGGTTGCGTACCACAGAACCGACCGGAATTCTAAAGCCTGGGGAGGCATAAAAACGATTATCTGATCCCGTTGGCGTAAAGGGCAATGACTTCACATGACATTTTTCTTTATCACTTTCAAGTGCTGCTCGATTAAATTGATTTTCATAATTACGAACACAGCGATCCATTAAATGTTCATCAGACCACGTTTGTCGGTAGTGAATGGTTTTACCATAACCACAGCAACTGAGCACCATGCCGCCAACGCAATGCTCTTTTAGGTGATTTCCCCATTCATGCAAAAATGTGATGGTACCAATCGTCTCAGGGCCTATAAAAAAACGGTAATTAAATCGGCGCTCTTCCAACTGAGACAAACGATCATACACATTCATCAAGGTCAAAGGTCCAGACAACTCATTATTCGCCATAGACGGATGACACAAGTAAGACGTCACCAGAATTTCTGCAGACGTTTCAACCGTAGCAGGAAGCACACAAAGGCCATACGTCAGAGAGCCCGGTTCGAGCGTTGACCGAATCACCACATGGTAACGTTTGCCCGCAGAAAACAACGCTGACTTCTGCTCTTGGCTTAAACAGAATCCCCAATAAGGTTTGTAATAACTGGTTTGATACGGAATGGCATTGGGTAAACTGGCATGAACATGTAAACGGGGCTCTAAGGCTTCAAAAGAAAACCAGTCATCAACAGGTAATGAATAACTGACAACATGTAAGTTATTATCCGCCATGTCAATAAGCCGATTACCTTCCTCATCCTCTATATAGGCTTCGGTAATATTCCACTCATCAGGCACAACCCAATCAAACACCTCCTTACCTGAGGGAACTTCGTGTACCTCAAAAGGCACCACTTCAGAAAGAATGTTCAGGGATTCTCTAAATCCGTTGCCTGTGATGCTGCGGCATATAGGCCACAACCGATCAAAATAAGCTTCTGTATCCATAATTTAATAGTTCTGAGATTGGTCAAAGTAATATTTGAATTCAAGTACATTCTCACTGGGATCCAAAATAAAAAACGTTTTATGGGCTTCTGGTTTTCCCTCGAAACGAATGGATAAATCCGAGAAAAAACGCACTGACGACTGCCCTTTCAAGTATTCATAAAAGGCGTCAAATTTTTTTTCATCCGTATAAGTCAATCCAAAATGCCGTGGGTAAGCATTTTGCGCCGGCTCCACCTCAGACACTAGATGACAGACTAGTTGCGCTCCAAAAAAATTGACGGAAACACGATCGTCATAAATCCGACCCTGAGACATATTTAAAATATCCACATAAAAAAACCGTGCTTGCTCAACATCATGACAGGGAATGGCTAAATGGATAATTGAATCTGCATTCATCGAACTAAACAGCTCCTTTGTGCGCAACAAAAAAAGTATCGGATCGTAACCCTAAGCGTAATGTTTCCAGACCCACCACATCAAACAATGAAATATTAGCCAGATTCACATTTGCTCCAATCTGTTCAATAAAAAACTTCTGCAACATTTTATTCGGCGTTTCAAACACCAGCGAATCGATATTTAGATCACTGTTAATCATTTCATGAATCAGACCAAATCTCAGTTCCCCATTAGAACGACAAATACCGCTGCTGCCACTTTCTCTCGCTTCAGTCACACATTTATAAGCCCCAGCCGCTAGCTCCAGTTGTATGGCTTCAATCCATTCTGAAGGGTAAAACGCTTCTGACCGTTCTGGATCTTTGAATCCAACTTCGCTTAATACATTAAAATGCTCTGATGCCTGTCGAATATAATTCAACTTGCTTTCACGAGCTATCGACAAGGTGCCGTCCGAAATCTCCAACCATTGGATGTCAACATCATCCAACATCCGATAATAGTCATCCACCACATTCTGTTGCACACATTTTTCAAATAAAGTGCCGCCGAAATAGGCCTCGATGTTATGATGCTTTAATATGGTCAATTTTTTTTGGATGTCCTTGGTCACTAAGGCTGTCCCCCACCCAAACTTAACCCAATCGATCCATTGACCGTGTGATTCAATCATATCCTGAAAAAGCTCAGTGGGTAGCCCAGGATCCAAAACGGAACAGACACCCGTTTGCCGAGGTTTTTCCTCTCGCTTTGGTAATTCCAATGCATCGAGTAACCGTAATTGTTTCATTGCATTAACCATCATCTCGTTCTAAATACACATGCTGCTTTTGATATAGCACTTTTAATGCCAAAGAAGCCGGATTTTCTTTCAAGGCCCATTGCACATCCTGCTGTGGAAAAGCTGTATGCCCAGACCGAAATTTTTTAGCATTTTCAGAGTTAAGAACGCGTTGCTGAGCCAACTCTAAAGACAACGGTTTATTCCCGGCATGAGAATTCCTTCCCTGATTTAACACATCTAAAAAGAGCCCCTTCATGTATTCTGAACACGCCAAATCCTCATCACTGCCATGCCGGTCGGTAGCCAGCAACACAATATCATCAAAGGCTTGTCTCATGATGGGATCCTGGCAATACTTTTGTACAATATGATTCACTGTCGTTTTGGCATTGACCAAAGCCGCAGCGAAAACGGCAGACGAATGCCGAACATTCATCACAGACACGACACCATTGGTCGTACGCAATAAACAAGGCTGATTAATCGGAAATGCTTGCGACAAGTAATAAGGCGAGTTACCAAAATCAAACCCAGGGATAGGAAAGCCATCCACCTCACCAATCAACAATGTCTCTGGATATTGAACTTTATAATCAAGGGCTTCATCTACATCCGCAACCAATTTAATGCGCTGTAAAGGTCGACTGACCTGCATCGACTGATACAAATAGCTGGTTAACGTAAAGGCACGCAACACATCAATAACCACGACAATGGATCGACTGACATCGCCTGCTTCATGCCCTTGATGAATTCGAATATTCATACAACAGGTCTCGCTAACCTATAGAGATCTTGATCAAGTAACTGTGTCGCGCTTTGCACTAAATCAGATAACTCATACGAATAGAAAGGTTCTATTTCAGTCTCCCCAACAAAAGCCTCTTTCTCCTTCATTGCCACCCCTAAAGGGGTCCAATCGTTGACGTACTCTTGTTCTCCCAACTGTCTTACAAACATAGAAGCATCGAACCGATTACTGTGGGTTTGCCCAAAAAATCGAACAGCGCCGGAAAAAGTTTTATGAAATCGATAGGGCACTGAAAATCGTTGTTCTACCCAATGCAAGGCCGGATTACCCTTCAAAAACCCAGGACCATGCGAAATCACTCTGACTTTTGGGTGCTCACATAAATAGTTCAGAAAAGAGTCTGCCCCCCAACTTTGCGCATCACGCCACTGCCCAATCACTGAATCGGGAATACCGTAGGTGGCATAAGAATAGATAGGATGGTGGGTACGCTTGGTTTCTGGCAACTTACGAAAAATTTCATTGACCAGACCCGTCTCACAAGGCGTCCAGCGAGCATCATAGGGCTCTCCTCGACAAAAAGACCAGGTAAACGTATTCATCACAAATTGAGCTTGATCAAAACGCCGTAACAAGGTTTTCAAAAAACGTTCGACATCCGTAACCCCAGCTGAAGCCAAGTTACTAGCCGAAAGAATCAAATAAAAAAGCCCTTGATTGGTTAATCCTAACCGTTCCAAGTGCTCGATGTAATCGTCAATTGCCAGGTCTTGCTGAGTCACCGCACAACCAGCCGCTGACTGGACTAAATCGATGGACTTCAAACCTTGCACACTTCTGGCATGAATCATTTCCTCGGCATTTAGCGGACGTTGCAAGTTTTCCTCTAAATAAACCACTAAGCTAGTTTGCAATAAGGAATCCCAACCTGGGGTGACACCCAAAGCATCGGACTCATTCAGTACTTTAACTCCCAATAAGTTTTTGAGGCTTTCTAAAGGATTACCGGCTCGTGGATACAATTCAAGGGTTTCAATGGCTAGCTCGGATGTTAATTCCCCTTTAAGCATTTTACCCGCACTGGATCTGGGCAGCTCTTTAATACGATACAACGCATTTAAAAAACAAGGAGACGGTAATACGTCATCAAGCTTTTGTTTTAATGCGGCTTGTTGATTGTTCTTAAGGCTGTTCTTCGAAACGAAATAAATGTCAATGCATTCATTAAAGTGTTCATTTGGACACGCCTTCACTCCAACATCATCAATACCATCAAGCTCTTCCAACTGTTTTTCGATAAATCGTAACGAAAAATTTTCGCCTGCAAAAATGGCAATATCTTTGGCTCGCCCTGTGATTCGATAAAAACCATCAGCGTCCCTAACGCCTAAATCGCCTGTTTGAAACCAATCTTGCACCCTGGATTCAAAACGATTCTCTTTGTAATAACCAAGAAACAAACCGTCGCTTTTAATATAAATTTCGCCCTCAATACCATCTAATACTGACGAACCATTTGAATCACGAATATCCGCATCAAAGCCCACAAGCCGACCAATACTCCCCTTCTTTTGCTGACCCGATTCGATTGGGTTGGCAAAAATCTGACCCGCGGCTTCTGACATACCCATGGTCTCCACCAAGGGTTTTTGAAATCGTTGCTCAAACTGTTCAAGCGTTGTTTTTGAAAGCGGTGCAGAAGCCGATCTGAAAAATCGGACTGTTTTCAATGATTCAGAACTAGTCTCTTCAAATCCCTGATGATTTTTTACCAATTGATTGTAATGAAAGGGCACGCCAGAAACCCAAGTAACGCTATGGGCCTTGATTAATGCCAACAGCTCTTTATCAGAAAAACCCTGCTGATAATACAACACCCGACTACCCGAAAGAGCCGGCGCTAAGATGGTGGTCACAATGCCATTGATGTGATTCAACGGCAACAAACACAACGCCACATCGGCAGTACTCAACTGATTATGGGAAACAATGTGATGCGCCCCCAAGAACAAATGTTGATGACTTAACACCACACCTTTAGGCAAACCCGTGCTACCCGAAGTAAAAACAATGAGAGCGGGTTGTGATTGTTCCTGCGTTGGGCTCTGGTGCACTTGATCAGCTTCGGTCTGATTATTCGAAACCTCAGTATTAACAAGATCAAAAGTCATTTTTGATGAGTAAAGATGACACACTTGCATCAAATACTCTAAACAGGCCTGCTCTTCTGGCTCATCCACAATAATGGCAAAATCAGGCTGGACGGTTTCACAATAATTTTTAAGACGCTTCAATGAGACTTTTGAATCAACCGGAATCAACACATGGCCCAGCCGCCACACAGCACAATAGGCTATTAACAAGGCAATACTGCGACTACCAATGACATAAATTTTTGAAGACGGTGCTAATTTTTGAAGTCTTTCGTCAAACTGCTCAGAACTCTCAAAAATTGCCTGGCCCGACACCCACTCATCTTTTTGGTCAGCAAAAAAAGCCCCTGTATTTAAAAAGAGAGCAGCACAATTCTCAACCATCGCAATATTATCGGTAGTCATGAGCTAATGTTTCTCTACCGCTCCAACAACATCTAAATAGACGTCCTTAATGGGCGCTTTACGCACAATACTCACCAATCGTTGCATCGACTCCCCTTCATCAATTCGAGAGACCCGTCGATCCACCTCATGAAACCAAGGCACCGAACACATCAAGGCAGGATAGTCATTTTTAAAGATTCGAACAGCATCGTTGTGCCGTGATACCGAGGATAAAGGTCGATGAGGCAAAAAGTCTTGAATAAAAATCAGACCGCCATCCTTCAAGATCCGATCAACCTCTGCAAACGTGCGTAACAACATGGCTCGAGGTATCCACTGCAACACCATATTAAAGACCACTAAATCACAACTGTCCGAGGGCACTGGCAACTCATGGCTGTGCCCCAACGTAAAGGTGACTCGATCGGAAGGAATGTGTTGTCTTGCCATCGCCAAAGACGCTTCACCAGGATCGACCCCCCAAAAATGCGCTTTGGGGTAATGCTCTAAGAACTGATGGATGAACAATCCATAACCGCAACCAATATCACAAACAGATTCGATACTGGGATGGTACCGATTAAGCCGTGTTGGCCATTCATCGGCTAACAAGGGATTGGTTTTGTATAGATCTTCAACCCCAAACTGCTCTACGGCTCGCTGGGTATAGGCATCACTTTCCGAAGTCCAAATTTGTGTGTCTTTCAATGCCTACCCCTTCATTCAGTAACGCTGTTTACGACTGCAGCATAATCAATTTTAAACCGCTCTATATCATCAAACCGCTCTATCAAAGCTTGCTTTGCTTGCGCTATATAAGAGGCCTTCTTAGACTCATCGTCACAGGGGACAGATTGCAGAATTTCTAGCTGACGCTTAATCATATAAGTCAAATCTCTTTGGTAATTATTGGGTGAGGAATCACCTTGAATCCGTTTCATATAGGCTTCATTAGTCTCTTCTCTATTGAGGTAGCGCCTAGAAAATCGTGCCTCATCGCACCGCATGAATTTTCCATGGGTCACTAATTCACACAACACGCAATGGTCACCTGCAGCAACAGGGGTATAGTCTAAGCATTTAAGAAACTCTTCAGCCCGTGCCAAACAGTAAACAACCGTACAATCATTAAGGTGCTTAATAATGGTTAAGACTCTCTCAAATACATCATCTGACGCCACGCCATCCGCAATATCCTCCATAAAATACTGATCGAAAATGGCGTCATCCTCATCAATTCTGTTTGCAGGCGCATAAGCCAGAACCACATCTGGGTTATTCTCCAAACAATGATGTAAGGTAGCTATATAGTTATCCGAAAGAATATCGTGAGCCCCCATGACGGCCACGTACTTAGTCTCAACACTGCTAAACAACAGCTTCGCGCTGGCTACGGACCCCATATTTTTGGGTTGCTGTATCAACTGGAAATTTTTATATTTTAAAAACTGTGGGTAAATATCCTTTGTACCATCCGTTGAATCGTTATCACAAACGATCACTCTTTGCGCTTGATGAATAGCAGACCCAATGGCTTTACCGATGAACTTAACCTCATTAAAAGCCGGCATGACGATGGTCACGTCCTCCATAAAAAATTCCTTTTACGATAATTGCTGATTAATAATTGCTGATTAGAGGTAACGAGCTTAATGGTTTATGATAAAAGTATATCAAAAACTGGAACAAGCAAATGAAAGCTGAAATCAAACCCCGTATCGACCTGCATAACCGCACCCAACTCGAAACCGTCATTCCACTTCAAGTGCCCTTTATTATCAACATCGACCCATCTGATAAATGCAACTTCAAGTGTAAATTTTGTCCGACAGGCGATCGAGATTTAATGAAGAACACACCTGGTCGTAATTTTGGCGTCATGGACATCGACTTATACAAAAAAATCATTGACGATATTTGCGAGTTTGAACACCCAATCAGAGTATTACGTTTATACAAAGATGGTGAACCCCTGTTAAACAAACATTTTCCCGAGATGATTCGATACGCTCGTGAACAGAAGTGTTCCGATAGGATCGATACCACCACCAATGCCTCCATCTTAACGCCAGAAAAAAGCGCGGCCATCATTGAAGCGGGCGGCTTGGATCGCATTAACATTTCTATTTACGGCATGAATAAAACGCAATATCAGAATTTTTCCGGTTTTAACATTGATATGGAAAAGCTCATTTCTTACGTGCGCTTTTTCTATGAAAACAAAGACGATAACTGTGAAATGATTGTTAAAATCACCGGTGACTTGATCGCGCCAGAAGACCACCAGCGCTTTTATGATACTTTTGGTGACATTGCCGATGGCGTATTTATTGAACACGTAATGTCTTGCTGGCCGGAATTTGAATTGAGGGGCGACGTTCAAGCCAACCAAGAATTCGGCATTTATGGGCAAAAAATCAAAGAGGTGATGACTTGCCCCTACATTTTTTATTCGTTTTCATTAAATTCTGATGGTTCCGCCAGCACTTGTTTTCTTGATTGGTCGCGCGATTTGATCATCGGTGATGCCAAAAATGAAAGCGTGAAAGAGATTTGGTTTGGCGACAAAATGAAAGCATTCCGCAAAATGATGTTGGAGCAAAAAAGGAAGGGCCACCCCGTTTGCGGCAACTGCGGCCAAATGACCCATGGCAACCCTGATAATATCGACCCTTTTGCTAAAGAATTACTGGCAAAACTGTAGCGTTTACAATGGGGCCGCGTTATTCCCTCTTACAAGATGCGTTTCAAAAACCCATCTGGAGAGCCCGTTAACACAATTTTAGCCTCCATCTCTTATCAATCACAAAGTTGGGGTTTTCTTTCACAAACTGCCAGACAGCGGTTTTTGGATTATTGGTTTTATTCCAAGGTCTTTCAGAGGTCATTGTATCAGGTGCGGACTCAATAACAGTGTCACCCACCATGATATAACCACCCACTGGAACCATGGGCGCGTAATGCCGTAGCTCTGCTAATACATGATCATGCGTGTGGTTGCTGTCCAAAAAGACCATCACTCGCTGTTTTTCTTTCGCGATCTCTTTAACTTGATCCACAACCTCAGGATCAATGCTTGAGCCCTCAATCAATTGATATTTATGACTCAAAGGGTGTTGATTCAAGTTCTCTCGGTTATGCGCTCGAATGTCGATATCAACCCCCACCACAAGACCATCTTGAATCGCATTACAAGCTTCAAGAATCGCCAGCATTGACGCGCTGAAAACAATAGAGCCTCCCCAAGCAACCCCGGCTTCAATAATCAGATCCGGTTTAACCGCCCATATCATTTCCTGCATGGCTTGCAAATCTTGAGGAATCTGAATAATGGGCACTCCCAACCAAAAAAAGTTATAAACATAATCGGCTTTGCCAATACCAATTTGGTTAAAAAATTCCTCTTTTGCCGATTGTAAGCCCTCATTATCAGCGTAGGTTTTTATCCGATCGTCGGCTTCTTGCCGATATTTTTCTAACGGGGTTTCTGTCATGGGTTACTCCTAACCAATTAACTGGACATCGAAAAACGTTTGCTCCATTGCTGCAATCGTAGATCACTTGGAAAAAAATGTAAGTAATGATTCACCGAACCTCGCGTCGGCGATCGCCACAGCGGGTTTTGTTCAAACACCTGAATCAAGGCGTCATCCGTGCACTCATTTGCCTGACAATACTTGAGAAAAGTATCTTTGAACGGGCCAATGGATTCTAAAAACAATTCAGCAAAATCCTCAGGCGGCTTATCACCATTACGATCATCGCCATTTTGAGGCCACACACGGCGATGTTTTTGCTGATCAACCACTCGATCGAAGATCGCCTCCCATTTGCTAATAGTCTCATCCAAACTAAAAGCGGTTCGCGCGTATCGTTTAGCTGCAGCGCCTAACGTACCTCTCAAATGCGCATCACTTTTAAGCAATCGAATGTATTCTACGTATTCAGTAACATCCTTGGCCACTAACCCCGTCTCTTGATGACTCACAATAGACTGCTCCATGGGATTGGATAACACAACAGGGGGTATGCCACACGCCATGGCTTCCGCCAAGCTTTGATCACAGGTACCAAAATGATAAGGGTTTAACGGATAACCAAAGACATCAAATTGCACCAAAAAAGGGGTAATATCGTCGACAACACCGTAAAATGTAACAAAATCATCCATTCCTCTGTCTTTGCAAGCTTGCGCCAAAGCCAAGTGGCCGTCTCCACCGCAAAAAACAAACTCACATTCATCGCCTAACTGCTCACAGATATCGAGAATGTCACCATGTATTTTACTGTACTCAACCGTACCAACGTATCCGACAGTGAATTTTTGGTGTGCTTTAGGTTCCGCCTTCCACACATGCTCCGTCCCCCCTGTAGACCATACCACCTCGGTTTTATGGCGGTACTGATCAATAAAGAGTTTTACATAATCCGCTTGCAAACTAAGGGGTGTGGTAAAAACAAACCGGTCGGCAAACTCAAAGTATTTTTGAGCGAGCACATAAGGAGGATGCAAACCTGAAACATGACTCCAAAAAATCAATCGGCACTCCGGCCAGTCAACCCCCATGATCAAATAGTTTAATAGCGGGTGGTTCCACCAATGCACCAACACAATATCAGCCGACTGAATGGCTTCCAATAATTGATCAAACCGGTCCACTTCAACCTGTTCAAAAGGAATGTCGGAATCTATTAAGGCTTGTTTCGCGACAGGGTTAATCACATCCAAGGTCACTAATCGATGGTGATAATGAGACTGACACTGAGATGCTTTTAAGAGAGCGGTTAACACTCTGCCAACGCCTCCCCCTAAGTGAGGCGTGATGTGAAGAACGGTCGGCTTACCCATTCTTAATAGCAATAGAGCACGTAATCACCAATCACAGGGGCATGCTGACGCAAATCAAATCGGTAGTTCAACCCCAAGGAATCTATAAATTCAGGAATTTCATAGAGGTCAGCCGGGTAATGGTACACACAAAGCGCTAATTTCGGACGATGCTTCACAATGGTCGCTCGAGCCCCTCTTAACAAATCCATTTCCATACCTTCAACATCCGCTTTGATTAGGCTGACGGGCTTACCATTCAAATAATCATCTAACGCATAAATTTTTGCGCCGCTGTCTCCCGCCTCTTCGTCGTTATGAAGCGCATGCCTTAAAGGGCTGTCATCTAAATAAGCAAAATTGGCCGTGCCATTTTCTTTCCCAAGACCGGCTTCAATTAAACTGACTTTATCTTCCGCTATGGCCCACTCAGCACAAAGTCGCTTCATGCGAACTTGAAGGGCTTTAAACTGTTTTTCCCCCGGCTCAAAAGCATACAAATGATTAAAGGTGCCCAGGTTTTCCCAAATGAATCGCTCTACCGAATCCCCAACAAAGGCACCTGCATCCACAAAGGTTTCATTAAAATTCCCACTGAAATCCTTCAACCCAAAATACATGTCTTTTACCAAAACATCCTTGCACCCTTGTTCAGAGCCATTCAATAAAGACCACAAAATCGCATTAAAGGTCATTACAGATACGTCATCTTGAAGAAACTGATCACGAACACGCCGCAATCGTTCGTAATTTTTTACGATAAAATAACCATCGAATGACATAATGGGAATATTGCTTGAATCGAATTGCGCCTTAATCTGAGCAAATGCGTGTCGGGCGGTAACCAACATGGCCGAGATCTCTGCCGTTCCATCCGCGGGATTTTTAATGGGTACACCATCAATCAAACACCCAGCCTTATTCAGATCACTGTCATAAAAATGGGGAATATTAGCGCCTAAGCTTTGCATGTAATTTAACGCCCATTTGCCAACAAACCCCGCCCCATAAAGCACTAACCCATTATCAAAAGACTGGTCTATGCGTTGACAAAGGTCTTGGGATTCCGCAACCAACGCGTCTATTTTTGCAGAGCTGTACTGTTCAAGGTTTGCGAAGCTGTTTTGTTCAAGTAGCATGTGAGTTGCCTTTAATTAACCAAATAAATAGCATCCGGCTGCCAACCTAACTGGATGGCAGCGTTATAAATCACCTCAGAATACAAATAAGGCACCACCACCAGCTTACCCGTCGTTGGAGCCTGCTTGGGATCATGTATAGGTAATTGCTGATAACGCGCTTGCTGTTTCTTCCGACTCGCGTCACAAATTAACACATCAATCGAGTGCTTCAATAACAGGGGCACAAGACTGTAGAATTCGTTTGAGCACCCCCATAACACCGTTTGAGAATCACCCACCCTATTCTTAATGCGATCTGCCTGTTCAATAAGAGCCAACTGTGCCTTTTTGAAAACACCTGGAAGTAACGACGATTTATTAAAAGGCTTGTGTTCAAACGACATTTGTTCAACACTGGCTTTTTTTGCCATGATCATTAAAGAAGGATATTCAAACTCAGGAGTTGGCAATACCCCTCTTTTGATCTCGCAAATCTCAAAGCCGGCGGATTCCAGGGCACAGGAGAGCGCTTCGGGTGTAAAGTGGTTAATATGCTCACGAATGGCAAACCAATAATCTGGCCCTGTTAGAAACTCTTCATATCGCTCCGCATCAGGCACTTCAAGCAACAAATACCCCGAATCTTTAAGCGTTCGGGCAATTTCACTCAAGGCTTTGTCCAGGTGCTTTAAATGCTCAAGAACATGAAAACACGTAATAACATCAACCGAGCCGTTTTCAAAAGGCAGGTTGTTCACAAAACCATTTTCAAACCTTAAATTAGTAGCCTGAAAGTCTTTTGTGGGCAAACTGGCCAGATCAATATCAACCCCAACACAGTCTAAAGTAGAGTCCTGGTGTGCCAGCCAACGAATGAACCCGCCTCGACCGCAACCCACATCACTGATGGTTTTCCCGCTTACTTCAAGACCCGCTAAAGCCGCATGATAATGCTCAAA
Source organism: uncultured Pseudomonadales bacterium (assembly GCA_964510525.1). Lineage (GTDB taxonomy): Bacteria > Pseudomonadota > Gammaproteobacteria > Pseudomonadales > JANQJO01 > CAZECE01. Next base: position 29,388 of record CAZECE010000043.1, on the reverse strand, counting down.
CTTGCTTACGTTTTTAGGATGGTTGGCATCAAAGTGGTCTTTTTGAGCGTAATCGCATTCGTTGGAATAAAACGCCGTTAATTGGTCTTCGGTAATATTATCGATGAACAACATGCCACAATAATTACAGCTGAAATAGAACGCAGTGTAATTAAAGACAGAGTCATTCAAGCCACTGTAAAGCCAAGAACCCAAATAAGACGCATCATGTTTACATGCCGGACATGAAGCCTTAGCCGATTCAGCTTGGCAAGTTTTGTTCATACGCTTCAAACTTTTTGCTTAACACGTCGTGATAGTCATCAATATTATCCACTTGACTGGTTTTAATGTGACCACAAGCACCACAGACCGGATTTTCACGACGCCGCATTTGCAAGTGCAGCCGCCTTAAATCGTTCATGGCTTTAGAATTCCAAATTTCTTTCAATGACTGAGTTCGACTGTTACCAATTATCAATTTTTGATCCCAATCCGGGCAACAAGCGCTGACCGTACCATCGGCATTAATAACCATCGCATAAAAAATATAAGTGCAAATTTCTTTTTCTGTGTTGGTTTGTTTGTACTGCCCCTGGCGTTCAGCTTCAGCGTCCGATTGACCCAAACCATTCATTTCATCAAATTCAGGCCAAATGGGGGACAGTTCTTCAATAAAAATACGATCACAATGATCACCAAAGACATCAAAAAAAGTCTGTTTATCTTGATCTGATAAATACTCTCCAGGAACCTTGATCGTAATTTCACATTGCTTTTTATGTTGATACAACCATTTAATGGTATTCACGAGGTTTTCAAAGTTAATCCGAGCTTTGGCTATTTCAAGGTATTGAGCTTCATTGACGCCCTCAATCGAAATGTTCATACGATCCAGACCGGCATCAATCAAGCCGGTAATCATCTCTGGGTTCAGCAAAGAGGCATTCGTCGTGGTATCGATGTGTAACACCCGACCACTTTGTCTGGCGTACTTCACCATATCAACCATGCGCTTATTGATCAGCGGCTCACCAATTTTATTCATTCGAAGCACCTTTAAAGGCTCATCAAACTCATTTAAGTCGTCCATGACTTTGGTGAACAACTCGTAGTCCATTACCTTTTTGGCGCTTCTTGCCTGCAAATGCGTAGGGCAAAAAGAACACTGGAAATTGCACGTACTGGCCGGATCTAAATACAACAAATAAGGGGTTTCGAGTGGGATAACTTCTTCAAGCCGAGAACGTTTATCCAAATATAACTTCGATTGCAATTTAGCTTTCATTATTCAAACCTCTTCCCCTTTCTTTGGGTATGCCATAAACAACCGCCCCAGTACCCATCCATGCATGCAGCCGAAAATGAAAACGATAATCATGTAACAAGGCCATTAACTGAGCAGGAAAGCTCCAAAGACCTTTTTTATCATGATAACAAGTCGCGGTAATTATAGGGCGGTATTCCCTAATAGTCTCTAGAGCCCCATTAAGCGCCAACATTTCCCAGCCTTCCAAGTGCACTTTAATAAAAGTTGCCGGAATATTCAGTTGATCCAACGTCTGAATCTCAACCTGCTGATCGCCCGAACGCCCTAATTGACTCGCATAGTTAAAACCTGAATAAAAAGCACCCTGCCCAGCTTTGTGGCTGACAGCGGTTTCAATCAACTGCACCTTTTGCTTTTCTTTTAAGCTACTCTCAAAATTCCGTTTTAATTGGTGAGCATTGTGAGCATCCGGTTCAATCATCACAATTTTAGAAAATCGTTGCTGTACGATATCAGCAAACTTTTTACTCACGAATCCAAAATGAGCCCCCACATCAACAAACACTTCTTGTTCATGTAATACTGACACAATCTCAGGAATAAAATAGCGATTCGAGGTATCAACTAGCGCCTCATCAAATATCCAATCTTCTCGCAATCGGTGCCAAGCAATAAACTGCAAATGATGAGCCCGGGATACATCATCCTGCCACCGACACAAAACCGACTCCATACCCGTCAGGTCCTCATCAGTCAAATCATCGGCAAACCAACCATTTTTAAGCGGATATTGCTCTTGATAGGCCTCCGCAATATCATAAAACGGCACAACATCTTGCCATCCTTGCTTTTTTAACTCAGCGGAGATCAATGAGTGGGGCTGGGTCGCGATACAATTAGCCAGCATAACGTCTTGTTGCAACTCAGGCGTATCTTTACCTAAGGACAACACTTGATCTAAAGACAATAAGCGATGAGATGACCAAACTGGATCATCAAAATATAAGTCCGCCTTACGATCAGCCACATATTCAATATCTAAATTCACGTGCGAGCAAAAATCGGCTGCCAACTTGCCAAGCTCGCCAGCACCATAGAGAGCCAAAGATTTTTCAACTTTTCTTGGGCCAAATTGAGGCGTGGTATCAACAATTTTATTCAAAATGTGTCGAGCTAACGTGTCATTCGGTATTTGCATATCAATACTAGAAAACTAACTATCCACTTAAAAAACGTGAGATCACAAAGCCTCTCGCCACCAACAAATCGCGTCCTCTAAACCTGAAGAAAGCGTATATTGAAACTCATAATTAACATTTTTTTGAAGTTTTTGTGTATCGGCTGATAGTAACGGCACTTGTTATTTGAAAAAACAATATCACTCGGACCATCGAAAAGCTCATTAATTTTCAACACAACATCTCTGATACTGACGGGAAAACCGGAACCTACATTGAAGACCCCACGGCATCCCCTCTCAAGCAAAGACACCAGTATAGCGGCCGCATCTCGAACATGAATAAAATCCCTTAACTGACCACCATGAGAACAACAAACTTCAGCCTGATTTAACAAGCGGGTGATCACATAGGGAATTAAACGCTGCTTATACTCATAGGGCCCATAAACAAAAAACAAGCGCGCCCAGGCATATTCTAACTGCGCTTCGATCGCAAATTTTTCCAAGATGCCCTGCAATGCATTTTTCGAGGCCCCATAAAGTGTCGAGGGGTTCAAGGGGGTTTGTTCTTCATTACACACCCCAAAACTCCAATCGTATTCAGCACAGGTACCCGCTACGACAATTTTTTGCCCACCGGATTCGGCAAATGCCCTCAATAGATGCAGGCTGGCAGCCACCCAGTCTAAATTCGTAGGGCAATGCCAATAGGCCCCATGATCCGTAACCCAGGCGCAATGCAATAAGTGGCTCGGCTTGAGTTTACGAACCAACTGACAACAGGCCTCATGATTCAAGAGGTCCAGCTGATGCCAGTGAATGTCTTTTGACGTGTTTACTTTTCTAGAAATCGCATGGACTTCAAATTGATTTTGATCCAACTGATCGAGACAGGCTCGACCAATAAACCCGCTGGCACCTGTGATCAAGATTTTTTTCATTTAAAAGATGTCCAACTTTGGAATGGCGACCACAAAGCGCCCTCCCCATTCCCGAATATAATGCAGCTGATCAACGAGCTCTTCTCTCAGATTCCAGGGAAAAAGCACCACAAAATCCGGCTGTGTCGCTTTTAATTGGTCTTCTTCAACAATGGAAATATGACTGCCAGGCAGGTATTTCCCTTGTTTTAAGGGCGCCGCATCCACAACATAATCAATTAAATCCCGTTGTTTTACACCACAATAATTCAACAGGGTATTGCCCTTGGCCGCAGCACCATAAGCCGCTATTCGTTTGCCTTGTTTTTTTTGCTCCAGCAAAAACCCCAAAAACTCAAGCTTGATTTGCTCGACGTGCTTCTGAAAGCACTGGTATGTATCCAAAGAGAGCAAGCCCGCCACTTTTTCTTTTTCTAATACAGCGGAGACCCGTTCAGAATAGCGACGTTTGAGATAAGCCGCGTGACAAGCATAGATGCGCAAAGACCCACCATGGGTTGGGAGTTCTTCCACATCATAAATGCCCAAACCCGCTTCTTGGAAAATATTTTCCACGGCATGCAAAGACAAGTAAGCATAGTGTTCATGATAAACAGTATCGAATTGCGTGCATTGAATCAGATTCAACAGGTGCGGAAACTCCATTGTAATCGAGCCCGTTTCTTTCAAAACTCGCCCTAAACCCATCACAAAATCATCGATCTCAGGCACATGCGCCAACACATTATTGCCCAACACCAAATCCGCCTGCCGGCCTTCATCAGCCAGGCGTTGCGCCAATTCCATTGAGAAAAAAGCCTCTAAGGTTTGAATCCCTTTGGTGCGAGCCACTTTGGCTGTGCTGGCCGTTGGTTCGATCCCCAAACAAGGGATGTTTTTCTGATTAAAATATTGCAGTAAATAACCGTCATTAGAGGCCACTTCAATGACTTGCGAAGACGCATCTAAACCCAATTTCTCGGTTATCATGCCCACGTAATCTTTGGCATGACGCAACCAAGAAGCAGACATGGAGCTAAAATACGCGTAATCCTCAGTAAATAGACTGCCAGAAGATTGATAATCCTCCACCTGTACTAACCAACAAGCAGAACATACATACACCTTTAACGGAAAATATAACTCCGGCTCATTGAGTTGTTGTTGAGCAACATAAGCATTTGACGGCGGAGCATGCCCCAAGTCCACAAATCGATGTTCCAACAGCGTGTTGCAGTGACGGCACTTCATACCACCAACCCCTTAAAATCAGCGGGTAAATAAGAATGATGTTGATCACGCTCCGACACCAAGCTCACCGGACTCGGCCATTCAATACCAATGGCCGGATCATCGTACTTAATAGCCCCTTCACTGCCCGAAACATAAGGATCGGAATGGAAATACAGCAATTCAGAGCCCGATTCCAATACCTGAAAACCATGAGCAAACCCCTGTGGGATGCCTATCATCAATCGATTGTCCGCAGACAAGGTAACGGCTTCCCACTGCAAAAAAGTCGGCGATTGCTGGCGAAGATCGACAATCACATCGTACACACAGCCTTTAATACACTTAACCATTTTTTTTTCAGCATACGGCGGATGTTGAAAATGCAACCCTCGCACCGTACCGGCCACCGCATTAACCGAATGATTCACTTGAGCCACTTCAAAATGCCACCCGTGCTCTGACAAGGATGACTGGCAAAAAATACGCCCGAATGCGCCTCGACTGTCTTCATGCATCTCGGGTTTTACCGTTAAAGCGCCGTCTAAAGACAGTTTTTTTACGATCATCCTAGCTGACTCATATCATTCACATACTGACGAAGCTGATCCAATGACTCCAGCTGCTGCTCAGCATAAAACACGCGATACCACTGAGTGGTCATGGCAAAGGTTTTTTCAGCTGACCAAACAGGACGCCAACCCAAAGCTGATCGCGCCTTAGAGCAATCGAGCTTTAAATTGACCGCTTCATGCAAACTGTCATTAATCCCCGAAACCGTTTTTTTAGGCATATTGGTTTTGATAGACCAGCTTTTATTCACTTCGGCCACAACATCTCGAACCGTTAAGTGACCTTCCTCATTCGGACCAAAGTTCCAGGCTGAAGCAAACTGGGCATGACCTCCCAACAACCGCTGCCCTAACATAAGGTAACCTCTGAGCGGTTCCAATACATGCTGCCAAGGCCGAGTGGCCTCTGGATTTCGAATATCTAAAGTTGATTTTTCTGCCGCCGCTTTCATCAGATCAGGTATCAACCTATCTTCGGCCCAATCGCCCCCACCGACAACATTGCCCGCCCGAGCCGTTGCAATCAGCAAGTGACTTTGATCAAACGACTGCCGATAGCTGGCACTGACCCATTCCGAACACGCCTTGGATGTACTGTAAGGGTCATGACCGCCCAATCGATCCGACTCCCGATACCCCCAAACCCATTCTTTATTTTCATAACATTTATCCGTGGTCACATTCACCACCGCTTGCACCGAAGGCGCCAGTCGACAAACATCAAGAACATTCACCGTGCCCATCACATTGGTGGCAAAAGTTTCTACCGGCGTTGTATAAGATCGACGCACAAGCGATTGTGCGGCTAGATGAAAAACGATGTCTGGTTCAAAATCAGCAACAACTTTTGCTATGTGCTCACGGTCGCACACATTGCCAATCACTGAGGTAATGCTTAAATTCAATTCATCAAAATGATTAGGCGTCGTCTCAGGTGCTAAGCTATAGCCAAAAACCGTAGCACCTAACTCTTGCAACCACAAACACAGCCAAGACCCTTTGAAACCCGTATGCCCCGTTACCAAGACGCGTTTATTTTGGTATTGATTATCAAAGAGTTCCACGCATTAATCCCAAGTTTTCCACTTTGCGGTATTGGCGTTCCACATCGCGTTTAAATGCTGCTTATCTCTCAAGGTATCCATGCACTTCCAAAAACCGTGGTGCTTAAAAGCGGCCATTTGACCCGACTGAGCCAATTTATCCAGTGCATCCTGCTCAAAAACCGAAGCATCCCCCTGGATGTGTTCGAGCACAGTCGGCTCACACACCATAAAACCACCATTCACCCAATGCCCATCGCCCTGTGGTTTCTCAACAAAACGTTCCACTTTGTGACCCGTGATATCCAAGGACCCGAATCGACCTTCTGGCTGCACCGCCGTAATCGTTACTAAAGTCTTTTGTTGTTGATGAAACTGAACGACTTCACGAACATCAACATCGGACACCCCATCTCCGTAAGTTAATAAAAAAGGCGCCCCGCCAATATAATCGCTGGCCCGCTTGATTCGGCCACCGGTCATGGTATCAATTCCCGTATCCAACAACGTCACAACCCAAGGTTCACTGAAGTTATCATGAACTTCGATTTTGCCATTGCTGAGATGCATCGTAATATTGCTCTGATACAAAACGTAATTAGCGAAGTATTCTTTAATGGAATAGCCTTTGTAGCCCAATAGAATAATGAACTCATTAAAACCACACTGAGAATAATGCTTCATGATGTGCCACAAAATCGGTTTACCACCGATTTCAACCATGGGCTTTGGCTTAATATCCGTCTCTTCACTCAACCGAGTGCCATAACCGCCCGCAAGAATCACTACCTTCATGCCGCATCCCTATTGCGAATCATTCAACCAACGTTTCGAAATCAAACCAAAGCCCCGCAAATCAAACCAAAACCATGAAAATTAAACCAACGAGAGGTATAGATAGACCAAAGACCATGAAAGGGCAAAAATTGCATAATGTAAGTCATCATAAATCAGCTTTATTTCGATCTTTTTTTCATCAAAAACCGACAAAACCCCACAAAACGGATAACTCCCTGAGCAATAAAAAAAGGCACGTAACGAACCGACACCCATCGCGCACAATAAGCCGCTCTTACCAATGGATAATTAATTAGTTGATGATACAGCACGTGCCATTTACGTTCAGGGTGCTTCAACACAAACTTGGCATCCCCTTGCCCATAAACAAGCCATTGTTTGATAAGCCCGCCAAAAGTTGCCAAATGCTTTCGATACGTTATGCCCGTTCCATAAGTAAATTGGGCGCCCAACAATTTTAACCGATAAGACAAATCGGAATCTTCGGAAGCGGATGTAAATTGCCGACTCTCAGACTGAATGGCTTTAACCAGCCAAGATTTGACGTACAACGCTGGTCGCCCAACCATATTAATGGCTTCAGGGTTCAACCGATTACATCGATTGATCACTTGTAAATTGGCCAGCATGGCTTTTTCCCAATAAGTCGCTGGTTGTCCGGTTACCTCAGAATAACACCCATGCGCCGCCTGAACCGCTTGTGCCTGATCACGAACCAAGTCGTCTCTCAAGCATGCTAAACAGTTAGCCTCTAACACATCATCAGCATCGACAATAGCAACAAATTCCGTCGAAGCATCACAAGCATTGATGGCTGCGTCGCGTTGAATCACCAGACTTGGCTCACACTGGAGCACTTTCACTCCCAACGATTCCGCAATGTCACGAGTATTGTCGATGGACTGACCATCCACCACTAAGATCTCAAACGGCTTATTTGACTGACAGCTTCTAATGCATCGTTCAATGTTAGCAGCCTCATTCAGAGTGCGAATGATCACACTGATCGGCAAAGTTTCAATACTCATTGGAGCTTATCCATAACTTCCACTGTTTCCAAAGGCTCCCCGCTATAATGCACCGAAAATCAAAATTGCCTGGCCATCTAACGATTGCTTCCCAAGTTCATGAACGAATGTGGTTTTAACGTCACTGGCGTTTCGATGGAGCAATTTCAGGAACGAGGGCAGCCTCAGCTTGATTAAAATTCAAAAATTCGCAACCTTCTTTCTGTGCATGCAAGTCACCGGCATAAATCACATAACCCGATTCATAACGATCTCCCAACACTGTTTCGAGATACCGAACATTTTTAGCTAACTGAGGGTGGAAAGTTTCAGAAGCCTTAATCTCAATAGGCCTTAACGAACGCCCAGATTTGAATAACACATCCACTTCATGACCATTCGCATCACGATAAAAATACAAATCAGCATCATTGCCCGTGTTATAACGATGCTTAAGCAATTCAATCACCACCAAATTTTCAAATAGCTGCCCCCGCAAAGGATCTCGACTCACCTGCTCGGCATTTTTAAGGCCCAATAAATAACAAGCCAGGCCCACATCGGTAAAATACAGCTTGGGTGATTTCACCAAGCGCTTACCCAAATTCTCATAATAGGGCTTTAAACGATAGACAATATGCGAAGCCTCCAAAATGGATAACCATTGCTGGATTGTATTAGACGACACCCCTACTTCATTCGCCAATTGACTGGCATTAAATAACTGTCCAATGCGCCCTGCACACAACTGAATAAACTGCTCAAACCGTGAAATGTCTTTAATGTTGATCATCAATCTAACGTCTCGCTCGACGTAGGTTCGAAAATAATACCGATAGACTTCATGAGCACTCAGCCTCTCTGCGTGCACTTGCGGCAAAAACCCCTGATAGATGCACTCTTCAGACACTCTAGGCTGATTCAACTCCGTCAATGATAAAGGCAGCAAGGTGAGCAATGCGGTGCGCCCTGCCAAGGACTGACTAACCGCTTGATTCAGCTCCAGCTGATGACTGCCCGTTAGGATAAATTGACCCTTAATTTTATTCTCATCGACAAAGGTCTGAATGTAAGAAACCAAGGAAGGAGCTCTTTGCACCTCATCCAGTATGGTTAAACCCGTCACAGAGGCCCCACAAAACTGGCGAAAGAACCCACGCGGATCCTGTTCCGCAAACTGCCGGGTATCCGGCGCCTCCAGATTGATATATGCATGATCAGGAAAACAACTTTTAACTAAGGTCGTTTTACCCGCTTGCCGAGGCCCACTTAAGGTCACGACAGGAAATTTTTCAGCGGAGTGACGCAAAACCTCAGAAATGGCGCGCAAATACATACAAAAAAGCCATATAAAATAATAGATTAGAATTAATCATGCAGATTTTAAGTCTAACTTCAAATCTGCATGATTACAACAAATCGGACATCAAGCATACTATTTACTCAGGCAACGGAATAAACTCTTCTTCATCCCCCACCACTTTCGGAAAATGCCCTGCTTTCCAATCCAACTTGGCTTGCTCTATGCGCTCTTGCCGACTGGATACAAAATTCCACTCAATAAAGCGCTCAGTCATTTTTTCACCGCCAATCAAGGCTATTTGGCTGTCTTGTTCGGCCATCAAATACAAATCGGAACCGGGCTCTACTATTGCCAGAGCATATTGAGGAATAGACCGATCTTTTAAACTAACACCACCCTCAGCGACATACACAGCCAACTCATCTTCGGTCGGCAACTTAAACGATTCGCCCGCTGGCAGCTTGGCTTCCACATACAAGGTTTGCGCAAAGGTTTTAACCGGGGAAACCACGCCATAAGCCGCCCCCATCATCACACGCCCCGTCACCTTGCCTTCAATAAATTGAGGAATTTCCGCTGAAGGGTAATGATAAAAAGCCGGCTCGATTTCTTCATAAACCTCTGGCAAAGCGTGCCAAAGCTGCAAACCATGCAATCGATGCGTTTGCTGATTAACCTCTTCCCGCTCTCGCTCGGAATGAGCAATACCTTTGCCCGCCACCATTAAGTTTATATCCCCAGGTTGAATGGTTTGCAAACTGCCCACGGAATCGCGATGCAAGATCTCCCCTTCAAACAGATATGTGACCGTAGCCAAATTAATATGAGGGTGCGGACGAACATTCACCCCTTGACCAGGAGCAAACTCAGCAGGCCCCATGTGATCAAAGAAGATCCACGGGCCGACCATTTGTTGTTTAGCCGAAGGCAACAAACGCCGTACTGAGAATTCGCCCAGATCTTTTTCTTTCGGCTGTATTAAATGCTTAATGCTCATCGGCCTTTCTCCTGTGGCGCAGCTTTTCACGATATTGCCCTTTTGCTAAAGCTTGCATATCTTCTACCTGATCACTTTCATCAACGATCTCACGACCGAGCAAGGTTTCAAGCGCATCTTCCAAAGTAACCACTCCAGTAGTCTGGCCAAACTCATCTTCCACCAAAAACATATGCTTGTTGTTTTTTATGAACTGATCTAAAAGCTGCATCACGGGCAATTTTTCAGAAACCCTATCCAGCTCATGAGTCCATTTATCAACCGCTTGATGACCTTCCCCGCGCATTTCAGCTTCGTATAGATCTCGAATAATCACTTTGCCGAGCACATTATCGGCGTTTTCATCAAAAACCGGAATTCGAGTAAAGGATTTGGTTTTAGGATGATCCAAGGCTTCGGCAACAGTGGTTGAGTGTTCTAACATATGCACCACACTGCGAGGCGTGCAGATTTGTTCGGTTGTCACTTCTTGCAAACGCAACACGTTTTCTAAATACAAGCTTTCATTCGGGCCCAGCACCCCGCCTTTACGGCCCAAATAAGCCAAAGCAATGAGCTGCTCCCGACTGACAGCATTAGACTCATGTTTGCCAAATACGTTTGTGATACGAGCCGAAATCCACACCAACGGAAATACCAGCTTAACTAACCACCGAATTACAAAAGCGGCGCTGGGCGCCAAACGCTGCCAATACTTGGCACCCAGGGTCTTTGGAATGATTTCAGAGCAATAAAGAATCACCAAGGTTAAAACAACAGCAATCAAAGATTCCCATTGCTCACCAAAAATTTTAATCGCCTGAGAGCCTACACCCACAGCACCAACGGTATGAGCGAAGGTGTTGAGAATCAAAATCGCTGAGATGGATTCATCGAGCTTTTCCCGCACTCGGTTTACAGCACGCCCCACACGCGGCCGACTGGTGAGTATGTGCTGAACATAGCCGGGGGTTATGGAAAGTAAAACAGACTCTAAAACCGAACAAAGAAAGGAAACGCCTATAGCGAGGAACAAATAAACAATCAGAAGGGTCATTTAAGCAATAATCTCTCTTTTAAAGCGGATCAAATGAGAATTAGGTAGACAACATGGACTCAATTTCAGCCAAGCCATTATCAGATCAATCATTAAATATGCAGAAAGCATTTTACATTAAAAGCCCAAGCCGAAGAAAAAAAATGGCATTAACGCCAATGAACTCAGCAACTTAATAATGCTTTAAAATAGATAGAGCTGGCAAATCAATTGCCAGAAGAGTTAGAAAAATACAGACACGAAGGGCTAACCGCCCAGACATTTTTGGAGTTACATACAAAAAATAATTGACATTTTTAAAATAAACTCCAAAAATGTCTAATTATGAAAAGAGATTTATTAAGCCCAATACAAGCCGACTTAAGTAAAAAAATCATATTAATTACTGGTCCTAGACAATGCGGAAAAACCACATTGTCGAAAATGCTCTCAGAAGAATTTGAATATCTTAATTTCGATTCAGTTGCTCACCGGAAAATAATACAAGAACTCAGTTGGGATCGCACGAAGCCGCTGGTGATCTTTGATGAACTGCACAAGATGGACAAGTGGAAAGCCTGGATCAAGGGCGTATATGACGTCGAAGGTTTACAACCTGAAATCGTCATCACAGGCAGCGCCAATCTCTCAGCCTTTCGAAAAGTCGGAGACTCTCTGGCCGGTCGACATTTTTTGTTTCACTTACACCCAATCACCTTCCAAGAGGCATGCAATAATACCGACCTGGATGAACAAGAGATTTTTTCTCGCCTGTTAACCGTGGGCGGCTTCCCTGAGCCTTTTTTTAATGGAAAAAAAACCTATTACAACCGATGGCGCCGCTCTCATATTGACTTAATTTTGCGAGAAGATCTCATAGACTTAACAGCCATTCGAGATATTAAGGGGCTTGAAACACTTATCGAACTCCTTAAACACAGAGTTGGCAGTCCAGTTTCAGCAAATAGCCTTGCTAACGACCTACAAAAAAGCCCAAAAACAGTCCAAGCCTGGCTCACGCTGCTCGAAAACCTTTACGTGATTTTTCGGGTTTCTCCCTATCACAAAAATATTGCTAAAGCGCTCACCAAGCAACCAAAATATTATTTTTTTGACAACGCCATGGTTGCCGACGATATGGGCGCTCGATTTGAAAATTTGATTGCAACATCTCTACTTAAAGATATCCACTACGCTCAAGATGTCGAAGGCATACACTACGAACTCTTCTACATACGCAACCGCAATGGCTACGAGATCGACTTTTTTATTCAAAAAGAAAACAAACCCCACCGACTTATTGAAGCAAAATGGCAAGACAGCGATCGCTCAAAAAATTTTAATCATTTTTTTGAAGGCTATAAGAACATCCATCGACTGCAAGTTGTAGCCAACCTTGAACGTCAAAAAACCTTCCGTACCGGTGAAGTTATCCAGCCAGCCAGTCGGTTTTTAAAAAACACCCTGGGGTAGCTCAGCCAAAACTGACACGATAAATGCTTGTTAGCAAGCTGGAGAAAGAAAATCGTACGAGACAGATTCAACGCGCCAGTTAATCGTGGCTCCAGCCATAAAAGGAATAATGGGGTTTCCAGTGGGCAGTGTAATTGAATCAGGGATTTTCCAGGGGGAACGCTGCAACGTTACCGCCCCCTGGTTTCGCGGCAATCCGTAAAAATCAGGACCATAATGACTCGCAAATCCTTCGAGCTTATCCAAAGCACCGAGATCATCAAACACCTGTGCATACAGCTCCAAAGCCGCCCAAGCACTGTAGCAACCCGCACAACCGCAATCGGTTTCTTTCTTAGCTTTTTCATGAGGCGCTGAATCCGTTCCGAGAAAAAAACGTTTGGAACCTGATGCCACAGCCTGCCGTAAGGCTTCTTGATGCGTATTACGCTTTAAAATAGGTAAGCAGTAATTATGAGGTCGAATGCCACCTACCAACAAATCATTTCTATTCAACAGCAAATGCTGGGGAGTGATGGTCGCTGCAATGCTATCCCCCGCCTCTTGAACAAAGGCCACGGCTTCCTGCGTCGTAATATGTTCTAACACAACCCGCAACTGGGGTATGCGCTGGATCAAAGGCTCTAAGCGCTGCTCAATAAAGACTTTCTCTCGGTCAAAAATATCAATCGAATCATCCGTCACTTCACCGTGCACCAACAACAACATATTGACCTCAGCCAAGGTTTCTAATACAGGGGTTAAGGCTTCTAGATTGGTCACTCCAGAATCAGAATTAGTGGTTGCGCCAGCCGGGTACAGTTTCACAGCTGTCACCCCCATCTCAGCGGCTTCACGAATCTGCTCGCTGGTCGTCGCATCCGTTAAATACATCGTCATTAAGGGTTCAAACGGATGGCCGGTCTTGTTAGCGGCCATGATGCGAGCTTTGTAAGCCAAAGCGTCCTGTGCGGTACGAACCGGCGGCACTAGGTTAGGCATGACAATAGCCCGTTTAAAGCAGCGGGCCGTTGCGGGTACGGTTTCTTCGAGCATGACATCATCTCTTAGGTGAAGATGCCAATCATCGGGGAGTTGGAGGCTGATTTGCATGGTATTAAAGTTCGTCATTTGAGGAACACATCATTCTACTGGAAACACAATCAGGTGGTCCAATGCCAAACGAATCCCAAAAGCACTGCCGACCGCATGATCATGATGAGAAGGTGCCAAACACAGCAACACTGTGTCCTGCAACTCGGCCACTTGCAACTGATACATAAAATGCGTCCCCCGAAACGCCCGACTTTTCACTGTTGCCGTGTAAGGGCTGTCATCATCGTGAATGATGTCATCGGGTCGAATCAACACCTCCAAAGGTCGAGATTCCTGAGCAATGCGATCAATCACCGTTGGCTCCAAACAACACAACTCTCCTAAAGGCGTTTGTATTTTTTTAGGCGGCCGATAGGTCGCAGACACAAACACACCTTCGCCAATAAAATCCGCCACAAACCGACTGGCCGGACGATGATACAAATCATACGCACTGCCCCATTGGTGAAGCTTACCGTCACTGATCACCCCCATCACATCCGCAAACGCAAAGGCCTCTTGTTGATCATGGGTCACGAGCAAAGCCGTCATGCCTTCGGTTTGAACCACAGCTTTAATTTCATGCACCAGCTCAGCACGCAATTCCGCATCCAAGCTGGAAAAAGGCTCATCGAGTAACAATACATCTGGCTTGGGCGCAATGGCCCGGGCGATTGCCACACGCTGCTGCTGGCCACCGGACAACTGATGAGAGTAACTCGCACCAAGCGACTCAATTTTCAACAAACTTAAAACCGACTCAATACGCACCAGGCGCTCACGCTCGGACCATTTTTTCAATCCAAAGGCAATGTTCTCGGCTACCGTTAAATGAGGAAACAAAGCAAAGTCTTGAAACACCAAGCCCACTCCCCGACGACTTGGGGCAACAGACATGTTCTGACCGCTAACAGGCTCACCGCGCAATGCGATAACACCTGACGCCACAGCCACAAACCCGGCGACCGCACGCAGCAAGGAGCTTTTACCACAGCCCGAAGGCCCGAGCAGACTCCCAATTTGCCCTGCTTCAAGACGCAAAGACACATCTCTGATCACATTAGAACCGTCGTAAGCGATGGATACGCCCTCAAGCTTTAACACGGCCGTCACCCCAAGAAGACTTATTCAATAATCCCGTCAATAAAATAACCGGAATCAAACCCACCAACACAATAGTCAACGCCGGCAGCGCCGCATCCACCAACCGCTCATCGGATGCCAACTCATACGTGCGCACAGCCAGCGTATTAAAATTAAAAGGCCTTAAAATCAACGTTGCCGGTAATTCTTTTAAAATATCGACAAACACCAGCAACACCGCACTGATCAGACTGGCTCTCAACATGGGCACATGCACCCAACGCAAGGCTTGAACAGGTTGATACCCCAAAACCGCCGCGGCTTCATCCATCGACGGCGTAATCCGCGCCAATCCTGACTCCGTATTTTGCAACCCCACCGTTAAAAACCGAACACAATAGCCCAATAGCAAAGCAAACACAGTCCCCGAGAACACCAATCCAGGCATCCACGCAAACCAGGCTTGAGTGACATCATTGATGCGATGATCCAGCCAGATCAATGGGATCAACACCCCAACGGCAATCACCGTTCCCGGTATTGCGTACCCCATCCCAACCATCTGTACCATTCGAGTCGCCCATGTCCGCTTTAAGAGTCTTTGGCTGTAGGAAAAAAACAACGCCATCGCAACAATTAAAACAGAGCCACTGAAAGCCAACAGCAAACTATGGCCCGCCAATCGCCAGAACAGAGGATCAACACTCGTTTGCACACTCATCCAAGCCCACTCAGACAACTGCACCACCGGCACCCAAAATCCCAGCCCCCCCGGCAAAAGACACAGCAATAACAGCCCCCAGCCCTTAGCCCCAGAAACCACTCGAGGTGAACAGCGCATAGCCCCCCGTCCAGAAGCATAAGACTTAAGATGACGCCGGGTGTAACGTTCCGCCACCAACACCACAAAGACTAACGAACACAATAACGCTGAAAGTTGCGCCGCCGCTAACGCATTATCAAGCCCAAACCAGGTTCTAAAGATACCCGTGGTAAAGGTATTGACACCAAAATACGCGACCGTGCCATAATCCGCCAAGGCTTCCATCATCGTCAGCAGCGTTCCCGCTAAAACAGCTGGTCGTGCCAATGGCCAGACCACACGGCTAAAATGCTCCCAGCGCGTGACACCCAAGCTGGCACTCACTTCCTCAAACTGAGAGGGTTGCTCTTGAAACGCATTTCGAGCCAACAGAAACACATAAGGGTACAACACCAGCCCCATGATCAGGGTCGCTCCGGGTAATGAACGAATATCAGGTAACGTCACGTCACGAAGTGGTGCATCTAACAACCAAGCCAATCCCACATGGACAGGGCCCGAAAAATCCAACAGGCCCGTGTAAGTATAAGCGGTGATGTAAGCCGGCATCGCCAAGGGCAAGACCGCCCACCATTGCACCCAACGGCGCCCCACAAACTCGTAGCGCGCGACGCACCACCCCAACACAATCCCCAGCAGCAACGCTAAGCCACCAGTTCCCAACGCCAAGACCAAACTGTTCGACACATAATCCAGAAGGACCGTATCGAGAAGATGTCGCCACACATCGATCTGTGGAAAAAAAACACTGGCATAGACAATAATAATGGGCGCAACTAAAAGAGCTCCCAAAACACACAACCCCATCAGCCAAGAGCGACTCAAGAGCAAACTACCCGCGAATCATTTTCAAACCGCTTAACAGCACCCTGCAAACGAGCGCTATTCAGCAAGCGAACACTTCTTAGCAAACGAATACTCAGGTTTATTGCCACCCAGCACGATCCATCAATTTCAAGGCAGCTGCATTTAATTCACCAATGGTTTGCATCGTCACGGCTTCGGTTTTAAAAGATCCCATGGCTTTCACCGTTTCACTGAGCCCCACCCCCTCAAGAATGGGGTATTCATGATTGTGCTGAACATACCAGGCCTGAGACGATGGCGTTAACATAAACTCAATCAATGCTTTCGCCTGACCAACGTTGGGCGCATGACGCGCAACCGCAATACCAGAAACATTAATATGCGCGCCCCGATCTTGTTGATTCAACCAAAACACTTCAACTTGCTCAGCCAATGCGCGATTTTTTGGATCTGGATCGTTCAACATGCCCGCCAAGTAATAGGTATTCACAATCGCCACATCACACTGGCCCGATACCACGGCTTTAATCTGATCGCGATCACCCCCTTTAGGTCGACGGGCCAAGTTAGCCACCAACCCTTGCACCCACTCAGTAGTCGCTTGCTCACCCATCTGATCGATCATCGCGGCGATCATTGACTGGTTGTAAATATTTGAAGAAGACCGAATACAGATACGCCCTTTCCAGCTCGGATCGGCCAACTGTTCTAATGTCGACAGAGCACCAGTGGTCACTCGATCAGGCGCGTACACCAAGGTCCGCGCTCGATAGGTTAGCGCGTACCAATGACCTTCGGAGTCTCGAAAGCCCTGAGGCACAATCGCATTGGCCTTGGCGGAATCTATGGCTTGAGTGATGCCTGCTGACTTGGCCCGGACCAAACGCCCCGCATCCGTGGTAATTAAAATATCGGCCGGACTCAACACCCCCTCTTGCTGAATGCGAGTAATCAATGCATCGGCTTTGCCGGTAATCAGATTCACTTTTACCCCAGTTTGCTGGGTAAAATCATCCAGCACGGGTTTTATCAAAGCCTCTTTTCGAGCCGAGTACACATTCACTTCGGCGGCCTGGCTTACCTGGGCTGAACTAACGCTCAAAAAAATCAAACTCAGAAAAAATCCAAAAGGCATAAAAAATAGTGTTTGTTGTTTGCAGCTGTCTCTAAACACCTTAATTTTCCTTATTAAAGGTTAATGGGAGGGATAAGGTATGACACGTCATAGATCGCGATCCTAATCCAGTTGGCTTTTTTTATCAAATAAGAACGATTATCATTTACTTTATAGTTCTCATTTGGCAGAATCGCTTCACCTTCAAAGACATGGAGATCCGAAATGCCGTTCATTAAGCCATTCGCCCCGACATACACTAAATCCACGCTACTGGCCATCGCCGTAGCCACCGCCTTGACCCAAGGGTGCGGCGGGAGCAGTGGCAGCGATAGCGGTAATAACACGCCAAATCCCCCCACCACTCGAACATTGAATGATTACCCAATCCCCACCAACTATGCATTCCAGGACAAATTTGGCATCGGCATATCATCTGTTTCTTATACCGGCCAAACCAAACGCATGATCCTGATCGAAGACTTAGTCGACTACATGCTGAACCTGAAAGACGATGCCAGCGAAGACGTCTTGACCAACTTAAATTTCTTTTACAAATTTGATGGCGGCTCTGCGGACGATGAACCTTTTCGCTATTCATTGAGCACCCCCATTATCCCAGGCCCAAACAAAACAGGTAACACCTACGGCGACATCGCTTCGGGTAAAAGCTTGGTGGGTAAAACCGCCGGCAATGATCCCGCTCTGATTAACGGCGAATTCTTTGGCTGGACCACCCCCCTAGACGGCACCAGTACAGCACCCAATAACCCAGAAGCTCTGGTACAACACTTTTTCTCTTTACTAGACAGCATCAGTACCGATGAAGCCAGTGAGATTATCCGTTTAACAGGTGGCATCACCGCCGACATTGACGTGCCCTACGTAACAGCGAGCGGCTTAGACCTTAGACAACTCATTCAAAAATTTCTGCTCGGTGCGGTAGCGTATTCGCAAGGTACGGGTGATTACCTGAAAGCCGATTACAGCACGGCTAATGACACTCAAGAGGGTAACGCTCCTTACTCCATGGTCGAACACGAATGGGATGAAGCCTTCGGTTATTTTGGTGCGGCACGTAATTACAACGACTACACGGACGATGAACTGGCCAGCAAAGGCGGTCGCCCCGAATTTTCTAATGGCTATAACGACGCCAATGGCGATGGTCTGATCGACCTCACGTCCGAAGTGAACCTTGGCAACAGCACTAACTGCGCCAAGCGAGATCGTGGTGCGACAGTCGCCACCGACTTCACCGCCACCGCCTTTAATGCCTTTTTAGCTGGCCGCACCATCTTAAACGCCACTCCCGGCAATCTGGATACCGAGGCCTTGGCCCTTCTGGAAGAAGCCCAACTCACGGCGTCTCGCACTTGGGAAAAATGCATTGCCGCCACAGTGATTCACTACATCAATGACACGCTTAACGACATGGACAATTTTGCCGTGGATGGTTACACCAGCTTGAGTGCCTTTCGAGATCACGCCAAACACTGGGCTGAAATGAAAGGCTTTGCGTTAGGTCTTCAGTTTAATCCCGATTCGCCTTTTCGAGCCGATGCCACCACCTTACAACAACTAAAAGACGTGCTGGCCCTAATGGGCGACGCGCCAGTGTTACCCGACGGCACGCAAAATGGCGTGGCCTTTACCGGCGGTGTGACGGCTTATCAAGCTGACCTTGAGCAAGCACGCGACATCATGCAAAACATCTACAACTTTGCACCCGAAAACGTCTTGAACTGGTAGCCCAATTCGCCCCCTTACTCAAAAGAGACATAACTGCATGAAACTGTCCGTTAAACCCTTCATCAAAATCTTTGCATTATCGGCGAGTGTCTTTTCACTCGCCGGTTGCTTGGTCGATGACTCAACCAGCACCTCATCCAATACCTCCCCCATAACGACCACTGAAACAGATACCAGTCGCGCACTTTCAAATTCCGACACGGCGTTATTGCGCACCTTAGAAGCCCTGGCCAACAATGTCTTCACGCCCAACTTCACGCAATTTGAAACCGACACTCAACAACTGCAAACCGCCGTCACCAACTACTGCGCAGCCCTTGAAACCGCTTCAGAAACCTCAGCCTTGGAAAGTGCTCAAGCCGGTTGGTCACAAGCGCTATCAACGTGGCAACGAATATCCGCTGCAAAAGTCGAACCCATTACCGACAACGGCAATCGTTTAGGTGGTCGCATTTACTCATGGCCGGACGCTGTCAGCACCTGCACTTTGGATACCCAGGTGGTGCGCAGCCAAGTATCAGGCTATGACATTGAAACCGCCCCCCGCCAAGGACGCGGCTTGGATGCCTTGGAGTACCTGTTATTTAATTCGAACTTAAACTCCACCTGCAGCACGCTGATCTCAGAAACTCTAACCTGGAATGCACTGACTGACGTTGAAAAACGCGCGCAACGCTGCGACTACGCCACACAAATCACCGAGGATCTCAACAACAACGCCACAGCACTGACACAAGCCTGGGACGTGTACAAAACCAACCTGACACAACCCGGCACCGATCGTTTTGAAACCGCATCACAAGCACTCAACCAAATCACCGATGCCCTCTTTTTTCTCGATACCGAAACCAAAGATCGCAAACTGGCGTCTGTGCTGGGTTTTGCCAATGGGCGTGGCACCTGCGGCAACACCACTTGCCCAGAGTTACGCGAATCGCCCTGGAGTGACAACGCTCTGCAAAACGTCCGCGACAATCTATTAGGCTTCCGGCAGGTCTTTATCGCCAGCTTAACCGCGCAAGCCGCCAACGCCAGTGATCAAGTTGGGTTTGACTATCAATTGGCGGTACGCAATTTTCCCGACCTAGCAACAACTCTTCTCACCCGTACCGATGAGGCCATCGCCATCATCGATACTTATGTAACCAACACCGGTCAGTCTCTGACAACAGCCCTCAACACGATAGAAAGTAACAACCTGAGCAGCGCCTGTGTGAATGCTTCCAGCAACAGAACGGTGTCTGCCGGCACCGAGGTCTGTGCGTTGCACGGCACCTTAAAAAGCATCACCGATTTACTCAAAACGGATTTTTTAACCTTAATGACCTTGTCGTTACCTGAACGCGTGGAGGGCGACAATGATTAGAGCAACCGTCGGCTTTTTACTTTTCTCCGCATTGAGTATCCCTTTACAAGCCGAAACCATCTTAGTCGATGAAATCACAGTCACCGGTGGTGCCGAGAGGGTAAAAACGCTTCCCGGTTCCGCCACCTGGATTGACCCGGTGGAACTCGAACAATACGAGCACACTGACATTCACCAAGTTCTCCGAGAAGCCACTGGGGTGTATGTTCGTGATGAAGAGGGCTACGGCCTACGCCCCAACATCGGTATGCGCGGCGCACCGGCCGAGCGCAGCCAAAAAATCACCTTGATGGAAGACGGGATTTTGATTGGCCCCGCGCCCTACTCTGCACCAGCGGCCTACTACTTCCCCAATGTATCTCGCATGCATGCCGTGGAAATCTACAAAGGCCCTGTCTCCATTGCGTATGGACCTCACACCGTCGGCGGCGCACTAAACTTAATCACCACGCCCATTCCCGATTACTTTCAAGGCGAGGTCAATGGTGGTTTTGGCAGCGATGGCTTTTATCGATTACACACCAACGTAGGCACCACCAGCGAAGACGGGCGCTGGGGCTGGTTAATTGAAGGGTTGAGCTTTGGCAGTGATGGCTTTAAAGATTTGGATAATGGAGGCGATACAGGGTTCGAGCGCAGCGATCTTGATGCCAAGTTATCATTTCAAACCACCTCTAACGCCGGTCACCAACATCGCTTTTTACTGAAACTTGGCGCCGGCACCGAGCATTCTGATGAAACCTATTTAGGCCTCACCGAAGACGACTTTGCACTGCGCCCCTATTATCGCTATGCCGGCAGTCAACTTGATCAAATGGATTGGGACCACAATAAAATTCATTTAGACCACCAACTGGTTTTTTCAGACGATCTAAAACTCACCACACGCCTGTATCGCAATCGATTTAATCGCGCCTGGCGCCGTGTGGATGGCTTTCGCAACAACACCGACAGCACGGATCCTTTATTAAGTGCGCCTTTTAGCATTCGCGAAATTCTGGCCAACCCAACCGGCATCAGTGAATCGCGTTACTTAGATATTTTAACTGGCGTCACGAACTCCTCAGGATCAGAACAGCAAAAGCTCGATGTAGTCACCAATGACCGTGAATACGTTTCTCAAGGCGTCGAGTGGATTTTAAAACCCACGATTCAATGGAATGACTATCGCCATGAATTAACATTCGGTTTGCGCTATCACGAAGACGAAGTCGATCGTTTCCACAGCGTCAAGGCGTATAACATGGTGAACGGTGTCATGGTTTATGACGGCATTGACCGCTCACCTCGCCTTTCGAATATCGGCGAAACCCAAGCACTTTCATTATTCGTCAGTGATGAAATCCACTATCAAAAATGGACAACAACACTCGGCTTGCGCGCGGAACACATTGAAACAGAGCTGACCGATCGCCTAGACAACACTCGAAGCAACAGTGCCGATCAGAGTGTGTTGATCCCAGGTGTTGGCGTTTATTACCAATATTCCGATACCCTTGGGTTATTAGCGGGCGTCAATCGCGGCTTCTCACCCAGCGCACCAGGCCCAAGGCCTGCCGGCAGCATCGAAGAAGCGGAACCCGAAATCAGCGTTAACTGGGAAGCGGGGTTTCGCTTTGAAAAAAACAAATTAAATCTTGAAAGCATTGTGTTTTTCAGTGATTACAGCAACCTTCTCGCACGTTGTAGAACCTCGGATGCGGCGGCAGGTGAGTGTGAAGATGGTGAAGAGATCAATGGCGGTGCCGTCGAAATTGCCGGTCTCGAGCTCAGCGGCGGTTATCACTGGCCACTTGGCCCAGGGCGTGTACCATTGGAAGTGACGTACACCTACACAGAATCCGCCTTCCAAAGCGATTTTGTCGCAGGATTTTCACAATGGGGCACGGTCTCAAAAGGCGATGAGTTGCCCTACTTACCTGAAAACGTCCTGACATTAGAGCTGGGTTATGAAATCGAAGATTGGTCAATGGAGTTGGCGACTCAATACATCAGCGAGATGCGTGAAACTGCGGGCAATGGCGCGATTGCCGAGAATGAGCGCATAGACGATCGCATCACGTTAGATCTGGTCGGCCAACACTATTACAACGACGCCTTAAAGTTTCAGTTAAAAGTCGCAAACTTAACCGACGAAGTCGACATCGTTTCTCGTCGGCCTTTTGGCGCTCGCCCCAATCGCCCTCGCAGTGTTGAACTCGGGTTTCAATATTTATTTGAATAGCTGACATGATGGACGTATTAGAACCCCTGTTTGCCCCACTGCTCTACCCTCTGGATCCAAGCCGGAGGGTTTTTGTTTTATTTCTCCTAACATCTACATTGATGGTGCTGATTTTCAATGCCTTTCATCGTCGAAACAGTTCAAATAACCCAAACAATTCGCCTATTACAGTCCCTTTATCACATATATTCAGTAAAAAGCTCTGGTTGCACCCCTCAACTTGGCTCGACATTCGCAGCCTGTTCATCAACAGCCTGATCAAAAGCGCCCTCATTGCACCCTATGTTGTGACCAAAATGGCCATTGTATTGGCGGTCTCAGGTTTCTTATACAAACAATGGGGGCCTGCGGATATTCAGTTAGGTTCTTCCGAAAGTGAATTCCACCACAGCGCCTTGATCCTGGTTTTCAGCATCACCTTATTTCTGTGCGAAGACTTCAGTCGTTTTTTACAACATTACTTAATGCACAAAATCCCCTTTTTGTGGCGCATTCACAAAGTACACCATCAAGCCGAAGTCTTAACGCCTTTAACCCTGTATCGGATTCACCCTTTGGAAATTGCCTTGTCCAGCTGGCGCAGTGCTTGGGTGTTGGGCACCATCACAGGTGTATTTGTATACGCCTTTCCAGGTCAGATTACCGCACTGGAAATTTTAGGCGTCGACGCCTTTGGTTTTATGTTTAATGCGCTCGGTGCCAATTTGCGCCACTCCCCATTCCCCGTTTCCTTTGGGCGTTTCAATCATCTCTTTATCAGCCCAGTGATGCATCAAATCCATCACAGCCAAGCGCCCGAACACCACAATAAAAACTTTGGTTCGTGTTTCTCGATTTGGGATAAATGCTTTGGCAGTTTTTATCACACTCCCCAAGCTGCTAATAACGAAGCTTTTAATGACCCAACCTCAAATAGACCGCTCAGCTTTGGCTGTTCAGAAAAAAGCCAACACACATTAAAAGAACTTTATATTGACCCCATTCAACCAAAATGGCTTGCATCCAGCACTCTGTTCGCTAAATTTGACCGTTTTAAAAAATTAGGGGTCTCTTCATGAGCACGCGTTGGTTATTAGCGGTATCAGGTGCATTGGCCGTCCACTTAGGCGGTGTTTGGGTGCTCTCTGCAGCCTTATCTGAAGACGCTCAAACCCTAAAGATCCAGGTACAACCCACCATTGGGCTAACGATTAATACCACTGTTGCCAACAAACCCAAAAAAACCGCGCTCCCAACACCAAAAGAGCCCACCCAACCCATTACCAAAAAGCAACCGCCAAAGCAGCAAGAGGCCATTGCCCAAAAACCAGTTCAAAAGCCTGCGCCTCAGAAAGTTGCCAAAACCATTTCAGAAAGCCCAAGGGTGGCATCAAAACCCACACCTAAATCCCCCCCGCCTCAACCAACAACAGTAGCCAAACTGGAACCAAAGCAGACGCCTTTAGAAAATGAAGCCTATGAAGTCACGGCAGAAGGTTTACCCATCATCAGCAAACCCAACTTTTTATATAAGATTGCACCGAAGTACCCAAGACGCGCGCAACAAAAAGGCCATGAAGGCCAAGTGATTATTGATGCCACTGTAGATGCCACAGGCACAATACAAAACATCACCGTGCATCAATCATCAGGGTTTGAGTCTTTAGATAAATCCGCCCTTCGTGCCGTCAAACGCTGGCGCTTTAAACCGTTTTCTATTAACGGCAAAAACATACAGGCCGTGATACGAGTCCCCGTGAATTTTACACTTGAAAAACCGCGTGCTTAGGAAAGAGAACTAGCTTCGTACGGACCAAGATTGAGGGTCTTTTCGAACATGAAACACTGCCGTAACAATTACTTTTCTATCTTGAACCAAAAAAAACATTCGGTAAGGAAAACGGCCAACCGGAATCCGGCGCAGCTCTTTGTAGACTTTACGATAAATCAGTGGATTTCTTTTCAGCTTAGCGAAAGCGTCTTCCAGGCACAGTATAAAGTCGTAACCAAGACCCTCTCTCTTTCGCTCGTAATGATGAAACTGTTCTTCAACATCAAGCTCAGCTTCTTTGCGAAGCGTTAATTGATAACTCATTTTTTAGCTAAGATTCGGCTTTTAGCCAAGGCCCAAGTAGCCCCTTCATCTTGATCAATTTCAAAAGTCTTTAAACGTTTATCCAGTTCCAGAATTTGAGATTCAGTCATTTCGATTTTGTCATCTTCAGAAATGACGCTATCCCAAAGTGCTTCCGCTAAAATAATTCTTTCAGAAACCGTAAGCGATTGAATTTCCATAATATACCTCGATGTTTCGTATCATGAACACTTTTAATTCTAACATCTCAATAATGATTTAGACGAAATAAGAGATAATTCGTGATTCTGGCTGATACCGGCGTCTTGATCGACTACCTCAATGGCCAATAAAGATCCAGCTTGAGCGTATTTAGATTATTGCTCAGTATTTTTTAATTGTCGATCATGATAATGAGACAAAAACACCAAAGCACAGAAGGCCCCAAATAAAGCCCAAGCCATATCCGACTGAGTATCCCAAACATACCCCTGAATCCCTAAAAACGCGACAGCCTCCTCCCCACTTAACAAAGCTACCCACCATTCGATCAATTCATAAAAGGCACTGAACGCCAAACAAATAGAAACTATCATTAGGTTCTGCCAATGTTGGCCATTCACTACATGTTTACGAACCAGAATCTCACGAGCCAACATAGCCGGTACAAACCCTTGAAAAAAGTGGCCAACCTTATCGTAATTATTTCTTTCTGCCCCTAAAAACCCTTCAAAAAATGGCACCTCAGCATAGGTATAGTGCCCACCAATCATTAACACTATGCAATGCAATAAAATCAAAAAGTAGAGAATAGGTGTCAACCGGAATGATTTGTAAATAACCGCTAATAATATACCTCCAATCATCGCAGGTAAGACCTCAAGAAACCAAACCAGATAATCCTTAGGATGAATGCCTGACCAAATTAAAGTAATTAAAAAAATAACAATCCATAAAATTTGTAAATAACTAACTTTTTTATGAACTTGCTTCATAAAAAACGGTTAACACGAAGCTTTAATAACTGGGCATATAAAACCAATCCGAGAATGACGCTGTACGTCAGCGTGACGAAAAAACTTTTTAGAATCGTCATGATACTGGCCAACCCAACCAAAGTCTCATTAAGCTCCGGATACGACTGCAACATTAAAAAAACACCCGTGTTTTCCAAATAATCAAACAAACAACCTAACATGGGCAGAACCGTTAGCCTCAACCCTTTATCTAAAATCGCTTTACCCAAATAAGATTGCGCTTTCTGCAACAACCAACAGATAAGCATTGCATGAGCGGCAGCAAAAGTAATCGGATAAATAAAATCCAGCGGCAACTGCAAATAAAGATACTCAGCCCGCCCTTCAGGTCCCAGCTGGGCTAATAAATCAAAAGCAAACTCCAACGAATAGCCCAACGGCGACAGATCGAAAATCATCATATCCGGCGCGAAGCTTATGACTCTCGGAATAGAGTACAAAACCATGGTCAAATAAAGGCCCATCGAGAGACAAAAAACACAAAGTGTATTTTTACCCGTCGCCAAACGACTGACTCTATCAAAAATACTCAGCGGTTAGTTCCTCAGTGAGTTTATTCTTCATTCATAAACAGGAAGATTTTTATTTTACCAGTGATTTCAGATGACAGATAAACGAACACCCTGGCAACACTTTTGAGTTACCAGATATAGAATAAAACAACACTTCACCTCTATTGCCACCGACCGTAAACTGGCATTCATCATTCTCAGAATAAACCTTCATCGAGGAAAGTGCGCAAAACTCAAATTGATTAAAAAATTCCTTTTCGGGAATTCGAACCTCGCAGCTGGCAGAACTGCTTTTACCTTTCTTCACATAAGGATTATCTTTAATAGCTGAGCCATGTTCAATCAAACCACAATAGCTGGCATTACCATTAAGATGAAGACTAATTAATGAATGACTCACTGCAGAATCAACCTCTTCAGCCATGACGCTATTGGCCAATGACAACAAATACATCAAGACAAACAATGATCCAATGTGTCGCATTTTAAAGTCTCCAAATCATCTCTTATTCGTATTTAACTAAAAGCGCGCGCATAAACTTCCATTTGCTTAGCCAGATCCGCATCTTTTTGAGAGATGCCAGAAACTTCATGAGTGGTCAGTTGCACTTTCACTTTTTTATACACATTAAACCATTCCGGGTGATGATTCACTTTTTCAGCAAAAATGGCACACATCGTCATAAAACCAAACGCCGTGACAAAATCTTTGAATACATAGTGCTTAGTTAGCTTCCCTTCTTCCAATAACCAACCTTCTGAAGTGGAATTGAGTTCATCAATTAACTGCTGAATGGTTTCATGATCGTATTTTTCTGCTTTCATTTATTAGTCTTCCAAAATATTAATCTAAAAACGTTAGAACAATTAAAATGATTGCGGAAGTACAAATGCTTGTAAAAGTTAACGACATGCCCAACACTCGGTAGCGATAGTTTTCTGATGCATTTGAAACACCATAAGCATGTATGCATCTCCCAGCAACCAAGCACATACAAACAAAATGAACAATCAAGGTAGAGCCATTAAGCAACTCAATCATTAATGAAAGTAACAAGGCCAAAGGAACATACTCTGCAAAATTAGAATGCACCCGCATCGCTCGTAACATCAACGGGTTGTCTCCCGTACCGATACCAATTTTAAGTTTTCTACGTAAATTCAAGGTTCGAACACTGAGTGCAACAAAAAATAAAGCCAGTAATGATGCATACAAGGGCGTAATCATATTATACCTCGATAGACGGTTCTTAGAATGCTGCTTTTACATCAATCCAAGCGCTACGACCAGAGTGATTTAGAAATAAGACCAGACGTTTTAGGTTTTATAACCCGTGATTGAGCAGAAGCTGAGTCAGCAAAGTATTGGTACTTTTCATCCGCTCACACAAGGTCACACAGATATTACGCAAAATAGTACAACCCGCTTTAGGATGATCTTCAATAAATTGATCCAAGGCGGCACCATTAATTTTGACTATTTCAGCAACAGCACGTGTTCGAACAGAGGCAATCCGCGTTTGCTTTGTTAACCACGCAATATCACCGACCAAATCTTTTTCCTGAACCGAAAGCGCCACTTCATCACTCATCGCACTGCCTTTATTAGAGACGATTTCTAAAGAACCAGATACCAGCAAAAACAAGCTTTGATAATCTTCATCATCCTCTTGCAGTAGCAAAACGCCATCTTCTAATAAAATGAAGTCACAAAAATGCGCAATGCTTTCTATCTCATCGATACTGAGATCACGAAAAATCGGGGAGTTAACCAGGTGATCGATAATCATAGTCCGTCCTGAAGATTCAACCAGTACATAACATGTCTCATCATTATAGCCATCAATTGTCTTTTGCCGCCATGGTCGAGATGGATTAAGATCTATTGCCCATGAAGATTACCCACAAGTGGTTTAAACGACTCTTAAATCTCTATCCGCCCTATGTAGGCGCAGGGGTAAAGATTGCTTACATAAGTGACGATTGGCGCGAGCTGCATGTAACGATGTCACTGCGTTGGTACAACCGCAACGCCGTAGGAACTCACTTCGGTGGTAGCCTCTATTCAATGATCGATCCACATATCATGTTGTTACTGATGCAACTCTTGGGGAAAGACTATTACGTTTGGGATAAAGCAGCCGAAATTGAGTTTCTTAAAGCCAGCAAAAAGAAATTAACGTCTATTATTAAAATTTCAGATGAGCAACTCTCAGAGATTAAGAAAAAAACGGCCTCTGGAGAAAAATTCTTTCCGGAGTTTTGGGTCGAGATTGTGGACAGCGATCAAGATGTCGTGGCGAGGGTCAAAAAAATCATTTATGTGAAGAAGAAGCCTCACACCGTCGACGCTCGTCATTTTTAATTATGATTATTGAAGTATCCTGAAGTCAGCTCCTCAACAACATCCCCGATCCCTGGCAATGTCACAGCAAACTGCTCTTCAAAACATCCTACCGCCATGCCCATATTTTTCGGACGATACGCCTTAAACTCAAATTCCCTCACTGATTTTCTCTGCGCACTCTCCAGTGACAGGCACAGCCCCGCCGCCAACCGCTCCGCAAATTCCGCTTTACTGATCGCGCCTTTAGAGCCCAGATTGAATACCCCCGAATGCCGCTGCTGAATGACTACCTCGATCATTTTACACAACTCAACAATGCTCAAAGGCGCAAAGAACACATCTTCAAATAAAGTAATGGGTTCTTGTTTCCTCAAAGAAGCCACCAACCAGTCACTCAAAGTCTGACGGC